>JAUYBJ010000092.1 GCA_030693155.1 Methylococcales bacterium
GTAAGGAAAGGCGACCTGCGCTCGCAGACGGTTTTATTTTCATAAACCAAGGTCTTATCGATCTACCTTTCCTCTGTTTTCATTAGCTCTCCTGAGCTAATCAAAACTCATTATGTTGCCTTATGTTTAACATACAAGGTGTTAAAAACCTCGCAGGTCTACGCTACCCAATGACGATTTACGCTTTGCAGTATGACGGCACCCAACTATGCTCAACAATACGCGGCGGCAATTGATTAAAATCAAACTCTTCGCCATCTTTAATCATCTGTTCAACATCAAATAATAATCCGACTTCGGGAATATCATCGAAGAACATCGTATAAAACGGTTTCACCAGCCATTTAGACACTTTAATGCCGATGCTGCCGACAAAATTTCTACGTTGCCCGACGTGAGCCGCTTCATCAATGGTAATTTCATCCAACAGAGCTTTTAATCGCTCGCGTACTTCTGGCTCATCAGCAAAGACATCATCAAATAATTTATCCAGATGACAGTAAAAAGTTACGCCCATTAATTCCGTCACAAACGCAGGTGCATCCAGTATAAAACTGGGCAGTTTAGGAAACACTTCGTACACTTTTTCTTTCCACGGCGACAATGGTACCCATTCGACTTTATCCAGCCCGCAAGTTTTCAGCATTTCGTCAAACAAACGCACATGACAGAATTCTTCCGCTAAATGCACCCGTGAGATTTTATCTTGCAGAGTACGCGCATCCGCCATGCTGGGTGCATAGTCCCACGCCCCTTTAATGCCCACCCATTCATGACGCGCAAATTTATAAATAGCCGTCAACATTAACGTCATGCGATCCAGTGATGCAAGGTCATCCACCATCGTAACGTAATTACGATAGAAGCTCTCTGGATTGGCTAACGGTGTACGCAAACGCACGGGGTTGTCTTGAAAATACTGTAAACGGGCGCGTTTTTTCAATAAATCCCTGTCTTCTTCAAACAACTCACCACCGTGTTGTTGCGTGAAAATCCAATAATCGTCAAAGTTTTCTTGGCGTTGCTGTTCGGTACTTGCCGTAAAGATGGAACGATATTTCGCGGTACTCATGAGATGACCCTAACTGTCTAAGTGAAGTGTGTATTTTACCTGAGATATAACACGGTCATTATATGGTTTTTGTATAAATCACGCATACAAATCATACAAACAACAAACTGTGATCAATGTAATCATTGTGTTAAATTGCTTTGTTACCATTGAGCGGATTAATGTGCGTCTGTACAATCAGTTCAAACCATCGACACCCACTTTCCCCATGAAAAAACCTAAACATCAAAAACACAAATTAGAGCTACGCAATTTAACCGCCGAAGATTACGACCATCTTGCCATCTTGATGAATCAAGTCTACGGTAACTTGGGCGGTGCGTGGAAAAAAGAACAATATATGTCACAAATAACCCGCTTTCCAGAAGGGCAGATTGTCATCGAAGACAATGGCGTAATGGTAGCAGCTGCGTTAAGTATGATTGTTAATTATGAGCGGTTTGGTGATACACACACTTATGCGCAAATCACCAGTGACGGTTATTTAACCAATCACGATTCCGCAGGTGATACGCTGTACGGTGTGGATATTTTTGTACATCCCAAATATCGTGGCTTGCGCTTGGGACGCAGGCTTTATGATGCGCGTAAAGAAATGTGTCGTAATCTTAATCTGCGCCGTTTTATTGCAGGTGGTCGCATTCCGGGCTATGCCAAACACGCAACTCATTTAACGCCTGTGCGTTATATTGAAGAAGTGAAAAATCGGGAAATTTTTGATCCCGTGCTGTCATTTCAATTATCCAACGGTTTTCATGTACGCAAAGTATTAACGGGTTATCTGCCTGCCGATGCTGATTCTTTAGGTTATGCCACGTTGTTGGAATGGGTTAATCTGGATTATGTAGACAAAGTGACCCACCTTGGCGGGGAAAAAATTGTTGTCCGCTTGGGTGTGGTGCAGTGGCAAATGCGCACCATGAGCAGTGTTGAAGAACTACTCAAACACGCAGAGTTTTTTATTGATGCGGTATCGGGTTATCACGCTGATTTTGTGTTGTTTCCTGAATACATGAGTGCCCCGCTGATGGGTTTGTTTAACGATAAACACCCGCCCGATGCCATTCGCGCCTTGGCAGGTTTCAGCATTGATATTCGTAACGGACTGCTGGAAATGGCAATGTCCTACAACATCAACATCATTGCAGGTTCGTTGCCTGAATACAGTAATCATGAGTTGTATAACGTATCGTGGCTATTACGCCGTGACGGCACCTTTGAAGCGCAATATAAAATCCATGTTACACCCGATGAAGTGGATTGCTGGGGTGTACAGGGCGGACACGCGCTGAAAGTGTTTGATACCGATTGCGGCAAGATTGCCATTTTAATTTGTTACGATGCCGAATTCCCTGAACTGGCACGGTTAGCTACCATGCAAGGAGCGCAAATTATTTTCGTGCCGTTTTGGACAGATACTAAAAACGCCTATCAACGAGTGCGTTATTGTTCACAAGCCCGTGCTATTGAGAATGAATGTTTTGTAGCAATCACGGGCAGTGTCGGCAATTTACCTCATGCGGAAAACATGGATATTCAATATTCCCAATCCGCCATTTTCAGCCCCAGTGATTTTTCCTTTCCGCATGACGCGATTCTAGCCGAAGCTACACCCAACACCGAAATGACGCTGATTGCCGATGTGAATCTGGAATTATTAAAACAAGTGCGCACACGCGGCGCGACCCGTAATCTGGCGAATCGACGCACGGATTTGTATCGGCTGGAGTGGCTGTAACACCAAACCTCGTTCCCAAGCTCTGGCCTCACTGCGATTAAGTTAAGGATATTGTAAATGAGATACTATATATTTTTGGAATATAAAGTGGCTAAAAAAAGCAGGTTATAGAGAGAAGTCGGGAACTGATTGAAGATGAAGCATTTAAGGGTCGGCATTGGGAAAGGCAAAACGACTTTACACGGATGCGGAGTTTGCCATTCGC
>JAUYBJ010000094.1 GCA_030693155.1 Methylococcales bacterium
TCTGCACAATGCCACCTCAAAAAGTTTGATACTCATGGATGAAATCGGACGCGGCACCAGCACCTTTGACGGCTTGTCGCTCGCCTATGCCTGTGCGGATTATCTCGCCAAAACCACCAAAGCCTTCACCCTGTTTGCCACGCATTATTTTGAACTGACCACGCTTGCCGATGAACAGCGCAGTATCGAAAACGTGCATTTAGACGCAATGGAACACGGCGACAAAATCATCTTTTTACACGCAGTCAAAGATGGTGCGGCAAGCCAAAGTTACGGCTTGCAAGTCGCCGCACTTGCAGGTGTGCCGCGTTCTGTCATCGACAAAGCCAAACTGAAATTACGCCAACTGGAAGACAACGCCTATCTGGAACAACAAGCCGAAGCAGGCACACAGCAACTGGATTTATTTTCTTTCAAAGAAGCACATCCTGCACTGGATAAACTCAAAGACCTAAGCCCCGATGACCTAAGCCCAAGACAGGCACTGGAATTGTTGTATCAGATGAAAGGCATGGTGTGACAGTATTCATGTGGGAGAGGCTTTAGCCTCGCTTTTCGGGGCTAAAGCCCCTCCCACCCTACACGACTTTCTTGTATAGTAAGCCCATCATTAAACCCGTGCGTAGGAGCGAACCATGAAAAACTGCCCATCCTGTGGTCATGAACGTAGCCAAACCGAGACCCGTTGTCCCGTATGCGGCGCATTTTATCCCACACTTGCCGAACTGCTTGCCGAAGAAGAAGCCTACGAACTCGCCCATTCGTGGCGCGGACGCTGGCAAAAAATATGGGGCGCGACTGATAAAAAGCAAGCGGTGTCCGCCGTAATAAAACAGTTTTGGGCAGACTTATCCTTACAGGGTAAATTCAGCCTGTTGGTTATTTTCGTCTTCGTATTCGCCTTAATTGTCACCGTATTATAGGAACTACTATGTTAAAAAAAATCGCGTGTTTATCGGTGTTGCTATCGGCAGTTGCTCATGCACAAACCATCATCCCTGAAGAGATTGCCGCGCCGAACGGGCAGCAACAAACCTTATTACTACACGCCAAAGGCACACAAATTTATCAATGCGTCAGCAATCAAGGCGCGACTGCGTGGCAATGGCAACGCCCCGAAGCACAGTTGCTTGATGAGCAAGGAAACCTAGTAGGCACGCATGGTGCAGGGCCAGAATGGACACATCAAGACGGCAGCCGCGTCACAGGAAAATTGCTGAAAAAAGTCGATGTCGAACCAGACACCGCCGTCGCGTGGTTATTATTAGAAGCCGTCGCCCATCACGGCAACGGCGTATTTGCCAACAGCCGCTTTATACAACGAGTCAAAACACGCGGCGGATTGCCGCCCGTATCGGGCTGTGATGCCAATCATTTAGGCATGGAAAAAGCAGTGCCGTATTCAGCCGATTATCTTTATTACCAATAAATAAACCCAAACCTGCGAGGTTTTCAAAACCTCGCAGGTTTATTGACACCCGCTTAACCAAGCAATGCAAGCGCGAATTTTTCACTCCATCACTTTCATACCATGCCCAATAACCCGATATTCGACCAACACTGCCGCCTCTGCCCACGACTCGCTGATTTTTTAGACGACGTAAAACAAAAATACCCCGACTATCACGCCCGCCCTGTCGCCCCGTTCGGTGATACCGATGCGCGGTTATTAATCGTCGGCTTAGCTCCGGGAATGCACGGTGCAAACGCCACAGGGCGACCCTTTACAGGGGATTACGCAGGATTATTACTGTATGAAGCGTTATATGAATTCGGCTACAGCAACAACCCCGTGTCCGAATCACAACACGACGGACTGACACTCACCAACAGCCGCATCAGCAATGCCGTCAAATGCTTACCTCCGCAAAACAAACCCACAGGCGAAGAAATCAACCAATGCAACCACTTCCTAGCCGCCGAACTGGCAACACTCCCACAAGGAGCAGTCATCCTAGCCCTAGGCACAGTCGCCCACCAAGCCGTATTAAAAGCCCTAGGCTTAAAAGCCAACAGCGCGAAATTCGCCCACAACGTCCAACACCAATTACCCAACGGCACAACACTGGTCGATTCCTACCACACCAGCCGCTACAACGTACAAACCAAACGCTTGACCAAAGCCGATTTCACCGCCGTTTTTCAACGGATAACAACGCTGTTAGGTTAATCATCAATCCGACGGGTTTCGAGTTGCTCTACCCATTCTTCACACTGAATTTATAGTTGTATTTGAAGATATGGTAGAAAATAATCAAAAATAATTAATTGTTAGGAGTAATTGTGGGAGTGAATCGCGATAAAGTGGATTTATGGAAGGCTGATGTTTCTAAATCAGTCGATTTTTACAATGAATGGTTTATGACTTTTGCCCCTAAAGCATTCAGAGAAACTCGTATAGAAACAACTAAGCATGTTGAGCTGGCACTACAGCTTACTGAAAATTTGACAAATATTCGCCCTGAAACGTTACAGGCAAATCCTTCGGTATTATCAATGCTTAGAATGGCTACTTGTCCACCGATTGCACGCGATAGGCTTATTGGTCTTGCAGGCGTTTCACCTAATCTCGTTAAAAACATGGAGGATGAAAAGCGCGTTCCTCCAACGATGAATAAAGCTGAACTTATGGAGCAATTGAATAAAATTGGTAATATTATCGAGAAAATGGCTGATCCAGATATTTTCGTCTGGAAGCAACGTACTGATAATGGCACAAAAGAAGAGGTTCATCGTGCATCAACAATTGTAGCCGATAGACTCTGCGGTGCAGTGGCTAACCCGATTATTCGCAATGCACAGGAAAAACGACAACTTGCTTCAATGAAGGCATGGTTTGAAGCGAGAGGTTATCGTGAGCTTAATCTTGGTGAAGCTAAAGATTTTCTCTCAATGCCTGCTGGAACATTTTCATTTCGTTTTAATGTCCCCATTACTATGAATGGAGGCAAGAAAATTAATATTCCAGTTGATTCAGTTATAGCTTGTGCAATATAAATTGATTGTATTTTAAAGGCTACAAAGCCAATAAACACAGGCTATTTTCAAAATTTTTCTAATCATTTTATTGTGCCTTAGCTATATTATGCGTAAAAATGCCAAACAAGGTGATTTCCCCGCCCTATTTGAGGCGAAATCAGCAGGGGACTTTACTAATACGAATAAACGCAGGAAAGAAGAAGCGGTGAAGATGCAGCAACTTCGTAAAACTTACGGTAACAAAATCACCTTTGATTTATTCCTATGTGGCTACTTCGATTCTGGTTATTTGGGATATGAAGCGGCGGAAGGCATTGATTGGGTTTGGGAACATCGTATTGACGATTTAGCTCTATTTGGATTTTAAAAATGCAAACTAAAGCAAAAATAGAAGCTCAAAGGCAAATTATTCAGCGTAATCTTGATGCACAAAAAACGAAAGAACAACGTAATATTCTTGGTCAATTTTCGACACCGATTACATTCGCTAATGATATTCTTCAATATGCTGCAAAGATAATGCCAAAGCATGAAAAAATTCGTTTTCTCGATCCAGCAATTGGGACAGGAGCATTTTTCAGCGCATTAAATAACGTTATCCCCTCTACACATATTGAAGCAGCTACGGGGTATGAAGTAGACGAACATTACGGTAATCCATCGCGTGAGTTATGGTCTAAAAGTATTCTTAACTATCAATTAGCTGATTTTACAAAGGTGACTCCACCTATAAACGAAAATCAAAAGTTCAATTTAATCATTTGCAATCCTCCATACGTTCGCCATCACTACATAAATGGACAAAAAGAACGGTTACAGCTAGAAGCATTGAATGCAGCCAATATGAAATTATCTGGGTTATCTGGTTTGTACTGTTATTTTATGGCGTTATCTCACCGCTGGATGACCTCAGAGGGTATTGCTGGATGGTTGATACCCAGTGAATTTATGGATGTGAATTATGGACAGGCGGTTAAAAATTATTTACTTAATGAAGTAAGTCTTTTACAAATTCACCGCTTCGACCCAAAAGATGTTCAATTTGATGATGCCTTGGTTTCTTCTGCTGTTGTGTGGTTTCAAAAAAAGAAACCCAATGTGAATCACAAGGTAAAATTCACTTATGGCGGCACGATTAACCATCCATTACATGAAAAAGAAGTGATTACAGAAGTATTGGCAAACGAAAAAAAGTGGACGCGCTTCCCATTGAATAATGAAAGGAGAATTTCAATAACTCCTAGATTAAGTGATTTCTTTTCAGTGAAACGAGGTATTGCAACGGGCGATAATAAATATTTTATTTTGACGAAAAGTATTATCGAAGAACAGCGATTTCCCCTATCACAATTTAAGCCGATATTGCCAAGTCCGCGATACCTTTCAGAAACAGAAGTAAAGACTGATAATTTAGGTTATCCACTTATTGAAAATAAATTGTTTGTTCTTGATTGCAAATTACAGCTTAACGAAGTTGAACGGCTTTATCCCGAATTGTATGAATATATCCAAGAAGGTGTAAAAAGTGGCGTTTCTGACCGTTATTTATGTAAGAATCGTAAAATCTGGTATGCACAAGAAAACCGTATTGAAAGCCCTTTTTACTGTACATACATTGGAAGATCAGACAAAGAAGGCAAGAAACCATTTCGATTTATTTTAAATCATTCAAAAGCTATTGTTGCTAACTCATATTTAATTCTTTATCCAAAGCCAGAGTTAATGGCTGTTATAGCCCATTACCCAGAAATGACTGAAATATTCTTTGAAGCCTTAAATAATACAACCGAGAGAGCAATGCTTGACGAAGGTAGAGTATATGGTGGAGGTATGCACAAATTAGAGCCTAGCGAGCTTGCCAATATTCCAGCCCCTGAAATATTAAGATTAATTAAAGGCGCAAATCATAAATATCATCTTGCCTGTTAAGCCGTGTTCGATAGCGCAACGTTTTTAAAAAATCTCACCACGCAGGCGGGCATTTATAAGATGCTGAATATGGAGGGGGAGATTATTTATATTGGTAAGGCGAAAAATCTTAAAAATCGCGTTAGCAGTTATTTCAAAAATCCGTCGGCTACGCCTAAGCAGCAGGTGATGGTGGCTAAAATTACCGCTATTGAGGTGACGGTGACGGAGACGGAAAATGAGGCGTTGTTGCTGGAGTGTCAGCAAATCAAGCTGCATAAGCCGCGTTATAATATTTGTTTGCGGGATGATAAATCCTATCCTTATATTTTTTTGTCCAATCATGAGTTCCCGCAAATCAGTTTGCATCGTGGCGCGAAACGTAAGTTGGGGCGTTATTTTGGCCCGTATCCTAGTTCGGGGGCGGCGAGGGAAAGTTTGAAGTTGTTGCAGAGATTATTTCCTGTTCGCCAATGTGAGGAGTCGGTTTATAACAATCGTACCCGTCCGTGTTTGCAGCATCAAATTGGGCGTTGTACTGCGCCGTGTGTGGGGTTGATTGATAAGGCGAGTTACGCGCTGGATGTAGAGAATACGGTGCTGTTTTTGGAGGGGAAGGGCGGCATTTTAATTGATCAGCTGGTGGTTAATATGGATGAGGCGGCGGCGGTGCTGAATTTTGAGCAGGCGGCGCGGCTTAGGGATCAGATTGCCCGCTTGCGTCCGTTGCTGGAGTCGGCGTTTGTCGATGGTGACGGCGGTGATATGGATATTATTGCTTGTGCGACGAATGGCACGGTGGCGTGTGTGCAGGTGTTTTTTATTCGCGGCGGGCAGTATTTGGGCAATAAGGTGTTTTTTCCTAAGATGGTGGATGAGTACGATTCTGCGGCGGTGTTGTCGGCGTTTGTGCCGCAGTATTATGTCGATAAGCCGATGCCGCGTGAGTTGATTATGAGCCATAAAGTGGCTGAGGTGGCGTTGTTGCGTGAGGCATTGGCAGCTCATGCGAAACACGCGCTGGTTATCCGTCATAAGGTGACAGGCGAGCGGTTGAAGTGGTTACAAATGGCGGTGAATAATGCGGAAAATGCGTTGTTGAGTCGTTTGGCGGATAAGCAGAATATGGTGGCGCGGTTTGTCAGTTTGCAGCAGTTGCTTAAGTGTGAATCGGTTCCGAAACGGCTGGAGTGTTTTGATATTAGTCACACGCAGGGCAAGCAAACCGTGGCTTCGTGTGTGGTGTTTGATAGTGAAGGAGCAAATAAATCGGCGTATCGGCGTTTTAATATTACGGGAATTACGGGCGGTGATGATGCGGCGGCGATTCATCAGGCAGTTTTTAGATGCTTTAAACGTTTGCAGGAAAGTGAGCAGGTAGCTCCAGACATTGTGTTTATTGATGGTAGCACCATTCAAGTGCGAGCCGCGCAAAAGGCATTAGCAGAATTAAGCATAAACAATGTTATGATAGTCGGTGTTGCTAAAGGAGAGCGACGAAAATCGGGATTGGAAAAGCTGATTGTATGGGATCAAGATCAGCCGATAGATATAACAATAAGTGCGGGCGGTCTGTTGATTCAACAGATTCGTGATGAAGCACATAGATTTGCCATCACAGGACACAGGCAACGTCGCGCTAAAGCAAGTAAACAATCAGTGCTGGAATCTGTTTCAGGACTGGGTGCGAAGCGACGGCAATTATTATTAAAACAATTTGGGGGGTTGCAGGGCGTGGCACGCGCAAGCGTAGACTCGCTTTGTAATATAGTCGGCATCAGCCGAGCATTGGCGCAACGAATTTACGATACTTTTCATCATTCAGATGACCATTCAATTTAACTTACCAACCAATCTGACTCTGTTAAGAATCGCTTTAATTCCTTTGTTGACAGTGGTTTTTTATCTGCCGTGGCACTATACCAATGTGGCGTGTATGCTGATTTTTTTAGCGGCAGGCATTACTGACTGGTTGGATGGTTATCTGGCGCGAAAAATGCAACTGGAAACGCCGTTCGGTGCTTTTTTAGACCCTGTTGCTGATAAGTTGATGGTGGCTATTGTGTTGGTGTTGTTGGTGCAACAACAGGCTACCGCTTATTTATCCATTCCAGCTGCTATTATTATCGGTAGGGAAATTACCATTGCTTCCTTACGCGAATGGATGGCAGAAATCGGGCAACGGGCAACGGTTAAAGTATCTTCACTGGGTAAATGGAAAACCACAGCTCAAATGCTGGCAATCGGGATGTTATTGTATCGTGAAGATTTACTGGGATTACCAATTAACGCTATCGGTTACGGTTTGTTGTATATTGCCGCCGCATTAACGTTGTGGTCGATGATTAGCTATTTACGCGCCGCTTTCACTGCTATGGCAGAAAAATAACAATAATGAACTCAAGGTCTGACACGCCTTCTGTATTTTACTAACACTATAGAGATACAGCGCATTGAATCAGCTGTGACAAAAGAACATGGATCAAGAAAAAGATACTACTCATACTAAAACCGAAACTCACGATGAAATCTTACTAGCCGCTTTAAAACTGTTTGCTGAAAAAGGTTATTTCAATACCTCATTAACCGACATTGCCGAGGCGGCAGGTATTAAAACAGCGGGGGCGATTTATCATCATTTCAAGCATAAACAGATGATAGCCACCGCGTTGTATGCCAACATTCTGGATAGTCTTAATATCTCGATTGATGAAATACGGCGGAAAAATCAGAAGCCTTCCGAGCAACTGCACGGTATCGTGGATTTATTCTTCAAGCTGACTGATGAAGCACCTGAGATTATGCAGTTTTTGTTGATACTGAAAATCAATGAATTTCTGCCCGAAGCCAAGCCGTTATTAGAAACCGCCGCATTCATCAAAATCATCAAAATCATTCGCAACGGCATCAGCGAAGGCGAAATACGCAATATTGACCCGTTACTGGCACAGGCGTATTTTTTCGGCATTATCAATAATACCTTGCGCATGATTTTAACGGGTGCCCTAGATAAAAAAGCCGAAGCCTACCAATCGCAAACGTGGCTGGTTGCGTGGAATGCGATTGTTAAGAAATAATTTATTTTCCACGAAAAACACGAAAGGTCTACATTAAGTTGTTTTTCGTGCTTTTCGTGCTTTTAGTGTTTTTCGTGTTTTTCGTGGACAAAATCTAATCTAATGAATTTCTGGAAAACCAAAACCCTGCCTGAAATGACCACCGAAGAATGGGAGTCATTGTGTGACGGCTGTGCCAAGTGCTGTCTGCACAAATTGGAAGACGAAGACACGGGTAATATTTACTTTACCAGTGTCGCCTGTCAACTGATGGATTTAACTACTTGTCGCTGTACCCGCTATACAGAACGCACGAAAATTATTCCTGATTGCGTGGATATAAGAAAGCTGCCTACTGAACAGTATTATTGGCTGCCTGTCACCTGCGCATACCGTCTGATTCATGAGGGTAAAGACCTGCCTGAATGGCATCCCTTGTTATCTAAAACGACTGTTAGCGTGGAGGAGGCAGGCCTGTCCATTCGTGCCTATGCGCGTGTCGAAACACCTGAGGATGATGTGAACGACTTGGAAGATTTTATTCTGGATTGGTTGGAATAGAGCTTAACAAGTAAGCAGGACTGAAAACCTAGCAGTCAGTCCATTATATTATGACGGTGCGATAAAGACCTGCGAGCAACTGTGTTAAAAATCAAGCTAAATCTGCAAAATTTGGATTCCATTCTGATTGATTTTTAACCATTGAATTCAAGGTAATCAGCAGTTTTCTCATGCAGGCGGTGAGGGCGACTTTTTCGGGTTTACCGCTGGCA
>JAUYBJ010000270.1 GCA_030693155.1 Methylococcales bacterium
CATAGACCCGCCTTACAACACCAAAAGCGACGCATTCATTTATAACGATGACTTTAGCACCCAGCAAACACAGATTTTAGCCGAGCTGGGTTACGACAAAGACAACATCGACTACATCAAAAACATCTACGGCGCGAAAACCCACAGCGGTTGGTTGAGCTTCATGTACCCGCGTTTATTACTGGCAAAAGACTTGTTGCGTGATGACGGCGTGATTTTTATTTCCATTGATGACAATGAACAAGCGCAGTTGAAGCTGTTGTGTGATGAGGTGTTTGGGGAGGAGAATTTTGTTTCTAATATCATTTGGCAAAGAGCTTTTTCACCAAAAAATGACGCAAAGTATTTATCTGTAAGTCATGATAATTTATTAATGTATGCAAAAAATATCGAAAATTTTGTTTGTGGCAGATTAAAAAGAACGGACGATATAAATGCTAGATATACAAATCAAGATAACGACACTAGAGGCTTTTGGACATCTAGTGATTTAACTGTAAAAACTTATTCTGAAAAATACGATTATCCTATAACTACGCCAAGTGGGCGCAAAATACCTCCAACAGAAGGGCGTTGTTGGAGTATGCCAAAAAACAGAATTCAAGAATTGATAAACGATAATCGTATCTGGTTTGGTGTCGATGGAGATAACGTTCCGCGATTGAAACGTTTTTTATCAGAAGTACAGGATGGAATAACACCTACAACACTTTGGCTACATCAAGAAGTTGGACATAATCAGGAGGGTCGTCAAGAAGTAAAGGCTTTATTTGATAATAAAGGTCTTTTTGATGGCGTAAAACCTGTTAGATTTTTATCAAAAATTTTACGAGTCGCTAATCTTGACTCAAACGACATCATCCTAGACTTCTTCGCAGGCTCAGGAACAACCGCCGAAGCCGTGATGCGCCTAAACGCCGAAGACGGCGGCAATCGCTCATTCATTCTCGTACAAATCCCCCAAGCCATAGACCCGCAAAAGCAAAAAGAAGCCTATCGTTTTGTCACTGAAGCATTAAACAAACCTGCCACGATTTTTGAAATAACCGCCGAACGCTTACGCCGTGCGGGGCAGAAAATCGAAGCAGAAGCAGCCGTTGATACGGGTTTTAGAGTGTTTGACATTATCGACGATACCGACGCGCTGATTTTGCAAAAACCATTATCCGAAGTCACGCAAGCCGATTTAAGCATTTTCATTCAGCACAACACGGATTCGGACAGCCGAGAACGGGTGTTATACAACCTGCTGTTAAGCGAAGGACTACCGCTGACGACGGTTATTAATGAGCTGATACCCGACACGGTGTATTTAGCTGACGATGTGCTGTTGATTTTAGGCGCGGTCGATTTAACTTTGCTTACTGATACGCTAAAAGAGCTGAGTCATTCAGCTACGCCCGCTGTGTATTTAACGGTGTACGCGCCTTGGGTGCGGGATGATAATTTTATGCTGGGTTTAAAAACACTCGCGGAATCGTTGGGGTTTTCTAGCGATAAGTTACGGCTACGCGGCTAAACAGGAGTCAAAACTCATGAGTTTTGACTCCAATAAACCCACACTCATCGTTCCAACGCTCCGCGTTGGAATGCAGTTCTTGACGCTCCAGCGTCTTCATTGTTTAAGCACACATATCAATAAACATGATCTGGAAGGAAATTAAAAATGCTGACTTATGATGAGATGAAAGCAAAAATGCTTGATAACCCCGCCATACGCGCTGAATATGAACGTATTGAACGCGAGCAAATGCCGATGCTTGATGCTATTTTGTCAGCGCGTAAAGAAGCAGGTTTAACTCAAGCGCAAGTAGCCGAACGAATGGGGACTAAAGCGACTGCTGTCGCACGATTAGAAGCCGCTTTAGTTTCTGGTAAGCATTCGCCCAGCATTGCGACGTTGCGCAAATATGCTAATGCCTTGGGCAAACAATTGGATGTCAGATTTTTGTAGCACGTTTAAAGGGTGTCAGACACTTTGTGTAAATAGTTATTTATTACCCTTTGATTTTTCTGGGCTTTTTCGCTTTTTCTGTTTCCATTAAGGGCGCGGTGAGTTGTTGGTACTTCTCAAACAAAAACGCCACCCGTGCTGCGTCATCTTTGCCGCCTTTGTAAGCATAGGCGGCATCAACCGCTTTATCGAGGGCGTTGTGGGCTTTGAGTAAATCAGCGGGCATATTACCAGCGGCGTAGAGCGTGGCAAGTGAGTATTTCTGCCCTTGCTCAGTACACAGTGTTTCTTCGGCTTTTCGGGCATTCAAAATCTGTTGTGCGGCAGTTTCGATTTTGGTTTTTGCCGCTGTTGTGATTTTTTCAGGGAATGGAAAGTTGTTGTAAACAATGGTGTTGGAATAGCGGTAATCGCTTTTAAGCCGTCCGCATACTGTTCGCATCCACGCATTATGAAAACTCGAAGACAATAAACCGAAATCGTACAGGCTGGCGTTGGGGAGCATGAAATTAGCATCACCACAAATCACGTCAGCTTCAAAATAGCCAATTGGTATAAATTTTCGTTGTTCAGACGATACACGCGGAATTAATAAATATAGCTGGTCGGTTTGGCGAATTTCACCAAACAAATACGGTGTTTCGGCTAATTTTTGTGTTGGCACTTTTGGGCTGGCTAAACGCATTACTTTGACAAGTTCCATGCGTTTTTTAATTTCTGGCGAGTTAAGGCGGTCGTTGGTCGTGCTACCTGTTAGCCATAAACAATAACGCGGCAGATTATTAATAAATTCTTCTGCACCTAAAAACGGACGGATGTATTTAGCGGCAATCGGGTCGTTTTGTTGAATGCTGTCCGCTTCTTGTTGTGATAACAATAAATGTCCGCCATCGGTAGGTTGGCTGCCTTTTGTCATTTCAGGCACATTAGGGTTTAACGGCTTGCGGCGTTTTTCAATCAACACCGTGGGCGCGTCTACTAAATACGGATTGATTTGTGTGGCTTTGATTTCAATGGGTTCGCCTTTGATGTTGTCGCCATAATTAAACAAACGACAAAAAGTGGGAGCGGATTTATCCGCGACGACGACTTCCGCGACTAAAGTCGCTCCCACATTCGCACAATGAAAGCCCATAATCACACAATGCACCGCCGCCACGCCGCGCCCTTCATTACTCCATTGAAAAGTCCGATGCGCAAAATGCAGTTTGATATTGAGCTTTAATAATTCCGTCCACAAAATCGCTACTTGTTCGCCTTGGGTTAAGCTGTTGGTGGAGACAAACGCGACAGGCACAGACGGATTAGCTTGAATATAACGGGCGGCTTTAACGTGCCACGCGGCGACTAAATCCAACACGCCCGCGCCTTTCATGTGGTGAAAAACTAAGGCTAAATCAGCTTTTTGGTCTTTGGTTTGATAGCTATAACCGACAAACGGCGGATTACCCATAATAAAATCACACTCTTTCGGTTTAATAACCGTTGCCCAATCAATCTGCAAGGCATTGGCACAAACGATATTAGCTTTTTTCACCAAGGGAATACGGTTGTAATAATTGCCCAATACCTGCACCTTTGTGTTCACTTGATGGTCGGTTAGCCACATGGCAACCAGCGCGATATGTACCGCGCTTTCATCAATATCGATACCATGAAACTGGTCAACATCACATAAAATTAACGATTGAATTTCTTTGTCAGTCGGCTTAGCACCGCATTGTCTTTTGATAACGTCTAATTCTAATAAGCGCAATTCACGGTAGGCGATAATTAAAAAATTACCGCAACCACAGGCGGGATCAAAGAAGTTTAATTTTGCTAATTTGTTATGAAATTTAACCAAATCACGCTTGTAGTTTTTGCCAATAGCTTTAAATTCAGCGCGTAAATCATCCATAAATAACGGGTTAATGACTTTTAAAATATTGGCTTCACTGGTGTAATGTGCGCCAAATTCACGGCGTTTTTTGGTTTTGGCAGTCGCAAGCTCATCATCAAAGTGCATAATGGCTTGAAAGAGCGAGCCGAAAATCGCGGGGCTAATTTCGCTCCAATCCAGATTCGCGCATTCAATTAAAATGGCGCGTGAGGATTCATCAAAATAACATTCAGCTAAACCGCCTTCAAATAACGCGCCATTAATATAAGGAAAATCGGCTAAATGTTCGGGTAGATTTTTTAGGCGTTTTTTACCTTGGTAATCAGGATGTTCTGCTAAATATTTTTCATCGGGGGTGTTTAGCGTATCAAACAGCTTATTTAACGCGCCATGCAGGTCTGAACCATCGGCGACCGTCCACGTTTTCAGGTAATGTAAAAACGTGCCATTTTCACCAAACAAGCCCGTATCTTCGGCAAATAAACAAAACAGCAAGCGCACCAGATAATTTTCCAAGTCTTTACCATCGTAACCTGTGGCTTTGATGGCATCGTGCAGGTCTGCCATTTTTTCAGCGGCGGCTTTGTTGATACGCTCTTGCCGTTCGGTGGCGATTTTTTTATAGCCCGTTAAAAACCGAAACCGTTCGATGTGTTGCGGCAATTCAGCCAGTTTGATTTTTAGCGGCTCGTCTTTGGTTTCCTGATTGTATAAATGCAGGTTTTGAAAATCACTGACTAACACGCAACGCGGTAAATCTTCATCATTCAAGCCGTGAAAATAATCGGTAGCTTGGGCGTAGGCTTCGTCTAAATCTTTACCCGCTGATTTCATTTCCACTAATAACAAGCTGGGAAAAAACGCATCAATCCGCCCTTTGCCTTTGGCTTTTTTAACGCGGTCTTCAAAACGCACGGCACGGATGTAGTCTAAATCAAATACTTTGCATAATTCGATAATGAAGCTCTGCGCCTGCCCCATTTCATAACTGGCATCGGCGAAATCTTTGGCAAATCGGGTCGCGTTTTTTCTGAGCGTTTCAATGGTTATCATAAGTTAG
>JAUYBJ010000003.1 GCA_030693155.1 Methylococcales bacterium
GGCGCGGGCGCGTCTTCTTGCGCGCACTTTCCAATAGTTCACGAATCTGTTCAAACTGTTCTCGACTAATGTCACTCGGATATTTTTTTCTCATCCTGCTATTATTACTTAATTACTGTAGATTTTGAACAGGTTCTTAGACTTTAACCAGTAAAATAAATATTTATAATTGATATTTTTTATAACTATTGCAGCTAAAGACTGATTACAAGTAACCTCAATATCTAATATTGCAACTGTTCCTTTAGTTTTTCCTTGACCAGCCAACGCAATTACAATTGCATTTTTTGGTATCCATTTAGCACTTGAGTTTATAAATGCTTCTTCTGTTATTAGTGTGGTTGGCGTTTTTATAATATCTTGATTAACTTCGCCACTAGCAATCCAAGGTATTGAGCCATTTTCCCAATAACTCTTATTATTTTTATCAGGTGTTCCACCAGAATAAATTTTTGAAAACATTTTTAATCTCGAAATACTCCAATCATTCGGAATATCCCCCAACCATTCAACCCCACTCGCCTTATATTCTGGATATTTTTTCATTTTGTAAATTCATTAAATATATTTGTAATTTCTTAAGTTTATAACAAAAAATTAGCCTGTATATAATACCCAAGCTAGACCAACGTCATTCCAGCATGGATGCTGGAATCCAGTGCCACGGATGGTATTACATTAATCACATCCCTGTGACTGGATTCTGGCATCCCTGCCAGAATGACGAAGTTTTCATGACCTACTGCCTGAAAACTTATGTTTAAGTGCTTAATACCCAAGCCAGAGCATCGTCATTCCAGCATGGATGCTGGAATCCAGTGCCACGGATGGTATTACATTAATCACATCCCTGTGACTGGATTCTGGCATCCATGCCAGAATGACGGCGTTGGCAGCGTTCCATTTTGGCAACGGATTGCATAATTAAAAATCCTCTTTAATTTCGCCTAGCAAATCTTCGGTTTCCTGCTCCAAGGCTTCAATATCGCGCATAATCAAACTTAAATCCCTGAGCGGTTTGTATTCATAAAAAAACTTGGTAAAGGGTATTTCATAACCGATTTTGTCTTTTTCTCTGTCCATCCACGCATCGGGGGCGAAGGGTAATACTTCACGCTCAAAATACTCAGTGATGTTTTGTTTCCATTGAATGCTTTCACTGTCGCGCAAATCGGTGTCTTGTAGCGGTTTTTCTTGCCAGTCGCACACTCTGCCTGTTTGTTGTGGCGCAGTAAACGGATCGAGAAACACTTCTTGTGCGAGTTCGTCTTTTTCGCCGATGCAGTCGCGCAGGAGTTTTATCAGGTTTTTGTTCAGTTTGCCGTCAAATGCTTGGGCGAATGCGGTAAAAAATTCAGCATCGTTCAGGATTGGGGCTTTGCTGTTAAAGGTTTCCAGCGCGGTGATAATTTTTTCTTGTAGGGCTTTGCCTTTGGCAATATCGGCGGCGGCTGCGGTTTTGTCTTTCTTTTTGCTGGTGGCGAGTTCGATAAATTTGCTGTGCGCTTTCAGGGCGGCAAGTTTGTCGCAGGTTTGGTAAGCCAAGCGTAACGGGCGTTCGACGATGACTTTGGTGTATTTAAAATCGGCTACGTCGTAAATTTTGCTGATTTCCAGTGTGCGCGGTTTGCCGTTGTCTTCAACTGCTATGCTATGGTTTTTATAGGCTTTGTAAATTTTGGTGATTTCACGAATACCGTGTTCGCTGATTTCGTATTGTTTTTTCCCTAACGATTTTATTTTTTTGGTGAAGTGAGTATCCACGGCGTTGATAAGTTGAACTTTGTTTTTACGCATCGCAGGTTTTTTGTTGTTCAAAATCCAGATGTAAGAGCCGATACCCGTGCCGTAAAACAGGTCTTTGGGCATGGCAACGATGCAATCTAAATAATCGTTGGGTTCGTCCATAATCCAGCCGCGTATGTTGCTCCAGCCGCCACCTGCATCGCCGTTAAACAAGGGTGAGCCATTGAAGACAATGCCGATGATGCTGCCTTGTGGATTCATTTTGCTTATCATGTGTTGCAGGAATAATAATGAGCCGTCGCTTACGTCTGGCGTGCCTGCACCGAATCGCCCTTCAAAGCCTTTTTCGTCGGATTCGTTTTTGACAAATTCGCTGATATTTTTCCAGTCATCACCAAATGGCGGATTGGTGAGCATATAGTTGAAAGTTTTGCCTATTAATTTGTCTTTGGTGATGGTGTTGCCGTGTTTGATGTTGTCGGCGGTTTCACCTTTTATCAGTAAGTCAGATTGAGCGATTGCGTAGGTTTTTTCGTTTATTTCTTGCCCATACACCCAAACATCCAGCTTTTCATTCACGGTTGCTTGTAAATAATCTTTTGCGGTGGTGAGCATTCCCCCTGTGCCACAACAAGGGTCGTAAATGTTAATCCCCGCGCCTGTTTTTTGCAGTTTTTCGGTTTCATTGGCAAATACCAGATTGACCATTAAGCGCACAATTTCTCTGGGAGTGAAATACTGCCCCGCTTTTTCATTACTGGATTCTTTCGATTTGCGAATCAGGATTTCAAATATCGTTCCCATGCCGTGATTACTGACTTTATCGGGATGCAAGTCAATTTTTGAAGAAACGAATTCTTTGGTGACGATTAACAGTAAATCTTTACGCAACAGCGTTTCGTAAATAGGCGATAAGCCTTTTTCTTCTCCACCCGAAAAGTTGTAGAGTATGTCTTTTATGTTTTTGCTAAAGCCATTCAAGTAGGCTTTAAAGTTTTCGCCAATGTTATCTACATCTTTGGTCAGTCCAACTAAGGTAAAGTCTGAGGTGTTGTAAAACTGTTGTCCTGAGGCTTGCTTTAATAATTGCTCCAGCACTTCGGGCGCGGCTTGGGTTTTGAATTTCTCATACACTTGACCTACTTTCTGGTGAGTTTCTTCCAGTACGCAATCAATACGCCTTAATAAAGTGAACGGCAGGATGACATCTTCATAATCTTTTTCTGCATATTCATCACGAATGTGTTCTTTAATGCTCCAAATAAATTCTGATATTTCGTTGTGATTTTCCATGTGTGTTTGTCCGTAAGGCAAAATAATCGGTTTTGTGTTTTATTTTCAGACATTCTAATTTGAAAACAGCATAAAGGGGCATAAAGATATGATTATTCTGAGTGGTAATAGGCACTGGAGAGCAAATTGGATGCGTTGTTGATGTTATTGAAAGAGCGATAGTTGCAAAATATTCTGCCCGCTATAGTATAAACAGCTCATCAACATTAAAGAGCGTAATAATGACAAGCATCACCCCCTACGATGTCATCGGCGGCGAACAAGCTATCCGCCATTTGGTAGACCGTTTTTATTTCTACATGGACACCCTGCCCGAAGCGCAAGGCATACGCGCCATACACCAGCCCGATCTGGCTTCCGCTAACAGCAAGCTGTTCAAATTTATGTCTGGTTGGCTGGGCGGCCCTGATTTGTTTGCGCAAGAATTCGGGCATCCGATGCTACGGGCGCGGCATTTTCCGTTCGCTATTGGCGAAGCAGAACGCGACCAGTGGATGCTGTGCATGAATAAAGCCATCGCAGAAACACCGATGGATTCAAGGTTGGAAGCTAATCTCAAAAATGCGTTGCAAGAATTGGCGACGCACATGATTAATGAGGGGTAGAAATCGACACAGGGTTATTGTTTTTACGTTGAAACATGACTGCCAGTCCTTGAAAGACTGGCAGTCATTAGTAGCACAGTAACAGGTTTAACCCATTACCGTTTTATCAATCCAGACTATAGCTGTCTTCCAGCAATTTCGCATGAGCCGCCGCTAAACGGGCAATGGGAATGCGCGGTGCGGAACAGGAAACGTAGTTGAGTTTGATGTGGTGACAAAAACGGATAGATTGCGGGTGTCCGCCCTGTTCGCCGCAGATACCGATTTTAATGTCGGGGCGCGTGGCTCTGCCGAGATCTACGGTCATTTTCATTAACTGACCTACGCCGTTCACGTCCAGCACATCAAACGGATTATCTTCTAACAAACCCACTTCGTTATATAAGGGCAGAAATTTGTTTTCTGCGTCTTCGCGGGAGAATGAGAAGGTGGCTTGGGTTAAATCATTGGTACCAAACGAGAAAAATTCAGCAATTTCTGCTAATTTGCCTGCGCGAGTACAAGCGCGGACGGTTTCCACCATTGAGCCGAATTTAAACTTCAATTTCAGCTGGTAGCGGCTTTCTACATCCTGTTCAACTTCATCAACGTAGGCTTTGACCTGCTTCAATTCTTGCGAGGTGATGACTTGCGGCACCATAATTTCAGGGGCGATTTCTATGCCTTGCTGCATACAGATTGCCGCCGCTTCCAGAATAGAGCGAATTTGCATTTTGTAAATTTCAGGATAGCTCATGCCCAAACGCACACCACGGTGTCCTAACATCGGGTTGACTTCGTACAAATCCAGCACTTTTTTCAGCATCAATTGTTTTTTCAGAATCGCGCTGTTGATAATTTCTTCGTTCAGGTGATCGAACGGCGCGGGGAGTGCGTCCTGCTGCATTCCTAACGTGTCCAACGTCACGCGCTGACCTTTGACGATGGTTTCATAATGTTGCAGGGCGTTGATTTCGTCCTGTAATTGATGCTCGCTGGGTAAAAATTCGTGCATCGGTGGATCTAATAGACGCACAGTCACCGCATGAGGCGACATCGCGGTGAACAGTTCGATAAAGTCATCACGTTGAATCGGGAACAGTTTATCTAACGCGATTTTGCGGGTTTCGCAATCTTCGGACAGAATCATGTCAATCACTAACGGCAAGCGTTCTTTGGCATTGAACATCCGTTCAGTACGGCATAAACCGATACCTGCCGCGCCGTAACTTGCCGCCATTTTGGCGCGTTCTGGCGTGTCAACATTGGCGTGAACTTTCAGCGTGGCAACACTGTCTGCCCAGCCGAGCAGTGTGTGTAATTCGTGAGACACACGCGGTTCGATGGTGGCAATTTCACCCAGATAAATGTTGCCTGTGGTGCCGTCGATGGTGATGATGTCGCCTTCGCGTAGACGAGTATCGCCAATCACCGCAGAACGGGTTTTAACGTCGATTTTAATGTCTTCCGCACCTGCGACACAGGCTTTACCCATACCACGCGCCACTACTGCCGCGTGTGAAGTTTTGCCGCCGCGACTGGTTAAAATGCCTTGGGAAGCAAAAAAACCATGGATGTCTTCGGGCTTGGTTTCTTCGCGTACTAAAATCACTTTTTCGCCTGAGCGTCCCATGATTTCAGCGGCATCGGCTTCAAAGACACATTTGCCGCACGCCGCACCAGGGGAGGCGGGCAGACCTTGTGCCAAGGGTTTGATTTTGTTGTCTGGGTCGAGTTGCGGATGCAGCAGTTGTTCCAACCATTCTGGATCAATGCGTAATAATGCGCGTTCTTTGTTAATCAGTCCTTCGGCGACCATTTCCACGGAAGTTCTGACCATGGCAGCGGCATTCATTTTGCCGTTGCGGGTTTGTAAACAGTACAGTACGCTGCGTTCAATGGTGTATTCGTAATCTTGCACTTCGTGGTAATGCGTTTCCAGTTTGTTGCGCAGTTCGACTAATTGTTCATATAACGCAGGCATTTCTATGGCTAATTCATGCACGGGTTTGGGCGTGCGTATGCCTGCCACCACGTCTTCACCTTGGGCATTGACCAAGTATTCGCCGTACATTTCATTTTCGCCCGTGCCGGGGTTACGCGTAAAACCGACACCTGTGGCGCAATCGTTGCCCATGTTGCCGAACACCATCGTGACCACGTTGACCGCTGTGCCGTTTGCCATTTTTGGGGTGATGTGGAATTCACGACGATAATCCACCGCGCGTTTGCCGTCCCATGAATTGAAGACTGCTTTGATGGATAATTCCAGTTGTTCGTACACGTCTTCGGGGAACGGTTTGCCCGTTTCGTCCTGCACGACTTGTAAGAATAATTCGCTGATTTCCTTCAGGTGGTCGGCATTTAAGCCGACATCCGCGTTAATACCCGCTTGGCGTTTGACGTTGGCAAAATGCTCATCAAATTTTTCATCATGGATGCCTAAGGCGACTTTACCGAACAGTTGAATAAAACGACGATAGGCATCATAAGCAAAACGCGGATCTTGGGTTTCTTCAATCAGACCTTGTAGCGTGTCCTGATTTAAGCCCAAGTTTAAAATGGTGTCCATCATGCCGGGCATGGAAATAGCTGAACCTGAACGCACCGACACCAGCAATGGTTTAACGCGCGAACCGAATTGTTTACCGCTGGCTTGTTCAATGCCTGCAATTTGTTGTGTCACTTCCGCCATCAAACCATCAGGCAGTTGTTTATCTTGTAAATAATCTAAACAGGCTTCGGTGCTGATAACAAAGCCGGGCGGTACGTTTAAACCGATTTGGGTCATCTCACAGAGATTCGCCCCTTTGCCACCGAGTAATACTTTGTTTTTTCCATCACCTTTGTGAAATGAATAAATGTATTGCTTTGTCATAGTTGCTCCGAATAGGAATTTAAAGTATAAAAAGTGTGTATTTTAGGCTTACTGAGCAAGGTGTCAAACAAGACGCTGGAACTCAGATATAAATCGCCGCCATACGTCGCCAGCAACGCGGACGGTGCGCTCTGCCATCCCATATTATGAACTGATGATTAACGCCTTTTTGGTGCAGAATCTCGCTTAACTGTTTGTTATTATCCAAAAACGGGTCTTCATTACCAATGGTGAAGGTAATATCTATATTTCTTAAATGACTTAAATATAAGTTGCAATCCAGATTGGGCAAAAAATGGACGGGCGTATGAAAATATACATCGTCATTATAAAAACCATCGAGCAGGTCATTAAAACTTTCAATCGCCAGCGTCAAATCATAACGTCCTGAAAACGCCACCAGTTTTTTAAACAAATGCGGATGTCGTAACACAATATTGGTGGCATGAAACGCGCCGAGACTTGAACCATGCGAAATAACACACTCATGCGGATTTCTGCCATTCATAAACGGCAATACTTCGTTCAAAATATAGTCTTCAAACGCGATATGGCGTTGAATACGACCCGATGGGTGCGCCCAGTCACAATAAAAACTTTCCGCATCTACGCTGTCAACACAATAAAGCTGTAAATGCCCCTGCTCTATTTTGTCGGCTAATACCTTCACCATGCCCATGTTTTCGTATTCGTAAAACCGACCTCTACGGGTGGGAAACACCAATACTTTTGCACCTGCATGACCAAATACCAATAATTCCATATCTCGCTGTAATTGCGGACTCCACCATTTATGATATTCTCGATTCATTTAAAATTCGTCTCTTCAGTAATAAGGTTAGTAGCTCAGCGGTGCAAAAAACGCATCGAGTTCGGCAATGAGTTGTTGCTCTTGCTGCTGTTGTTCCGGGTATGAGTGATGCCCTGCGGTTAATACGAACAGCTCTTTTTCGGCGGGCAAGGCATTGTAAATAGCAAATTGTGCAGGCGGTGCAACGAAAGGATCAAACAACGCGCAGGCACAATTTATCGGCATAGTGATACGCTTTGCTGCTAGAGCTGCATCGTAATAACGCAACACATTAAGCGTTTGTTTTTTATGCGTGCTATAAAACTGCTGTAGGCTGTGCGTACTGCCGCGTGTAGGTAAGCGTAAGCGTAGCGGATGATGTCCGAAGGTCGGTATATTAAGATGACCGCGTGCAATACGCCGCTCCCACGGCAACGCCAATGCGCCAACCCCCCCTGAAAAACTAATTCCCAAATACCCCAAATGCCCTGCTAACTTCGGAAACAACTGTAATAAAGAACTCACGCCCAGCCAGACATCTTCAACACAACCGCCGATAATATAACGGTCTGCCTGATGAATATCATGTAAAACGTGCCAATACGGTTCAGAGGAAATAGTGGGTGCTGCACTGAGTCCTAAACCACGGGAACACAGAAATAACAGCGCGGCATCTTTAAAGGGCAGATGAAAATCCGGGGCATCACGCCCCCCATACCCATGCCCGATAACAAAGCCGCGCTTAATAACGCCATTACTCGGTAATAACAACCAGCCACGAATCGGAAAATTGTCAGTAGAGGTATAGTTAATTTCAAATACTCGCCAGCCCCGATCATTTTCATTGATAATTCTGGTTTGCGGATTGGGGTTGACGGTAACAGCGAGTTGATAGCGGTGTTGCCAGAACTCATCGAAATCTTTGTGTTCTTTCGGTGTTGCGACCGCTAATAACTGTGGTAATGAATAACCATAGCTGGGGTCAAAATCATATTCAGTTGTCTTCATAATGCGCTGTATTGCTTATATCTATTATTTATCAGAAAAATTAGATTCTATAACATAACAAGCATTACAAAATTATTTACTCCTATTACAAGTGGCTAAAATACACGACGACCCGTGTTGAATTTTTTCGGGCTTTTCGTGAACAACTATTGATTTTTACACTTTTTCGCGCAACAACGCTAAAATCAACGCTGCTTTTTAAGCAGTCACTTAATTAACCACCATAACGGAATCGTTAAATTTATGAACAACAATGCAGTCGATGTCGGGTTTTCCAATGATTTTTTTTCTACGCCTTTTTTGCTGGGCAGTGTCGGCACACCTTTCATCATTGGCATGGCAGTCGGTTATTTTGCTAAAAAAATGCTGAAAACTGCGTTATTTATCGGTGGTGGAATCATTGTGTTACTGTTTGTCAGCGAGTATTACGGCATTATCCATATTGATGATGCAAGCCTGCAACACGCAGCTGATACTGCGACCGATGCGGCAAAATCGTCCAGCAGTTTTTTGGTTAATCGTTTATCCAGTATTACCAGCAAAGGTGTCAGCGGCTCAGTCGGTTTTTTTGCGGGTTTCAAAATGGGCTAATGCAATACTTGCCTGTCTGCTGCAAGAAACCTATAATAAAACATTTTTTTATTGGGTAACTACCTCTGTTATGACTAGCCATATTATGCCAACCTATCAACGTTTACCGGTGACTTTTGCACGCGGTCAGGGCGCGTGGCTGTGGGACGACAACAATAACCGTTATCTGGATGCGTTATCGGGCATTGCAGTGTGTAATCTGGGACACGCGCATCCTGCGGTGCATAAAGCGATTTGTGCGCAAAGTGAAAAACTACTGCACACCTCCAATATATACGGTATCGCCGTGCAAGAACAATTAGCCGATAAGCTGATTGAAAAAAGCGGTATGGATAACGTATTTTTCAGTAATTCGGGTGCGGAAGCTAATGAAGCAGCAATTAAACTGGCACGCAAATACGGACATGAGCGCGGTATAGATTCCCCTGCGATTATCGTCATGGAAAAAAGTTTTCATGGGCGGACAATGGCAACGCTGAGTGCTACGGGTAATGCGAAAGTGCAACAGGGTTTTGCACCGTTAGTCACAGGTTTTGTGCGCGTACCGTACAACGACATCCCTGCTATTGAACAGGCGATTAGCGATAATAACAACATTGTCGCGATATTGGTTGAGCCGATTCAGGGCGAAGGCGGGGTAAACATTCCTGCCGATGATTATCTCAATCAAATCCGTGCCTTATGTGATGAGCATGAATTATTGATGATGCTGGATGAAATTCAAACGGGCATCGGACGGACAGGCGAATTTTTGTGTTTTCAACACAATGGCATTATTCCCGATGTCTGCACACTGGCAAAAGCACTAGGCAATGGCGTACCGATAGGTGCGTGTCTGGCGCGTGGCAAGGCTGCAACCATTTTGACTGCTGGCAATCACGGCTCTACCTTTGGCGGCAATCTTTTAGCGTGCAGTGCCGCATTGGCAGTTTTGGCGACGCTGGATGCAGAAAATCTCATAGAACAAGCTGAGTTAAAAGGTCAGCAAATTGCTAAAGCCTTAAGCAGAATATTACAGAAAAATACCCACATTGTTGATATTCGTCATAAAGGCCTGATGATTGGTATTGAACTGGATAAACCCTGTGCAGAATTAGTGACGCTCGCGCTGCATAAGCGGCTATTAATCAATGTTACCAATGAAAAAACCATCCGCTTATTGCCGCCGTTAGTCATAGATGCCGAGCAAATTCAGCAGCTTATAGACACCTTGGCGGCTCTTATTCAAGAGTACACCCGATCAGCCGTAAACTGAGAACACCATGAATCCCAGACATTTCATCAGCCTACTTGATTTAACCAGCGACGAATTTCGTGGCTTAATCCATCGTGCCATCGCACTTAAAAACCATCGTGACCCGAATTACCAACCGTTGAAAGGGCGAGTGCTGGCGATGATTTTTGAAAAATCATCCACGCGCACCCGCATTTCCTTTGAAGCGGGCATGAGTCATTTTGGCGGTAATGCGCTATTTTTATCGCCGCGTGACACGCAATTAGGACGCGGCGAACCGTTATCCGACAGTGCCAAAGTCATCTCCAGCATGGTTGACGGCATTATGCTCAGAACCAACAGCCATGAAACCGTGACCACGTTTGCCAAATACTCCAGCGTGCCGGTGATTAACGGCTTAACCGATGAACAGCATCCCTGTCAGTTACTCGCCGATATGCAAACTTATTTTGAATTGCGCGGCGATATTCAAGGCAAAACCGTGGTATGGATTGGTGATGGCAATAATATGTGTCACTCGTATATTCATGCCGCGACTGTCTTGGACTTTACCCTGCACATTGCCAGTCCCGCAGCTTATATGCCTGATGCCGCCATTGTTGCAGCTGCTGGAAATCGGATTAAATTTTTCGATACCCCTATCGCCGCCGCGCATAATGCCGATTTAATCGTCACCGATGTCTGGGCAAGTATGGGGCAAGAAGAAGAACAAAAACAACGCGAAATAGCCTTTAAAGACTATCAGGTTGATGCTAATGTAATGCAAGCCGCTCACCCTGATGCCTTGTTTATGCACTGTTTGCCCGCACATCGTGGCGAAGAAGTCAGTGCGGAAGTCATTGATGGTGCGCAGAGCGTCATTTTCCCAGAAGCTGAAAATCGCCTGCACGCGCAAAAAGCCTTGTTAGAATTTTTGCTGTATAAAAAATAACGTTACTATTGTTATCAACAGCTAATTAACCACAGAGAGTTCCGTGAAAAAATTATATCTTGCGTTTTTTATCTCACTTATCGCGTTTGGTTCAGCACAAGCGGACATCCTTTATATCGCTGATGATACCAATTTAGCCCTCAGAAGTGCGGCAAACAGCTACGCGCCTGTACTCAAAATATTACCGACTGGCACGTCCGTCACCGTTGTGGGCGAACCGTTCAAAAATGGCTTCATCAAAGTCCATTCAATTGACGGTACAGAAGGCTACATTAAAGCCAAATACACCAAAAAAGAACCGCCCGAACAGGATGCTAAAGACACTGCCAATAAAAATCTGGTGTTATTGCAAACTGAAATCAGTACCCTTAAAGAACAGTTAGCCAAGGCAACCGAAGCGATTACACCCGGTTCAACATTAGAAAAATCCTTGGCCAATGAACGCGACCACCTAAGCCGTGAGCTGAACGAGTTAAAATCCACCGCCGCCAATGCCGTGCAGTTAAAAGAAGAGCATGATTTACTGCAAGAGCGCGTTGTTAATGGCGAACGTGATTTGGAACAACTCAAACTGGAAAATCAGGCACTGAAAGACACCACCAAACAAGACTGGCTGTTATACGGCGGTGCATTGGTGATTATCGGTATTTTCTTAGGTTTTATTCTGCCCAAAATTAGCTGGCGACGTAAAAGCGGCTGGGATACTTATTAATTTTTATTTCTTTTTTTCCACGAAAAACACCAAAAGCACAAAAAATTACTTACGCCCCACAAAATTTTCGTGTCTTTCGGGCTTTTTGTGGACAACAAATCAATCCACGAGAATACATAATGGCTCATTCAGACGACCACAACACCCGCACCTTTTCCTCTTTAGTCGTGGACGGTATGGAACGCGCACCCAGCCGCGCCATGTTACACGCGGTCGGTTTCAGCAGCGAAGACTTCAAAAAACCGCAAATCGGCATTGCTTCCACATGGAGCATGGTGACTCCATGCAATATGCACATCAACAAACTGGCGGATCAAGCGGCTCTCGGCGTGAATCAAGCCAACGGTAAAGCGGTCATCTTCAACACTATCACGATTTCCGACGGTATCTCGATGGGTACGGAAGGCATGAAATACTCACTGGTGTCGCGTGAAGTCATTGCCGATTCGATTGAAACTGTGGTCGGTTGCCAAGGCTTTGATGGCGTGGTCGCTATCGGTGGCTGTGATAAAAACATGCCCGGTTGTATGATTGCCATTTCCCGCTTAAACCGTCCTGCGGTATTTGTGTACGGCGGTACGATTTTGTCAGGTTGCCATAACAACAAAAAACTCGACGTAGTATCAGTCTTTGAAGCAGTAGGCGCACGCGCTAACAACAAAATTGACGATGCTGAACTGGCGGCAATAGAAGCGAAAGCCATACCCGGTGCAGGTTCATGTGGCGGTATGTACACAGCCAACACAATGGCATCCGCGATTGAAGCCCTCGGCATGAGCTTACCGAACAGCTCAGCGCAAGCGGCTATTTCCGAAGACAAACAAAAAGATTGTGAACGCGCAGGTGCGGCAGTGTTAGAACTGCTGAAAAAAGACATCAAGCCTAGCGACATCATGACCAAAGAAGCCTTTGAAAACGCGATTACCGTCGTTATCGCCTTAGGCGGTTCAACCAATGCGGTACTGCACATTTTAGGAATGGCAAACGCGGCTAAAGTCGATATTCAACTGGATGATTTTACCCGTATCGGCAAAAATGTCCCGATGCTGGCGGATTTAAAACCCAGCGGTCAGTATTCCATGGCGGAACTGGTTGAAATCGGTGGCATTCAACCGTTAATGAAAATGCTGTTAGATGAAGGCTTGCTGCACGGCGACTGCTTAACCGTCACCGGTAAAACCTTGGCAGAAAATTTAGCCGATGTTGCACCGTATCCTGCTGAACAAGACATTATTCATGATATGGAGCATCCGATTAAAAAAGACAGTCACTTAGTGATACTGTACGGCAACTTAGCCGTCGGTGGCGCGGTTGCTAAAATCACGGGTAAAGAAGGCTTAACCTTTACAGGCACAGCTAAAGTATTTGATGCCGAAGAACTCGCTCTAAAAAGCATCCTTAACGGCGACATCGTCAAAGGTGACGTGATTGTCATTCGTTACGAAGGGCCAAAAGGCGGACCGGGGATGCGTGAAATGCTCTCGCCGACTTCAGCGATTATGGGTAAAGGCTTGGGTAAAGAAGTCGCGTTAATTACTGACGGTCGTTTTTCAGGCGGTACGCATGGTTTTGTGGTCGGACACATCACCCCAGAAGCCTTCGTCGGCGGTGCATTGGCTATTGTGCAAACAGGCGACACCATCACCATTGATGCTGAAAACAATGAATTGAAATTACACATTAATGACGCTGAAATCGCCCAACGTTTAACATCATGGCAACAACCCGCACCACGTTACACACGCGGCGTATTGGCGAAATATGCCAAGTTGGTTAATTCTGCTTCGTTGGGTGCTGTGACTGATAATCTGGATTGATTACTCACACTAGACTGCCAGTCCTCAAAGGACTGGCAGTCATGCTCAATCAAATCTCCCCCTGCATCACTTATGAAAATGCTCTGTCGGGCAGTGATTATTACGCAAACTGATAATTGACCAGTCGGCTTGCTTGGCGGCGGCGGTTAATTTTTCATCGGGATCAACCGCCACAGGATTATCCACTAAACTCAACAGCGGCAAATCATTGTGCGAATCGCTGTAAAACCAGCTACCTTCCAGCGTGTGCGGCGAATTTTCCAGCCATGCTTCCAATAGTGTCACTTTCCCTTCACGAAAACACGGCACACCCGTAAATCCGCCTGTATAGCGACCGTCAATAAATTCTGGCGTGGTGGCAAGTAAATTATCTATGCCGTACAGTTTGACAATCGGCTCAGTGACAAAACGGTTGGTGGCGGTAATCACCAGTAAGGTATCGCCTCTGTCTCTGTGTTTATCAATCAATTGCTGCGCAGGTTTTAATAATATCGGCGTAATAATCTGTTCAATAAATTGCGTCCGCCATTGATACAGTTGCTCAGGCTCATTATCGGCTAACGGTTGCAGGGAAAAGTTTAGAAATTCCACAATATCGAGCTTGCCTTGTCGATAATCCTCGTAAAATTTGGCATTGGCGTGTTCGTATTGCTCCTTATCAACTATGCCTTGATCGACCAGAAATTGCCCCCACAAATAGTCGCTGTCATCCGCTATCAAGGTATTATCTAAATCAAAAATCGCTAAACTCATGGTGAATCCTGTGTGATGGAATTAAAAGCGTTATGCCCTATGGTATCTGGTGTTTTTTTGTGGAACAATGGCGGAAATTACAAACTACCCACCCTGTCATCGCAACTGCATTATAGGCAAGATTAGGCGATAGGGAAGGTAAATGACAGGTTTTAACATGATAGACTCTAAAGGATACCGGCCAAATGTGGGCATCATCCTTTGCAATAATGAGGGTCGCGTGTTTTGGGCAAAACGGATGGGTATGGATGCCTGGCAATTTCCGCAAGGCGGCATCAATGACGATGAAGACCCTGAAACTGCGATGTACCGAGAATTATGGGAAGAAACAGGCTTGCAACAGCACCATGTACAAATTCTCGGACGCACCCGTTATTGGCTAAGGTATCAATTGCCCGAACGTTATATTCGTAAAAATTCTCACCCGTTGTGCATCGGGCAAAAGCAGATTTGGTTTATGTTGCGCTTGCTAGGCAGTGATTCGGCGGTACGTTTTGACCATTGCAGCAAGCCAGAATTTGATAGCTGGCGATGGGTGGATTATTGGGAACCGCTTAATAATGTGGTGTATTTTAAACGTAAGGTTTATCAACGCGCCATGACTGAACTGAGCAGTATTTTAATACCTACGACGACGGAAGAGTCTACAACACAAGAATAGATTGTTAAGACTGTCAGTCCTCAAAAGACCAGCAGTTTTATTCTTTGTTAATAACCTTTAGTGTTGGTTTGTAAGCCCGCTAATGGCTCAGGCAAGCGAGTAATAGCAGATTCAAACCGCCCATCCGCATACAACTGCATCACGCGATAACCCGGAGCAGTGTTGTCGATACCGAATTTTCGGCTGTTAGGCGTAAACTGAAAGCAGGTTGATGGTGTACCTAACACGCGCACTGCCCCAAAGTAACTGTCCATCAGTTGATGGATATGACCTGTGGTAATGACTTTCACTTGCGGGTGCTGCTGGATAATGGCGAGAAATTCATCATGATTTTCGATAGTCATGGTATCCATCCACGCGCTGTCTGTGGGCAGACAATGATGATGCACGGCAATCAGCGTTTGATGCGTTGGATAGCCTTCTAAACATTGTTTCAGTACGTCCAGTTCATCCTTCGCTAACCGCCCGCCTGCTGACCCCACTATCTGGCTGTTTAAACAAATAATCTGCCAGTTTCCCAGTAGCGTTTGTTTACGACAACTGACATTGTCCGTATTTAACAGCCGTTGCATGAGTGCAAAATCATCATGATTTCCGGGTAAACAAACACATGGGGTGTGATAAGCCTCAAGACGATTTAAAATGCGCTGATAGCTTGCCTGACACGGAATTTGTGCTAAATCACCTGTCACCAACACCAGATCAAAATAGGCATGAGTCGAAAACGCCAGTTCAAGCACGGCATGAAAATAATGCTCGGTATCAATGCCCACCAAGGTTTCTCCGGCATGACGCAGAATGTGCATATCGGTTATTTGCAATATCGACAAAAAGTCTGGATTTTGTATCATAGCAATGCACTACTCAAGATGTTTGCACAGAATTTTAGAGTTTCTCTGCGGATTGTATAGTACCTTGAGGGGTTGAGGAAGACTGTTAAACTCAGATAATAAAAATCCTCGCTCAATAAACCAGTGCATGGTTTGTGTAGATAATACAAATAAAGTTTTCAAATGCAGTTGTCTGGCTTTTTGATACGCAGCATCCAGCAAGCGATTACCCCGCGCCGCGCCGCGATAATCAGCATGAACAGCAAGGCAGGCTAACGCACCAAACCCGCATTCCACATTGGCGTGCAAGGCAATACAGGCAATAATCAACCCGTCTCGTTCCAGCACAATATAATCGTCATGTTGCATTTCAATTTTTTCCCGCGTGCGTTTCGCCAAGATACCTTGTTGCTCCAGCGGCTTAATCAGTTCCAGAATGCCGCCTATATCGTTTAAGGTCGCAGGGCGCAATTCTTCGTAAGCGGTTGAGCTGATGAGCGTACCCACGCCATCACGGCTGAATAATTCCAGTAATAATACGCCATTGGTTGCCCGATTCAGCAAATGGACGCGCTCGATACCTGCCTGACAACTTTGTATCGCTGCTTTCAATGATAAACGGATGCTGTTATCAATATCAGGATATTGCTGTAAAAACGTTTCTGCTTCACCAGTGGTCATTTGTTGCACGGGCTGATTATTAACTGGATTACAACAGGGTTGCTCGGTTAATAACACTAATTTTTCCGCTTTTAACGCAATCGCCACCGCAGTGGCGACCTGTTCAGCAGACAAATTAAATACTTCGCCGCTGGGCGAATAACCGATAGGCGACATTAATACCACGTTATTTTGATCCAGCTGGGCATGAATCGCCACGCTATCAATACGGCGCACTTCACCCGTGTGGCAATAATCAATGCCGTCAATGACACCGATGGGTTTGGCGGTCACAAAATTGCCCGAAGCCACTTTAAGACTACTGCCCGCCATGGGTGAATTCGCCAGACCCATTGATAATAATGCTTCAATTTCTACGCGCACCAAGCCTGCCGCCTCTTTGACGCATTGCAATGCCAAATCGTCGGTAATGCGCAAATGCTGATGAAACAATGCAGGGGCGTTAAGTTTAACCAGCCGCTGGTCAATCTGCGGGCGGATACCATGCACTAATACCAAACGGATACCCAGACTACTTAACAAGGCAAAATCCTGCATCAGGTATTCAAAACTGGCATCCAATATCGCTTCACCACCAAATGAAATAACAAATGTCTTGTTGCGGTGCGCGTGAATGTAAGGCGATGAAGCCCTGAACCAATTAACGAATTCATTTTGTAACATCATGGGGGTTGTTGTCTCTGCTTCTGCGTAATTTGGTAGAATGCGCTGATTTATAAAGCGTGGTGATATTTTATTTTTATTATCCGCTTTCTTTAAGATCGCAATCTGGTATCTTTGTGCTTTAATGAAGTGTTGGTATTTTTCTTGCTTGTTCGTGCTTGGCAACAAGAAATAAGCGCGAAAGTCTACCAGCTGATCTTTTCTTATTCACGATTTTTATGTACTGATTGATTGCATCTGCTCAATATAATAAGGCTTTCGGTACAGACTGAAGTAATATCTACTAAAATGCCTATGATTGCTACCTGTAAACGCTAGCAGACACTGTGTATCACCTGGACTAAAAATACCACCACTGATTATGAGCAACCCTACCCCACTGATAACTAAAAAAATTATTTTTGAATATCACTTACTGGGATTAGTTATTATCCTGTCTTATCTGATGATTAGCTTGCGTGCTCCCGCGTTTTGGGAGATTTTTCCTGTTATAGGTGCTGCCAGCTTATGCCTTATTGCCGCAAGCGCAGTGTTTCGCTTTAAACGCCCTGTCTGGATTCACGACTTATCGTTTATAAAAAACCAAACACAACAGCTTGTCTTTGATTTATCGCCGTATCTATTTACCGGGGTAGTTGTCACCCTCATTGAGACACAGCTACTTAATCATCCGCCGATTTTTGTTGGCAAATCCGTTGTTGCAATTATCAGCATCGGCTTTTACATAGCACTGGGTATCTCATTAGAAGTCGAATACCACCATGTCAAAAGTTATCAGGGTATCGAATCAAAAAACATTACTCAAATCGTGCCGGCAGGTGTCAAATTACGTTACTTTTTATTGACCCTGTTAACCGTTGATTTATTGGTTTTCAGCTTGATATGGATAGCTCACCGTTTACAGCCTGACAAACACGATTTTATCGGGTTACTATTTATCAGCACGATTATTGTCTGCTTATCATGCTATTTGCTCTATTTATACCATCGTAATTTTATTTATGTGGTAGGAATGCAGGTCAACATCCTGAGTCGCGTTGAAGAAGGACGTTTTGATGTTTTCATCTCCACCGTCAGTGACGATGAGCTGGCATTACTGGCAAGCTACCACAATGCCATGATTGAACGATTGCGTGATAGAGACCGCCTGTATCGCACGCTGGAAAAAAGCGTCGGTGCCAATATCATGAATAAACTGCTCAACACCGATGAGCAGATACTCAAACAAGGGCAAACCTATAACGTCGCTATTTTATTCTGCGATTTACGCGGCTTCACCAGCTTGGGTGAATCGGCTTCGGCGGAAGAAATCATTCTATTTTTGAACGTCTATTTTGCCGACATCAGCAGCGTTATCAGTGAACATAACGGTATTATCAACAAATTTATGGGCGATGCCGTATTGGCGATTTTCGGCTTGGATAGTGACGGCAACCCAGTGGAAGATGCAGTAAATGCGAGTTTAGCCATCATCAAACACAGTACGGACTTTTTTATGCCCAATGCTATGCACCCCGAATCAGGCGTGGGTATTGATTTCGGTGCGGTTATCGGCGGCACGATCGGTTCTGAAGAACGTTATGAATACACCATTATCGGGGATGCGGTGAATAAAGCCAGTCGGCTGGAAAGCTTAAGTAAACGACTGGGCTACAGCATTATTCTTTCACAAAAGGCCTATAAATGGCTGTCTAATGATATGAGAAAAAGCTTTGATAGTTTGGGAGCGCATAAAGTGCGTGGCGGCAATGAACCGATTACTATTTACGGTAGCGGAAAAAATCCCAAAAAAGTGACCGTAACGAATAATGAAAATAATGAATATAAAGAGCGCAAGGAATGAGGGCACGCACCTGACGGGAGTGATTTTTATATTTGGAGTCCAAGGTATTCCTTGGACTCCAAACTATCAACATCGTAGGGTGAGCAATGCCCACACTACACAACTACCTGCCCATACCCGCTTCCCTAATTATATAATCACTCAGGTCTATACCCACAGAATCAGGGTCAATCACCTTGGCAATGTACAGTTTTGACAAGCCATCGGTTTCTTTAAAATGCTCCAGATTAACAATCTGCGGCTGAGAACGGATACCTTTGCTGTCTTTAACCACCATAATAGTGGGCAACAAATGCTTACCCAGTTTATTACTGATAACGATAGCAATTTCACCGCTATTGAGTTCAACCACACTGCCTACGGGATAAATACCCAAGCACTTGATAAATTCCTCGACCAGTTCGCGATCAAAAAAACTGCCGCGCATCATGTAAATGGATTTCAATGCTTCTGAACAGGAAATATGCACCGTAGCACCCGGATGATTGGTGACGATTTCATACACATCAACGATAGAAACCAATCTGGAAAAATAGTTGATTTCTTCGTCTTTCAAGCCCTTAGGATAGCCTTTACCGTTCACTCGCTCGTGATGTGAACGCGCAACCTCAATAGCGACCTTAGGAATACCAGTCGTTTTTGCCAATATTTCTGCACCGTATTGTGTGTGCATCTCCATTTCTTTTTTTTCTTCAGGGCTGAGTCCCCTGCTGTGCTTATCAAGAACCGCTTGCGGCACTTTAATTTCCCCGACATCATGCAGTAAAGCGGCATATCCTAAATCAGATAATTGCTGCTCACCAAGCCCTAAATGACGACCAAAAAGCAAACACAGAATGCACACATTAAGACTGTGCCGTGCAGTGTCCTGTTGTTTGGATTTTAAATTACTGAATAAAGCCAATGTGCTGGGATTGTGCATAACTCCATCAATAACACCATGCACACACGTTTTCAGCTCGACGGGGTTCACTTCCTTATTCAGCCGAAAATTATCCAATACTGTATGCAGTGTACGGGTTGTATTTTCATAGACCTGACGCGCCACTCCCAGCTCTTCTTCAAACTGTTTGTCATTCGTCTTGAACAGCGGATTAACGGCTTCCTGACGAGAGGCTGCGCCAACCACATTCTCTTCTTCCTGTTTTTGAGTAGCTTGCTGACATTTATAGAGGAAAAATTTATTGGCAAGTGATGGATGACTTTTATTTTCATCTATCTCAACCGTTTTACAATATTCCTGAAGCTGTCGGATTTGCTTTTCACTTCTGACGAGAAAACTCTGAAACAAAAACGGTGTTCCTACCCACGGTCTATCCAAGGCAGAAACAAACATACCTATTTCAATATCTGCGGTGTCAAATTTTATCATTGCCAATTCCAGTAGATGACTCTTTGCCTAATGCGCGTAAGCTATTATTTTTTTTTAATATAAAAAATTTGTGCATTTGATTGTTTGATAAATTCAATAATTTGATGACCTGCCTGATCGGTATAAACACCAAAATCCAAATGGGCAGCAGGATCGGTGGCAATCACTTTTACAATATCGCCGCTGGACATATCCATCAAGGCTTTTTTCAGCCTTAGTAAAGGCAAAGGGCAATGCAGACCACTGGCATCGACTTCCCGATTAAATTCAATCATAGTTGCGTTTAACACTCACAATTCAAAAGCAGAGTGCCTATAATAACACTCCCTATTAAATCTACGCATCATCGAAACAAAATGGATTATTTTCCTGTTTTTGTAAACCTGAAACAACAAAATTGCCTTGTGGTCGGTGCAGGTGAGATTGCTGCCCGAAAAATCGACAGCTTGGCGCGTGCAGGTGCGAAAATCACCGTTATCGCTAAAGAAATCAGCCCTGATGTCGCCGCCATGCAAGCCACGCACGGGCTGATATTACAGCAAAAAACATTTTCACCCGAAGACCTGCGTGATTTTAGATTAGTGATCTCCGCCACTAATGATGATACAACCAATCGTCTGGTTGCCGACACCGCCAACCAACAAAAAATTCTGGTCAATGTCGTTGATAACCCCGAACTGTGCAGCTTTATTTTTCCCGCTATCATCGACCGTTCGCCGATTATTGTCGCGGTGTCATCTGGCGGTGCTGCGCCTGTATTAGCGCGACTACTGAGAGCCAAAATAGAAACGATAGTTCCACCCAGCTATGGACGACTTGCCGCGCTGGCTGCCAGATTCAGAAGCCGCGTACAGCAACATATTACCACCCAACGTTTACGGCGGATTTTTTGGGAGCAGGTTTTTCAGGGCAGTGTTGCTGAATTAATGTTTGCGGGCAAAGAGGCAGAAGCCGAGCAACAACTACAACAACAGCTGGATGTCGCCGAAACAACCCACGCTATCGGTGAAGTCTATCTGATTGGCGCAGGGCCTGGAGCAGCTGATTTGCTCACTTTTCGTGCGTTGCGCCTGTTACAACAAGCCGATGTCGTGGTCTATGACCGTCTGGTATCGCCTGAAATTCTTGATTTGGCACGACGTGACAGCGATAAAGTTTATGTCGGCAAGCAACGACAACACCACGCGCTACCGCAAGAATCCATTAATATTTTACTGGCAGATTTAGCCAAAGCAGGTAAACGTGTTGCCCGTTTAAAAGGCGGCGATCCGTTTATTTTCGGACGCGGTGGCGAAGAAATTGAAACGCTGATGCAGCAAGGCATCCATTTTCAAGTCGTTCCCGGTATTACCGCCGCCTCAGGATGTGCCACTTATGCAGGGATTCCGCTTACTCATCGAGACCATGCGCAATCCTGCACCTTTGTCACAGGGCATCTGAAAGACGATTCGGTGAATTTAAACTGGACACAATTAGCTGTGCCTAATCAAACCATCGTGATTTACATGGGCTTGGTAGGACTGGAGAAAATTTGCCAGTCGTTAATTGCGCACGGTAGCGATAAAAATTTACCCATTGCCCTAGTGCAACAAGGCACGACACACAATCAGCGTGTCATTATCGGCACGTTATCCACCTTGCCCGCACAGGTTGCTGAACAGGAAATTAAACCGCCGACTTTGATTATTATCGGCACAGTCGTGACGCTTCATGAACGGCTGCGTTGGTTTGAAGGTTAAATTCAGCGACCGTTCACACACTTTGTAAATAATATGAATGCACAGAAGTGAATAAAACAATTGAATTTTAGCGTTAAATTACCTATTCTTTGCGGGCTTGAACGTTATTTAAACACAGAAGAACATACGTTCTTTTAAATCATCAAAAAGAGGTCACTATGAAAAAATCATTAACCACATTAGTAGGCGTTATGTTAATCACTTTAAGCGGTTCAGTATTCGCTGGCGAAGCTGAAGAAATAGGTCAAAAAATCTATGAACGTGCGTTCGGTCGCGGTTGTGGTTCTTGCCATGACATCGCGTCAAACCCTCAGTTGTCTGCATTAATTAAAGACGGCAAATTAGACAGAGCAAGTTTTGAAAATACTCTGAAAAATGGCAAAGGCGGAATGCCTAAAGCCATCGAAACCATTATGTCATTAGCTCCTGTTACTAAAGCAGGCTACGGCGAAGACCAAGCAGTTGACGCGCTGTATGCTTACTTGAAATCTAAATAATTTTAGATTCAATCACGCACAAAAAAGCCGCTCCAACTACCGTTGGCGCGGCTTCTTTGTGTTGTGCCAATGACTGCCAGTCGGTAAAAGATTGGCAGTCACGGTAAATCTACTGTTTGTGCAAATAACGGGTAATCATTTCTTTATACGATAAGCGACGACGATTGTTAATCCACACGCCCGCAACTGCCGCCAGCATCAAACCACACGAAGCCAGACTCAAATACACCAGCTTCTTCAATGCTGACATTTCTTCCATTAATTGTTCATTAGGCAGTGTCGATTTACTATTATTCTGCGTAGCGGAATAAGCGCGTAAGGTTTTAATATCACTACGCAATTCTTCAATGGTCATTAACGAATCAGGCGCAGCACCTAAACGTACACTTTCTTCCAGGGTTCTGAGTTTGCTTTCAATTGAGCCGCTGACCAACCCGACAAACTGCCCTTTTAAAGCATTCACCTCAGCAGACAACACAGGATTCATGTGATCCATATACAATTGCGTATCGGTGGTCTGTTTATAAGCCGTTAAATCCTCACGCGGAATTAATAACCAGCCGCCGACCACAATAACCGCCATCAGAAAAAACACCGCCGCTAAGAGCCAGCGATTGGCTTTTACCAGATTCTGATGGGGTGGTATGGTATTCAGAGCAACTATATTGGACTTTTTTTCGGGTGTATCGCTCATTATTGCCTTCCTCATAAACTGCGCAAAATAGCCCAGTCGGACAAATAGTTATTATTATGTGGTCTTGCCAACGCGCAATTATACAAGTTTAATACCATTTGTCCTTTGCTTTTTTACGCCATTATTTCAAACGCTTAGCCGCTGCAATACGCATTCTTAACGCATTCAGTTTAATGAAGCCCGCCGCGTCTTTTTGATTGTACGCACCTGCATCGTCTTCAAAGGTGGCAATACTTTCATCAAATAAACTGTCAGTAGCAGATTCACGACCGACCACGACCACATTACCTTTGTACAATTTCAGGCGTACTTTACCGTTGACGTTGGCTTGTGAAGCGTTAATCATAGTTTGCAACATTTCACGCTCTGGGCTCCACCAGTAGCCGTTATAAATGAGTGACGCATAACGCGGCATCAATTCATCTTTTAAATGCGCAACTTCTCTATCCAGCGTCAACGACTCAATGGCACGATGGGCTTTGAGCATAACCGTTCCCGCTGGGGTTTCATAACAGCCGCGTGATTTCATGCCCACATAACGGTTTTCCACGATGTCTAAACGTCCGATACCGTTCGCGCCTGCGATTTTGTTTAATTGTTCCATCACGGTAGCAGGTGAACAAGGTACATCATCAATCGCTACGATGTCGCCTTGTGCGTAGGTCAGTTCGATATACGTCGCTTTATCAGGTGCGTTTTCAGGTGACACCGACCAACGCCACATCGCTTCTTCTGGCTCTGCCCACGGATCTTCTAAAACTCTACCTTCATAAGAAATATGCAGTAAATTAGCATCCATAGAATACGGCGAGGTTTTGCCGTGTTTCATTTCCACAGGAATGCCGTGTTTTTCGGCATAATCCAGCAATGATTGACGTGAGGTTAAATCCCATTCGCGCCACGGTGCAATAATTTGAATATCAGGACGTAACGCATACGCGCCTAATTCAAAACGTACTTGGTCATTACCTTTGCCCGTCGCGCCGTGTGAAATGGCTTGTGCGCCTGTTTCGTTGGCAATATCAATCAGGCGTTTAGCAATTAATGGACGAGCAATAGATGTACCTAACAGGTATTCGCCTTCATAAATAGTGTTGGCGCGAAACATCGGAAACACATAATCGCGGGCGAATTCTTCGCGTAAATCTTCGATAAAAATTTCTTTAATGCCCATTGCCTGTGCTTTAGTACGCGCAGGTTCAATTTCTTCGCCCTGTCCTAAATCGGCGGTAAACGTGACGACTTCACAGTCATACACATCTTGTAACCATTTGAGAATAATGGACGTATCCAAACCACCTGAATACGCTAATACGACTTTATTAATGTCTGACATAGTGTCTTTACCTTGAGTTAAAAATGTGTGGAATTATA
>JAUYBJ010000008.1 GCA_030693155.1 Methylococcales bacterium
GGCGCGGGCGCGTCTTCTTGCGCGCACTTTCCAATAGTTCACGAATCTGTTCAAACTGTTCTCGACTAATGTCACTCGGATATTTTTTTCTCATCCTGCTATTATTACTTAATTACTGTAGATTTTGAACAGGTTCTAAGAATGGCGTTTGTATTTCTATTCAAGCAAGCACTAACTACCCTTCTTTTTATTTCATCGTTGCCATTTTCAAGTGCCTTAACATACCAGTTTTCAGCTTCTTTTAAATTACGACAAACACCTTGTCCATGCTGATACATATTAGCTAAGTAATACTGAGCTTCAGCATTATCTTGTTCTGCGGCTTTACTAAACCATTTCACAGCTTCATCATAATTTTTATGAAGCCACGATACGTTATAAAACATACGACCCAAATTAATCTGAGCATTCATATTTCCTTGTTCTGCGGCTTTTTGATACCACTCTATTGCTTTTTGATAGTCTCTATCAATGCCCTCACCAAGTTGATACATAAGTCCCAATTCATATTGAGAGTTTGTATTACCTCGCTTAGCTAAATTTGAACGCTCCAAAAAATCTTTGGATATTTTATTTGGAGCGTCTTTATCATATTCAAAAATATCCAGATGTTTACCAATCAATTTTCTAACTGGTTTTTTCTTTTTAACACCAGATTGATTTTTTGATTTGCTGGCTTTTTCTGACTCAACAACACTTTCGTAAAGAATGGGAATATTTTCTTGTTCAGCTACTTCTTTAATTGCAACTATTGCCTCATCTACTGTGCAACGAAACCATTCTCTATTTTCAACCTCACGCTTTAAGTTAGGTGAGTTATGAACTGTTTGTTCAAGTAAGCGAGGTTCATTAACTAAAAATTCATATTTAATAACACATGGATATACAGTTCCTACTGTACTTAGCTCTTTTGCTCTCTTTTTTGGGTCACGTTCTGAACATCCTATTTTTACTAAATCTTCAAATCCTTTATTGGTCGCAACATAAACATAACCTTTCATTTAAATTCATTTCATCTCTTTGAGATTTAGCTTCTTAGCTAATTCGGGAAAACGTAAAATAACCATATTAGTTAGTCTTAGATTAAACTGGTGACCACTGTACATCTTGGACATTTCTACCAAATCGGATAGTGTATCTTCATGTTTTTGTATTTTTTCTTTCAAGTATTCAGTCATTTGCTATCCAAAGGAAAGGAGAATTTAATAGGTTGGGCTGGCGATAACCTGTACTTAACTGTTAGCAATAATCGACAACCTATCCGCTTCAATTCCCAGCAATAACTCGCCTTTCAACAGGCCGACTAATTCCCGTCCTGCCATTGCGTATCGCCAGCCGTGTAGTAAGGGGCATTCCTCATCGCCGTTAAATAATAAGGCTTCTAGGTCTTTGCGTGAGCCTAGAATGGTGGGATTTAATTCGTTTTCTTCGGCGCGAATACGCACTAAAGCAGTCAGAATATCCAGTATCGCTTCTTGTTGCTGGGTCTTTTTCGCGGGGCGGTCTTTCAACGTTAATGGTATCGGCGGACGATTTTTGGCAGCGGTAATCAGTTGGCACAATTCTTTACCGTAACGATGTACCGCGCGTTCATTGATACCGCGTACTGCGGCTAAGTCTGTGACGGTTTCAGGTTGCAGTTTGGCTAAATCAAACAGTAATTCATCACGCAACAGCCAATTTTTCGGTCTGTCTTCCGCTTGGGCAGTTTTTTCGCGCCACTCGGCGATGGTTTGAATAATGGATAACTGCTTGCCTGTCAGTTTATTTTGACCTTTGATGCGTAACCACGCTTTTTCGGGCTTCACCTCATAATGTGCAGGGTCAGCCAGTTCGACGAAATCCTGTTTTAACCAGTCTATACGCCCTAATTCAGTAAGTTTCTGCGTCATAATCTGATAAATCTGACACAAATAAATCACGTCATCCGCCGCATAATCAATTTCATCTTTGGTTAATGGGCGTTTGCTCCAATCAGCCCGTGTGTGGGCTTTGCTTAGATTGATATTGAGGAAACTGGACACCAGCATGGCATAACCAGGATTGTCTTGAAAACCTAACAACGGCGCGGCAATTTGGGTATCAAAAATCGGTTCTGGCAGTTTGCCTGTGATTTGGAAAAAAATTTCTAAATCCTGACGGCACGAGTGCAGCACTTTAACGATAGCAGGATTATAAATTGCCTCAAACAAGGTGCTTAAGTCGGGCAACGCAATCGGATCAACACAGGCTACCCAATCCAGCGTGGCAATTTGCAATAAACAGAACTTGGGATAATAGGTTTTTTCGCGTAAAAACTCAGTATCCAAAGCTATCCAAGCCGCTTGTTGGATTTGTTCACACAGCGCTGGTAATTGGTCTGGTCGGTTAATGTACTGAATGGGAGTCATAGCGTTCCTTATGCTGATTAAAATAAGCGGAGTAAAACAGCTTTAGCTATTGAACTCATGATTACGCTAGTATATCTAAACCAGCCGATTCTGAATCGAATTCTTGTTCGCGACCTAACATCAGGCTCGTAAAATCAAACAGTTTGGTATCTGCTAATTGCGAAGGCGCGACATTTTTTAAGCTGGTAAAGATAGTTTCCAAGCGACCGGGGAATTGTTTATCCCACGCTTTCAACATCACTTTCATGGCCTGACGTTGCAAATTGATTTGTGAGCCGCACAGATTACAAGGAATAATCGGAAAATCTTTAAACGCCGCAAAACGCTCAATGTCTTTTTCACGGGTATATGCCAAAGGACGAATGATGATATTTTTCTTATCGTCACTCAATAACTTAGGCGGCATCGCTTTCAGTTTGCCACCATAAAAGATATTCAAGAAAAACGTTTCTAAAATATCGTCACGATGATGACCTAAAGCAATTTTATTCACGCCATTAGCTTCGGCATAGCCGTACAACGTACCGCGCCGTAACCGTGAACACAGTCCGCAAGTCGTTTGCCCTTCGGGAATCACGCGCTTCACCACACTGTAAGTATCTTTTTCAATGATGTGATACGGCACACCAAGCGATTCCAGATATTCAGGCAGAACGTGTTCAGGAAAATTCGGCTGTTTCTGGTCTAAGTTGACAGCGATGAGTTCAAAATCCACAGGTGCGGTTTTTTGTAAATTCATCAACACATCAAGCATTGTGTAAGAATCTTTACCGCCTGATAAACACACCATGACTTTATCGCCATCTTCTATCATGTTGTAATCGGCAATCGCATCACCAACCGTGTGGCGTAAACGTTTTTGGAGTTTGTTAAATTGGTAACGAGTTTTTTGCATGGGGTTTTATAGGGTACGTTGTGCGTACTTAGTTATTTGTGTGAGGTGAAAAGGTGTGCTAATTCTTCGTATAATGAAATCTAAATGACACAAAAATAATTTCTGTATCAGTCACTTTATAAACTAGCCGATGTTCGCTATTAATTCTTCTCGACCAGAAACCCGCTAAATTTGCTTTTAATGGTTCAGGTTTTCCAGTTCCCTCAAAAGGTGAGCGGGATATTTCTTTAATTAATCCATTAATACGCGCTAATGATTTTTTATCGTTTTCTTGAAACCAAAGGTAATCTGCCCACGAGCTGTTACTAAAAACCAGCTTCATAACTCAAGCAGTGTTTTTTCAAATGTATCACCCGCTTCTATTTCCTGAATAGATTTAAATATATGCGCGGCATTCGCGGGATTAGATAATAAATAAAATGTTTCCTGCCACGCATTAAATTCATCAAATGCCATTAATACTGCTTTTTGACCATTTTCATTATAAATAATCGTCGGTTCAACATCTAAAATAACGTGTTCAATCAATTGCTCTAAATTTTGCGTGGCTTGTTTGGTGGTTATTACGTCCACGGTATATGCTCCAGTAAGTTATTCGTCGTTCGCGATTGATGGGCTTCGTGCCTCAGCCCATCCTATTGGACTATTGGACTATTGAATTTCAATATGCCAATCATCATCTGATAATTCAATTGTTTGCATTGCTTGTTTACAAAAACGATAGATAGAATCAGCACTTAAGTTGACTTCAATATGATAGCCATTTTTAAGTTCTCTTGATTCTCTAAATTTCTCAGGACTTTTATTTATAAAATGTGGGTATTCTTTAACTAACTGTTTAAAAAAATCAGGCTCAAACTCAACAATAGTAGTTAAAAAATTTATTAGTACATCTCGCCATGTTTTTACTAATATTTCTTGGTCAAAAATAATCAGTATTTTTGGCTTTTTACCAGTAACACCTTGAGGGATTTTTTTTACTTCATTTGATGTTCCGAAGTATGACCAAACTTTTAAAGCAGTATTAGCTAAATATTCAGAGCGTTTTTGAATTTCTTCTTTATTCCAATCTGTTATTTTTGCAAAATAACTATTTAAAGATAATTTACTGTTACTCAAATTTTTATTTTTATCTGTGAAAGAAGCATTAGATAGTTCTGAATTATAAGCAGTTAAAGTTAAATTCCCCAAGCTATTAATATATAAATCATAATCTTCTTGCCAATTATCACCTAAATGTTTTTGCCATTCTTTAGTAAGTGTTTGCGGCATAATATGTTCAATGCTTAAATTGCTAAAATTAGGTATTTCTTTATGATTAAAAGACTTTTCTAATGCTTCTAAAATTAAGCGTGTTTTAGTACGTCTGTCACCATTACCATAGAGTTTGCATTCTGTAAGTTGCTGGTAAAAATCACTATCCTTAGGATAACCTTGTGACTGTAAAACAAGTTTTATACCTTCAGATAAATTTGCGGGATGAGTTAATTTGGCATTTTTATAGAGAACGGGGAATATTTTATTTAATCCGTGTGTTGGCATATTACAAACAAAACGACGAATAATAAAATTTTCGATGATATTTAAAATATCAATAAGTTGCGAGGATGTTAAATTTTTCTCTTTATAGTCGTGATAGCAATTTAACAAAAATGGATATGAAACAGTTACTTCCAAGTATTTTATTCGAGTTAAAACTTGCTTTATAGTGTTATTTTCTTCTTTCTCTGGATTAATAAATTTTTCATAATAGCTTGAAAATTCTAGTATTCTCTTCAATTCATTTAAAACATCTTCAAATCTATCAACCCGTTCTTTTAGTGTGATATAGACATCACTTTTTTTAACTATCATTCCGTTGCTGGTTAAGTAATGTCGCATAAACTCCGTTAGATGTTCACCCAATGATTTTTGTATAGGTAGCCAGCATTCATTGTAAATTTTATCTTGCTTATTAATATTAATTCGCATAAAAAAATAATTACGAATCAAATCAGCTTGTGATAATTCACAGCCTTTTGCATTTAAACCTTCAAAAACGAGATATGGATTATCGTCATGTTCTAAAACAATACTCACTACTGATAATCGAGTTGAAACAATATTAGCCAACTTTTCAATATCTAACTTTTTTTGCTTAATTTTAAGTTGAAAAAAATGATAACATTCTAATATTAAACTTGGATTATCAGAATTTTTTTCTATTATACTTTGAAATGCTTTTCTATCAGAAACTGTCCCTACTACCGCTTGAGTAGGAAGCAACTTATAAAAATCATCATCGTCATTAAATGGGTTAACTAATAAAGTTTGCTGAATCTTTTGTGAGATTTTTTCTATTTCTGTTGTATCACGCAATAATGCCAAAATAATAAAAATAGTTGTTAAACGTTGTTGCCCATCAATCAATAAATATTTTGCAATACCTTGTGGCGTTGATGAAGTTGGCATTGTTACAATAGAGCCAATGAAGTGCGAATGAGCATCCTCATTTTCATAAAGCCAAATTAAATCATCCAGTAATACAGCCCAATCTTTCCTCTTCCAAGTGTAGGGACGTTGAAATAAAGGCACAATATATTGTTTTGCGCCTTCAATCATAGGCTGAAATGTAGTTGCAGATGCTTTCATTTTTTTATTTTTTGCTTTTGAAAGTGAGCAAGTAGCCCAGATGGAGCGTAGCGGAATCTGGGGGATTCCAATTCAACGCCTGTAAATTTTTCAATTGTCTTTCACTTCTAACAAACTAACCACTTGATTAATATTAATAGCATTCGCTTTATTAACCATGCGTTTATCAAAAGTCACAAATTGTTCTGTTTGCAAACTAGAGGCTAAATGCAGCGCATCGGCAAAATCCATTCCTAATCCATACCAATGTAAAGCCAAAATTATGCTATTTAAATCTTCAATATCAACAGCAGGTAGTTTTAATAAATGTTGAATACGACTAACTATTACATCACGCGCTAACCCATAGCCGTGTTTAGAACTTAAAACCCATACAGTTTCTAATATCACCGTTTTTAAAATAAAACAGCGATTATTTTTAAATAACTCAATAGCTAACTTTGCTTGTATTGCATCGTCTTTAATTAAATAACGCACTACGATATTAGTATCTATCGTTATCATTTATGCAAACCAGCTTCATAGTCAATGGCTTGCTCCATATCTTCTAATGATAAAGTTTTAGCTTGATAAACTGGGCTGGTTTCAAGTGTTTCTAGTTCAGAAACAGGTAGGTTATAAAAATCATTGATTACTTTTTGAACAGGATTTTTCTGTTGTTTTGCAAAAAACAATAATGCCTTTTCTATAAGTTCTTTTCTATCTTTTACGCCAGTCAATTTCACTGCATTTTCAATGATACTATTATCAATTTCTATCTGATTAACTTGCATGATTGAATACCTTGAATTAATAAAAATAATTATGGATGTAACTCACCGTGCATAGGCACGAAGCGTATTAATTACGAACGCTGATAATTCTGTTATTTCAATAAAAGCGTTCGTAATCGTCATGGCTACCAATCCAAAACCATGTCACGGTGTCGCCATCCATAATACCCAGCGCACGATAACCGCGTGTGATTCGTACCGACCATAAATCTTCTGCGTGGTTTATGCACTTAAAATGTAATGAGGGATGAAACGGATTTTGTGACCACATTATGTAGGTTTTTCGTGCTTTGCGGCCCATTGATTCATTCAAATTTCGATAGCTTTGCCAAAAACTGGGCAAGGTCAATGATTTCATAAATCATCAATGTTCAAAGGCTGGGCTTTACCTTCGGCGATTTGCTGTTTTGCTAAGCGTGCTTGCTGAATTAAACGGCTTTGCGTGTTTGCAAAGGCATTATCCCAGCGGAATTCATCTTGTAAGTCGGCAATATAGGCTTGTAAATAGTCCGCAACTTGATTCTGGGTAGCATCGGGTAGTGTTTCCATCATTTTAACAACGGTAGCAATTGCTTCAGATGACATAGTGATGCTCCTTGAGTTGCGTTGCTTGGGTTGCCAAGAGCGGCAACCCAACCTACGAGAGAATTAGCCGTTATAACGTTGGAAAATCAGCGTGGCATTAGTGCCGCCGAAACCAAAGCTATTGGACATGATGGTGTTGAGCGTGATGTTGTCTTGACGTTCGCGGACGATAGGGATACCTGCCGCGCCTTCGTCTAGTTGGGTGATGTTGGCTGAGGCACTGAGGAAATTTTCTTCCATCATTAGTAACGAATAAATGGCTTCGTTGACACCTGCCGCGCCTAAGGCGTGACCTGTTAATGATTTGGTTGAGCTGACCCAAGGCACGTTGCCATCACCGAATACAGTGCGCAAGGCTTGTAATTCTTTGGTGTCGCCCACTGGGGTGCTGGTGCCGTGTGCGTTGATGTAGTCGATTGAGCCGTTGACGGTTGCCATTGCTTGCTGCATACAACGTACTGCGCCCTCACCTGAGGGTTGTACCATGTCGTAGCCGTCAGACGTTGCGCCGTAACCTGTGAGTTCGGCGTAAATTTTCGCGCCGCGATCCAGTGCGTGTTCCAGTTCTTCGATGACTAATACACCGCCGCCGCCTGAAATCACAAAACCGTCGCGGGTTTCATCATAAGCTCTGGAAGCTGTGGTGGGCGTGTCGTTGTATTTGGATGACATTGCGCCCATTGCATCAAACAATACTGACATTGACCAATGCACTTCTTCGCCGCCGCCTGCAAATACTACGTCTTGCTTGCCCATTTGAATGAGTTCCATTGCATGACCGATACAATGCGCACTGGTCGCGCAAGCCGAGGTAATGGAATAATTCACGCCTTTAATTTTAAACGGGGTTGCTAAGCACGCGGTGTTGGTGCTGGACATAGTGCGCGGCACCATGTAAGGGCCGACTTTTTTAACGCCTTTTGAACGTAAAATATCTGCCGCTTCAACGATGTTTGACGTGGAAGGGCCGCCTGAACCCATCACTAATCCAGTTCTGAAATTAGAAATATCAGCTTCAGCTAAACCAGAATCGTCAATGGCTTGCTGCATGGCGATATAATTGAATGCTGCGCCATCACCCATAAAACGTTTAATTTTACGGTCAATAAAGGCATCTAAATCAATATTGATTGCGCCACGCACCTGACTGCGAAAGCCTAATTCAGCATAATCTTCGGCAAAACTAATGCCTGAGCGACCTTGTTTTAAGGCATCAACCACTTCATCGCGATTATTGCCTATGCTAGAAACAATGCCTAAACCTGTTACTACCACTCTTTTCATGGTTGAGTCCTCAAAAATCGGCTGTAGATGTAAATAAACCCACGCGCAAATCCGTTGCTTCGTAAATCACTTTGCCATCGACTTCCATCGTAGCATCGGCAATACCCATGACCAGTTTACGCATGATGAGACGTTTTAAATTGACGCGGTAGATGACTTTTTTGGCGGTAGGTAATACTTGCCCAGTAAATTTAACTTCACCGACACCTAGCGCGCGACCTTTACCCGGCCCACCCATCCAGCACAAATAAAAACCGACTAATTGCCACATGGCATCCAAGCCCAGACAACCTGGCATGACAGGATCACCCTGAAAATGACAGTCAAAAAACCATAAATCGGGGGTAATATCTAATTCAGCAATAATTTCACCCTTACCATAAGTACCGCCTTCATCGGTAATCAGGGTAATTCTATCCATCATTAGCATATTGGGTAGCGGTAACTGCGCGTTTTTCGGCCCGTATAGTTCCCCTCTACCAGACTTTAATAACTCTTCGCGCGTAAAACTATGCTGCTTCTCCATACTCGTCTCTGACCCTTAGTCATTATTCTTATTATTGAATTGAGTATTATCTAACAGACACTGAAAAAAATCAGCTCAATTTTTAGCCCGATTGTACATTGGGCAGTAAATTTTTTATTTTCAGGGTGTTCTGTTGCAGACGTTGCGAATAAATCATGGCGTAGGACAGCACGGAAGTCACATATTTTCTGGTTTCTTTGAAGGGAATGGTTTCTATCCATATATCGGCAGGCATCCATTGTCCACTGGGTAACCACTTATCAACGCGATTCGGCCCTGCGTTATAAGCAGCGGCGGCTAAAGCAAAGTTGCCGTTAAAACGATTCAGCATTTGTTTATAGTAGAACGTGCCGTATTTTATATTGGTATCCGGTTCAAACAAACTACTGGCACTTTGCCACGGCTCATTGAGTTTGCGGGCAATTTGTCGCCCTGTTTCGGGCATGATTTGCATTAAACCACGCGCACCAACAGGTGATTCAGCGTTTTTATCCAGCATACTTTCCTGACGCATTAAACCAAATACCAGCGCAGGATCAAGCTGTTGTAAATTGGCATTGCTCTGCACTTGGCTGGTGTAGGTGACAGGAAAACGTAACGCTAAATCATCCCAATAATCAGCCTGTACCAGTGTGATAATCGCTATTTGATCCCATTGCCAGCTTTGCGCTAATTTAGCTGCTATTAATAAGCGTTCTTTGGATAATTTTTTAGTGGCGAATGACCATTGGCGTTTGGCTTCCAGATCACGATGCAAAAAATTCAGTTCCTGCACCACTTTAAAATCAGCTTCATCACCTAAGGCGGTTAATTCATTACCCGTTAATAATACAGGTTTATCGGCTGCCTGATAGGGTTGACTCACTATATCGGCTGCCAGAAAACCATAAAAACTGCGATCTAGTGCCAATTTATTGAACAACATCTGCGCTTGTGGTGCGTTGCCTGTTTCTGCCAAGGCGCGGGCTTGCCAATATTGCCATTTGGGTAATTGTTGCTCTGTAGCGGTCAATCCTGCCAACGCACTACTGACGTGCCGCCAGTTTTGTTCCAGCAATGCGGCGCGGATTTTCCATTCTCTGACTTCTTCATCTGCGTTTAATACATAATTAAAACGCTCGTAAGCGCGAAAATCCCGATTCCGCGCCAGTGCCAGCGCAAGCCCGCGTTCTACTTGTTGCGCTGCTTCATGGTCTGGATTAACGGCAGCTTTATTGTTATCCCACAGCGCAAGCGCACCATCCAGATTTGATTTTGCCATTCTCAGCACACCGTGAGCGAATAATCGCCCCATTGCAGGTTGCCAGAAACTGCTGTTTTGTATTAACGCAGGATTTTTATGTACCTGTAACCACACATCGGCAACGCTTTGATTAGCTTTAGGCATTAAGCGTTGAATGCGGGTTGCTAATGCCACATCGTCTTTTTTCAACACTAATTCAAAGCGTTGCCACATTAATTCAGGAGTCATCACAGGCGATGCCAGTAACGCCGATAACAGCGCGTCGCATTGACGCGGCAAGCTCTCACCCGTCGCCCATAAACGCTTTGCTTCGTTTAATGCGGGTGTTGCCGCGCCAGCCTGATAATTAGCCCACTGGAACTGACACGCCAACGCGGTGTTATCGCTGGGCTGGTAGTGTTGCAGAAATTCGTTCCAGCGTTGTTGACCCGCAAGGTAATCCAGCCATTTAGCGCGGAGTAACTTCGCGTATCGGCTGTCTTTATAATTAGCTAAAAACGCCGTTATTTTGTCGGCATCAGGTAAATGATTACTTAACCACTGATACTGTAAATACGGATACAGCGGGTAATCAAGCAAGCCCGTAGACAACTGTAAAAACCCAGCTTCATTACCCTGAGTCACCGCCTGTTCTGCCTGTAAAAAATCACTGCGTTGCTGTTCCAGCGTATTGCTCAGCACTGCACAGGGTAAAAAAATCAAGCTGATTAACAATGACTTAGCGACTTGGTTAATGTTCATAATGGGGTAATGAATGGGGGGGTTGAAAAATGTTAATACTACGCTATCTCATCGGATAACAACAACCCTGCCCGACTACGCACGGTAACGGGCAGGATTTTTTGAATAGACAGCAGTGTCCCTTTGATGTTCCACGCAGACTACGTTTTTATGCGTTACTACTGGCTTCTTCGGGTTTTTCACGCAGTTCATGCAGATACAGCGTTGCGCCGATGACAGCAGCGGGCGCGATAATAATGTTTAACACGGGCAGTGTTAAACCCAGCATGGTGAGTCCGCCAAAACTGAGCGCACCTAAACGCACACTTTTCAGCAGTTCTTTCTGCTCGGCGAACAATAAACCTTCATTTTCTAAAGGATACGCCATGTATTCCATTGCCAGACACCACGCGCCGAATATCGCCAGCACAAACGAAGCGATGACATTAATCACGGGAATAAAGAACAACACCAATAACGGCAATATCCGCGTGATGATGTAGAACACCCGTTTTGATTCAGCAATCAGCACTTGAGAAAGCGGTTGCTCAACCACTTGCGCTTGACCGCTGATCAGTGACTGCGTTCTAGCGGCAAGCAACCCATAAAACGGCGAGGCAATCAGATTTGCCAAAACGGTAAAGCTGAAAAAACTCAATACAAAAAAGCTGATAAAAAACAGCGGCCATAATATCCAGTTCAACCAGTGCAACCAGTCTGGAATCGCTTGGGTAATCAGTTCATCGACATAATAATAACCCAGTGCCAACACCACGCTATACAGCACGATATTAATCAGTATCGGGATGATAATAAAGGTGCGTAGCGTGGGATGACTTAATAGCTTCATCCCTCTCAACAAAAAACCAACTGCAATCAGCGGATTATTGGCTTTTTTCAACAATATCATTTCAGCCCCCTTACCCCTTGTCCTGTGGCTGGATTTAATACTACGCCCCGTTCGGTGACTATCGCAGTAATCAGTTCTACAGGCGTAACATCAAACACAGGATTCCACGCGCTGACTCCTGAATCTTCTTCCAGATAACAATCGGGTAATAATTCACGCGGGTTGCGTTCTTCGATTTTGATTTGATCGCCTTGGTTGATACCCCAATCTATGGTACTCATGGGCGCGACCACCATTAATTTAACACCGTGTTCTTTGGCTAAGACCGCCAACGAATAAGTACCAATTTTATTAGCCACATCGCCATTGGCAGTAATACGATCCGCACCGACCACCACCCAATCAACTGCGCCTGTTTTCATCAGCCACGCGGCGGCGGAATCAGCTATCAGGGTCACAGGAATGCCTTCTTGAGACAATTCCCATGCGGTCAGGCGTGTGCCTTGCAACCACGGACGGGTTTCATCGGCAAACACATTCAGCGGCTGACGGCGATACGCACTACGAATCACACCCAGAGCCGTACCGTAACCGCCTGTCGCCAACGCGCCCGTATTGCAATGCGTTAATACGCCTTTTGCGCCTGCCAATAAATCCGCGCCCAATTCGCCCATTTTATGATTGGCAGCAATGTCTTCGGCGTGAATTTTTTCCGCACAGGCTAAAATGCCCGCTAATGGATTGGTCAGTTGCTGACCCAAGGTCCCTTTCATTTGATCCAATGCCCAGAATAAATTCACTGCGGTAGGACGAGATCTTGCCAGTAACTCAATATCGGCAACTACTTTTTGTCGCCAGTGATTGGACTGCGCATAATGCTTGCGTACTGATAACACCACGCCATAAGCGGCGGCAATTCCGATAGCTGGCGCACCGCGCACTCGCATACTGGTAATGGCGGTTGCCACCCCTGCGGCATCGTTGTATTCATCATAGACAATGTGTTCAGGCAATCGACGCTGATCCAATATTTTCAGCGCGTCCCCCGTCCACTGCAAGGCCTGTACTGTTTCTTTCTGTTGTTTTGTCATTGTTTATCTAAACCTATTACTAAAAAGTTATAATCATTGCAACTCACCACAGGAACTCACCATGATAGTTGATACACTCATACACGCTGACTGGATTATAACCGTAGAACCGCCATTCGATACAGTCAAAGACCACAGCTTAGTCATTCACAACGGCAGAATTATTGATTTATTACCCACTGAACTGGCGCAACAACGTTATCAAGGCACAGTGGTGGAAAACCTGCAAAATCATGTGTTATTACCCGGCTTGATTAACAGCCACACCCACGCCGCCATGAGTTTAATGCGCGGTATTGCTGACGATTTACCGTTAATGGACTGGCTGCAAAATCATATCTGGCCGCTGGAACATCAATGGATGAGTGAAGCATTTGTTAAAGACGGTACGGATTTAGCCATTGCCGAAATGCTGCGCGGCGGCACGACCTGTTTTAACGATATGTATTTTTTCCCGAACATCGCCGCACAACAAGCACAACAGGCGGGCATCCGCGCCACCGTAGGCTTGATTGTCATTGATTTTCCAACCGTTTGGGCAAAAGACAGCGATGAGTATCTCAGCAAAGGCTTAACCCTGACTGAACAACTGCATGATTCTGAGCTATGCAACACTGCATTTGCACCACACGCGCCCTACACCGTATCAGATGCACCCTTACAAAAAATTGCCGCTTATGCAAAGCAGTTACAACGCCCCGTGCATATTCATGTTCACGAAACCGCGCATGAAATTGACCAAGCAGTAGAACAAACAGGCAAACGCCCCTTACAACGTTTGCAGGAATTGGGCTTGGTTAATTCCCTGTTAGTTGCCGTTCATGCCACGCAATTAACCGATGCAGAGATTAGTTTATTAGCCAAAGCAGGCGCAACTATCGTACATTGCCCCGAATCCAATTTAAAACTGGCAAGCGGTTTTTGCCCTGTCGCAAAGTGTTTGGATGCAGGCGTAAATGTCGCCTTAGGCACGGATGGTGCCGCAAGTAATAATGATCTGGATATGTTCGGCGAAATGCGCACCGCTGCGTTATTGGGCAAAGCGGTGGCGAACGATGCTAGCGCAGTATCCGCGATGACCGCGTTACGCATGGCAACCATTAACGGCGCGAAAGCCTTGGGTCTGGCAGATGAAACAGGTTCACTGCGTATCGGTAAAGCCGCCGATGTCATTGCCGTTGATATGAGTACACTGGAAACCCAACCCTTATACTGTCCCGTCTCGCAACTTGTCTACGCGGCAAGTCGTCAACAAGTTACCGATGTCTGGGTAGCAGGACGACGCTTATTGCAAAACCGCCAATTAACGACCGTTAATCTCGCGGAACTACAGGCAAAAATCGCCGTGTGGCAACAGCGATTAGCGGAAAAATAACGTTTACCTGTTGCGGGTTTACCCCCATAATTTACCCATCTTAGTCTCCTGCACAAGCGTAAGACCTGCGAGGTTTTAAAAACCTCGCAGGTCTCAGTCACCGCGTTTTAATGACAGTGAGACCAATACCCATTCAAAAACCACAGAGGATTTCCCTAATGAGTAACACCAAACATTGCCGTTTATTAATTCTGGGTTCAGGCCCTGCGGGTTACACCGCCGCCATCTATGCCGCGCGTGCCAATCTTAATCCTGTGATGATTACAGGAATGCAGCAAGGCGGACAATTGACCACCACCACCGAAGTGGATAACTGGCCGGGTGATGTCGAAGGCTTACAAGGCCCTGATTTAATGGAAAGAATGCGCTTACACGCCGAGCGTTTTAATACCGAAATTATTTTCGACCACATTCACACTACTGATTTATCCAAACGTCCGTTTATGTTGACAGGCGATTCAGGTACTTATACTTGTGACGCGCTGATTATTGCCACAGGTGCATCGGCACGTTATTTAGGTCTGGATTCTGAAGAAGCCTTCAAAGGCAAAGGCGTATCGGCGTGTGCCACCTGTGACGGATTTTTCTATCGTAATAAACCTGTCGCGGTGATTGGCGGCGGTAATACGGCGGTGGAAGAAGCCTTGTATTTAGCCAATATCGCCTCCACTGTCACTGTAGTACATCGCCGCGATAAATTCCGTTCTGAGAAAATCCTGTCTGACAAACTGATTGAAAAATCCAAAACAGGCAACGTGATTATTGAATGGAACGCTGAACTTGATGAAGTGCTGGGTGACGACATGGGCGTAACTGGTTTGCGCATTAAAAATGCCCAAGACGGTACAACCAAAGACCTTGAAGCGCACGGCGTATTTATTGCCATCGGTCACACGCCTAACACTTCAATTTTTGAAGGTCAGTTAGACATGGATCACGGCTATATTAAAGTAAAAAGCGGTATTACTGGCAATGCAACATCTACCAGCGTAGTGGGTGTATTCGCCGCTGGTGACGTGATGGATTCCGTGTATAAACAAGCCATTACCTCAGCAGGTGCAGGTTGTATGGCGGCGTTGGATGCGGAAAAGTTTTTGGATGAATTGGTTTAATACCTAATTTTTACATAGTACGATTAATTTATAATTGAGATTAATATGCTAAAACTTAAGCTATCAAGCCTCTTTTTAATTTTTATTTTCAGCACCTCAATTCATGCTGAATCTAAATCTAATAGAGTTGATATGAACTGCCTAAAGCGTTCTAACGGAAAATGCGAATCTGTTAATGATGTGATAATTAATAGTGCCGTTGATACTTTGTTAAAAATACCTGAAACTGCCGTCTCCATGTTATTTAATAATAATGGAGCATCGGATACACACCAAGGTGAACGTGTTCAAGGTAAAAGTTTGCAGGAATGTATGAATGGCAAAAAAACAATCGACAATGAAACTATCCGTTGTCATAACGGCTATTTAAAGTAACAGCTGATATTTTCTCGTTCTCACACCGTGAGTGGGAACGAGAATGCTCCTATTAAAAAACCATGCAACTAACCCTTCTCGACCCCGATAATCCGACACAAGCATTCCCGCCGCTCTATCTGGCATTGCGTGAACCAGATGGTTTGTTAGCGGTAGGCGGTTGCTTGTCAACGGAACGCTTGCTTAATGCTTATCAGCGCGGCATTTTTCCTTGGTACAATCCTGACGAACCGATTTTATGGTGGTCGCCTGATCCGCGTTTGGTATTATTTCCCGATAAACTCATCGTCTCGCGCAGTCTGGCTAAAACGGTGCGTAAAAATATTTTTACCGTTACGTTTGATAACGCCTTTGAACAAGTGATTGCCGCCTGTGCCGAGCCGCGCAAAGACAGCGAAGGAACGTGGATAACCAGCGACATCAACCAAGCGTATATTAATTTACATCATCAAGGCTACGCGCATTCGGTGGAAGTGTGGTCTGATAATGAATTAGTCGGCGGTTTGTATGGCGTGGCATTGGGGCAGGTATTTTTTGGTGAATCCATGTTTCACACTAAAACCGATGCCTCCAAGGTTGCCTTTGTCAGTTTGGTTGGGCAACTGAAAAACTGGGGTTATCAACTCATTGATTGTCAGGTACATACCCGTCATTTAGAGAGCTTGGGTGCAGAAGAAATTAACCGTCGTACATTTGTACGACTCCTCAAGCAATACTGTCCCCTCCCCGTTTCCCCGATTGCGTGGCAGTGATGATGATTTCTATACCGCTGGTTTTAACCCAGCCTCATCCTTGCAGCTATCTTGACGATGAACAGAGTCAATCGGTATTTGTGCATCCTTCTTATCCGCTCACTACCTCGATTTATACCCAGCTGATTGAGCAGGGCTTTCGGCGTAGCGGTAATGAAGTGTATGTACCGCACTGCCCGCAATGCACCGCGTGTATTCCTGCCAGATTAGCGGTTCAACAATTCACACCCAACCGCAGCCAACAACGCTGTTGGCGTAACAACAGCCGCACGACTGCTGTTATCAAACCTGCTGTATTTGAACAGGCGCATTACGATTTGTATGTCCGTTACCAACAAACGCGCCATACAGGCGGCAGTATGGCGGAGTCCAGCCCTGACGATTACATTGAGTTTCTTGGTAGTTCGTGGTGTGACACGGTGTTTGTTGAATTTTCCATTGATAATGAACTGGCGGGTGTGGCTATTGTCGATCAACTGAATAACGCTTTATCAGCCGTTTACACTTTTTTTGACCCCAAATTTTCCAGTTACAGCTTGGGCGTGTATGCGGTGTTGTGGCAAATTGACTATGCTAAACAACAACGCAAAGACTTTTTATATCTGGGTTTTTGGATTCAGGCGTGTCAGAAAATGGCGTATAAAAGTAATTATCAACCCTTGCAGATATTGCGTGATAAGCAATGGATTGAGCTGTAGTGATTACAAAACCGTTCACACTGAGCCTGTCGAAGTGTGAATGTGGTTCGACAAGCTCACCACGAACGGTATCATTTTATTGTGCGTTAGCTTCATAACGTCTCTACACTTATTTCGCGCTTTCCAATTCCACAATCAACTGCTCTATTTCTTTATTATTGGGCAGTGCCTCAGCCGCTTTGCGGGCATAAAGCAATGCCATTTTATTATCGCCTGCCTCGCGGTGCATGGAAATTAACGCGCTGAGTAGTTGCAGGTTATTGGGTTGCCGCTTATCGGCGGCTTTTAACAGCGTCAAGGCTTTATGTTGCTTACCCGCTGAATTCAGGGCGATAGCGTACACATAGACATAACGTACTTCATCGGGTGCGAGCTTGGTGGCTTTGGCAAATTGTTTGAGTGCCGCCGTTTTATCGCCCTTGCGTACTAACAGCAAACCCAGCGCATGATGTAAATCTGCGGCTTCGGGAAGTAACGCCAAGCCTTGGCGTAACTGTTTTTCGCCGTCATCATCCCGCTGTTGTTGACGATAAGCATCGGCGAGATTGATATACGCACCCACAAAACGCGGATCCAGCGTCAGAGCGCGTTGATAAGCGGTAATCGCTTCGTCAATCTTGCCCTGCCGCAAATACATATTACCCAGATTACTGTTTTCTGCCGGCCAATCGGCATTGAGCTTCATTGCTTCCATGTATTCCTGCATCGCTTTATTACGACTTTCAATCCTGTCGGCGGCAAGTTGGTCGTCGGGTATATCGGCAAGCACCCGCGCGGCTTCAATGCGCACCCCGCGCACCGCATCATCCAGCAACGGCGACGCGGACAAACTGCGATTAATAGCATCAACGGATTCAATCAGCCCCAGCCCTGCAATGCGCACCGACGGGTCGGTATCCTGTAATTGTTGCCGTGCAAAAATGAGCAGTTCTGGATTCATCATCGGCTTAATCAGCGTAACGGCAGTGGCGCGGACTATGGCAGGCGTGGCGGAATCTTGCGCAAGTTCAAGCAGTGACGGTAAGGCTTTAATGCCGTCAGTGACCCCAGCGTGCAAGGTCGTGCCGTAATGCGGACGCTCACGCCAGCCGTTGCAATACCAGTTATCCATCGCGCCAGCTGCCCATTCGGGTTTTTGTTTTGTATGGCATTGCGTACAGGCATTCGGACTGCCTAGCGTTTGTGATAAATCAGGGCGCGGCAAACGGAAACTGTGATCGTGTCGTCCTTCATTCCCCATATAGGTCTGCTCAGGTGCATGGCAATCCATACACGCCGCGCCTTTGGAATCGGCTTTGTGCTTGTGGTGTTTTTCGGTATCAAACTTTTCGGCACTATGGCAGCGGGTACACAGCGCGTTACCTTCGGCGCGGAGTTTCAGTGTGTGCGGTTCGTGGCAATCCATGCAGGTTACGCCTTGCTGAAACATTTTGCTCTGGCGAAATGAACCCCAAGTGTAATCTTCATCACGCTGTTGCCCATCGGCATGATAGGTCGGTTGCGTCAACAATGACGGGCGATGCGTATCTTCCAACGGCATACTGGGCGGACTGTTTTCAACCAGCGGCAAACGGCGTGCATGACACGCCCAGCAAGTATTCATCAGCGAGTCGTCAGCCAATTGGTCACGGTGCGCGATGCCATCATGATTATCGGCAAACTGCCACGCGGTGTTCCAGTTGCTTTGCAGCTTGGTGGTAAAGCCTTTATCGTCGGAATACAGCGGCTGGGCGTGTTCTGCCCATTTAAGATGCTTGGATGCCGCACCGTGACAGGATTCACAGGCGACATTGATGTCACTAAAGGTGGTTTTATAGCTGTCGGTTGCCGCGTCGTAGCCTTTTTGCAAATGGGTGGAATGGCATTCGGCGCATTCCATATTCCAGTTCTGATAGCGTTTCGTCCAATGTAGTTGGTCGTTGTGATTGATTTTTTCATTAGGATATAAATGAAACCACTTCTGTCCGCCGTCGGCTTTGGGGCGGCTGTCCCACGCAATGCTGAGGGCTTGATAACGCCCACTGTCAAATTCAATTAAATATTGTTGTAACGGGGTTACGCCGAAGGTGTATTTAACGGTGTAATCGGTCAACTTGCCGTCTTTGCCATCGGTGCGCACCATGAATTTACCGTCGCGCTTAAAAAATGTCGAGACGATACCGTGATAGTTGAACTTGGCATTATTAAAATTACCCAGTACGGTTTGCTCATTGACTTCCTGCATTGCCAATTGGTGGTGCGATCCCTGCCACGCCTGAAATTCAGCCTGATGACAGTTTTTGCAACTTGCCGCGCCGACATAACTCGCTGGTTCAACGTTCGCCATAACAGGTGACGTTGATACGACTGGCGTAACAGCTGGTTTTTCCACGCTAACCTCAACCGTAGCAGGTGGCTTAGTATCGGCTAGATAAATATAAATACCCGCCATAACTAACACCGACAGGCAGGCAGCAAGCAGCAAAAACGACCAGCGTTTAATGACTGATTGCTTCTTCGTGGGCAGATTTAAACGAGATTTAAATGGTGGTTGCTTGGGCATTTTGCGGCGGGTCATTGTGAATCCGTTGAAGGTTTGATTAAATCTATCAAGTGCGTAGCTTGGATTGCAGCTCTATCGCAACCCAACGTAAATCGAAATAGTCGGGTTGCCAAAAAGATGGCTACCCAACCTACAAGACTAAGGATTATTATCTGCTTAACAATAAGCCGTTTTACTTCACTTCTTTAGTAAATGTACACCGTTGTTTTATCAGCGGGGCTTCGGCTTTAGTACCGATCCCCTGAGCAATCAACGCAACCACTCTATCATCAGTATCATAACCGACATGAGCCGCCATTGGATTGGCCAAATCAGCCAACCCGAAAGCATCCATGACTTTGGCGACATTGATATTAACATTGGTGATGTTGGCACACAGTCTGGAATCAATGTATTTTTCCGCAAATTCCGCAGGTATGGCATAACTTAACAAATCATTGGGGTCGCTAAAAGCAACAATGTCGGTTTCACTGAACATACGCTTTTTATAATTTGCCCCGTTAGCTTCGCAATAACTGGCATCTTGTCCAGCCACTTCAGGCGGCTTGCGTCCTAATTGCAACATAGGCAGTTGGTTGGATAACATATAAATAGGAATGCGCTTGTTTTGCAGAGCTGCAATTGATTTGCTGGTCATCTTGATTTTTTTATTACCAGCGGTGTATTTTTCAGGATTTGCCAGCATTCCAACAAGCCGATCCAAACCATCAGTGATAATGCGACTGCCTAAACTGTGAGAAATAAATACATAATTATCTCTGTTGATATATTCAATCGCCTCATCATTCAAACCACTGCACATTTGTTTGCCGCTTTTGGGCAGATGCTGAAAATCCCCCGTTGTCATCCAGCAGATTGACTGCGCAAATGCCATTAAAATAGGTGTTCTGCTTTCTCCGCCATAAATAACAGGATCCGCTCCTGCATCATTACTGAATT
>JAUYBJ010000018.1 GCA_030693155.1 Methylococcales bacterium
GCCTGCATTGATGGGTACTTGAACTGGTCATCAATCAGAGTCCAAGTCTCATGCCTTGGACTCTGATTGATAGATGTTGATTTTTTCGTGTCTTTCGTGCTTTTCGTGGACGATGGCTTTTTCATGCGTAACATCAGTTAAATCAAAGCAAACCATGTTCTGCGAATGAATAGGGTTGTCCATCACCGATAATAAAATGATCCAGCACGCGGATGTCAAATAACGCCAACGCCTGTTTGAGTTTTTCGGTGATGTGTTTATCGGCGGTACTGGGTTCTGCAATACCTGAGGGATGATTATGGGCAAAAATAACGGCGGCGGCGTTGTGGTGCAGGGCTTTCTTGACCACTTCTCTGGGATATACACTCGCGCCGTCTATCGTGCCTCTGAATAATTCATCCAGTTGAATGACGCGATGTTGATTGTCGAGAAATAAACAGGCAAATACTTCATAGCTATAGCCACGCAGTTGTGCGCTGAGATAAGCGCGGGTAATATCGGGACTGGTTAAGGCATTGCCGCGTTGTAACACTTCTTTAAAATGCCGCTTTGCCATTTCCAATACCGCTTGGAGTTGCGCGTATTTGGCATCGCCCAAGCCATGCGCCTGACAAAAACGTTGATGATCGGCATCTAATAAAGCTTTTAATGAACCAAAATCGGCGAGTAAATCGCGGGCTAAATCGACGGCGGATTTACCTTGTACGCCTGTGCGCAGGAAAATGGCGAGTAATTCGGCATCGGTTAGTGCGGCGGAGCCGCGTTGTAAGAGTTTTTCACGGGGTCGGTCTTCTGCTAGCCAATCCTTAATCGCCATAACGTGTTTCCTTGTTGAAGTTGGAAATTAAGCATAGAAGAATTTACCCAGACTTGCCATAATAACGGCTTTTATTATTTTATTGGATGACTATTGAAGCATATTTTACTGGGCGTTAGCGGGGGGATTGCCGCTTATAAAGCCGCTGAGTTGGTCAGGCTATTGCGTAAGCAAGGTTGCGAAGTGCAGGTGGTGATGACGGAATCTGCAATGCAGTTCATCAGTCCGCTTACCTTTCAGGCATTGTCGGGTCATCCTGTGCATACCGAGCTGCTGAATGCCGATGCTGAAAATGCCATGAGCCATATTAATCTGGCACGCTGGGCGGACGTGTTGCTGATTGCCCCCGCAACTGCCAATACATTGGCGAAATGCAGTCACGGCTTAGCGGATGATTTATTGTCTACACTGTATCTGGCGGCGCAATGCCCTGTCTATGTCGCTCCTGCCATGAATCAGGCAATGTGGCATAAGACGGTGACGCAAGCCAATATCGCCACCCTTAAGACGCATGGTGTGATTATTATTGACCCTGAAGCAGGTGAACAGGCTTGTGGTGAGTCAGGGATAGGTCGAATGGCAGAACCTGCAAGCATTTGTGCGCAGTTACTGGCTGAACCTGTTACGCAGTATTTACACGGTGTGCGCGTGTTAATCAGCGCAGGCTCTACGCGCGAACCCTTAGACCCCGTGCGTTATATCACTAATCGGAGTTCTGGAAAAATGGGTTACGCGCTGGCTAAGGCGGCAGTTAAAGCAGGTGCAACTGTAACGCTGGTCAGTGGGCCTGTTAATTTGGCAGCACCTGATTCAGTCGAACTGTTGCGCGTAGAAACCGCCGCTGAAATGTATGCGGCAGTGATGGCAAATACACAAAATTGTGATATTTACATCGGTGCGGCGGCGGTGGCTGATTACAGCCCTACGATGCAGCCGCAGAAAATAAAAAAACACGCATCACAAAGCACTATAATCCTGCAAAAGACCAAAGATATTTTAGCAAGCGTGGCAAATCTTGATTTGCCGCCTTTTACGCTTGGCTTTGCCGCTGAAACGCATGATCTTGAAGCGTACGCGCAAAAAAAATTACAGGAAAAAAATCTCGATATGATTGCCGCAAACTGGGTAGGACGCGAGCAGGGCGGTTTTGATAGCGAACAAAATGCGTTGCAGGTTTTCTGGGCAACTGGTCAGAAAACCTTGGCAATGATAGACAAAACACAATTGGCAGAACAATTAATGTTGTTATGTGCAGAGAGATTTAATGAAAAAAATACAATTTAAAATTCTGGATACCCGATTAGGTAACGAGATTCCATTGCCTGAATACGCCACCACAGGCGCGGCGGGTTTGGACTTGCGTGCCTGTTTGCCTGAGGCTACGGTACTGAATGCAGGCGAAAGTCTGTTGATTCCGACAGGTTTGGCCATTCATATTGATGACACGGGGTTAGCGGCTGTGTTATTGCCCCGTTCAGGATTGGGGCATAAACATGGTATTGTGTTAGGTAATTTAGTCGGGCTTATCGACTCCGATTATCAGGGGCAGGTATTTGTGTCTTGCTGGAATCGAAGCGATACCGCCTTTACCATTCATGTGGGCGAAAGGATTGCACAAATGGTATTTGTTCCCATTGTGCAAGTCGAACTTCAGCAGGTTGACACGTTTGAGCAAAGCTCGCGTGGTCACGGTGGCTTTGGTCACACAGGTCGTCATTAAGCTGATTTTTTATTTGGAGTTATAACAATGGTACGACTTTTTTCTTGGTTAGCGGCAATTACCATGCTGATGTTTTTGATTTCCGGGGCAGGTGTTTACTGGATGTCTCATATTGCGATTTCAAACTCAAAAGAAGAATCTGCTACGGCGATTGCCAAAGCGGTTGCCGCAACGCTATCGGCACAAATAGACCTGCTTAATAAAACCATAGATAAAATAGTGGACGATCCAGAGGTATTGACTGTTATTAGCAATGCCAATCCTGTCCAGTTAAGTGCGACGGCTGCAAAATTAGAAAAATACTTTCCAGAAGTGTTGAAAATCAGGTTGTTTGTGCCAGGAGTCAGCCAGACTGATGATCAGGTTATACCCAAAATGAGTTTTGCTGATATTGAGATGGTACGCGAAACCTTCACTAAAAATCGTCTGCCCAGTATACAAGGCGATCAGGGAGCTGATAGACATTTGGCCATTACCCGCCCCATTAAGCGCAACAATGAGGTCATCGGGGTAATATTGGTGAGTTTGAATTACGATTTTATCAGTAAAAATATCCGCACTGCCGCCGCGAAAGATGAATACATTGAATTAAAACAGGACTTATTGGCTTTAGGTGTTTCAGGGTCGAAAATCAATACCGACAAAGCCGCCAGTGTCAGTATAAAAGTACCCAGTGCAACGGAATGGGAAATTATTTACTACTATGTTGATGGTATGGAATTAACCGAAATGACGGTCTCAGCGACTATTGTATTAGTGTCTGGATTAATAACCCTGCTGGCTTTCTTTTCTATTCATCGTCAATTATCAGGTCTATTAACACAAGACGTGAACTGTGTGATGAAAGCCATTAAGGATATGATGACCACACAGAAACTCTATAGCACTTATCCAGTCAATCTGGCTCAAATGGATGGTGTGATTCCAACTCTGGCGCAATTTAAACGCGTTCTGGATCAGGATAACAATAACGATGACACTATTCCGGATAATTACGATGATGTGCATCTGGATAATTTCTTTGATGATTAAGACAGCATGGATTTATCCCGACTTTACCATTCCAAATAACTAACAATAACTAAAGTAATATGATGAAAAAAAGAACAGCCCACCAGATAGCCGATGTATTAATCGAAGCATTACCTTATATCCAGCGTTTCAAAGGTAAAACTATCGTGGTTAAATTTGGTGGAAACGCGATGGTTGATGAAGAACTGAAACACAGTTTTGCGCGTGATATTGTGTTGATGAAACTGGTCGGACTCAATCCGATTGTCGTGCATGGCGGCGGCCCGCAAATCGGTGACTTGCTGACAAGATTAGGCAAAACCAGCGAATTTGTTGATGGAATGCGCGTCACTGACAGCGAAACAATGGATGTGGTTGAAATGGTACTGGGTGGTTTGGTCAATAAAGAAATTGTCAGTTTAATCAATCAGCATGGTGGTAAAGCGGTTGGTCTGACAGGAAAAGACGGCGACTTTATTCATGCCAGAAAAATCAAATTAAAAAAATCGGCATTGGATTCCGATGCCTCAGAAATTATTGACTTAGGTCATGTGGGTGAAGTCAGCAGTATCGACCCTTCTGTACTTGATATGCTGGGACGCAGTGATTTTATTCCCGTTATCGCACCCATCGGCGTGGGTGTCGATGGACATTCCTATAATATCAATGCCGATTTAGTAGCGGGTAAAATCGCCGAAGTGCTAAAAGCGGAAAAACTCATTTTACTGACCAATACAGCAGGTATTCTGGACAAACAGGGTGAGTTATTGACTGGTTTATCCATCAAAAATATTGATGAGTTAATTGCCGATGGGACGATTTCAGCGGGTATGATTCCTAAAACCACCTGTGCAACCGACGCGCTGAAAGGCGGTGTTGCCAGCGTCCATATTATTGATGGCCGCGTGGAACACGCTGTATTGCTGGAACTGTTTACCGATCAGGGCGTAGGTACTTTGCTGTTAAGTCGCTCATTAACATAAGGTCTGAAAGAAGCGCGTATGGCTTGGATTTTTGGACTATTGCATAAATCCTTGCCTACCGATGAGTCGCGACAGTGAATGTCGAGAAACAGCTGATCTTCATCGTCTTTGCTGGAAATTTTTGCTATGGATAAGCTGTAGTCGTCATCTTTGGTCGGTCGTGCGTGCATGACCAGCTTATTGGTATTAATATCGGGTGCAGTAGATGAGTTGGAATTAACAAACATCACTGCAATTTCCCAGGCTTTTTTGCACTGAAAATCGTTTTCACAGCGAAACAAACCCAGCGCGTTAGCCTCTTCGATACTGGCTACCTGATTCTTTTGTGTTGTGCCATCAGATTGCGTCAGCACTAAAAAGCGTTTAATGTTGATATCGTATTCATCAGCCAGTCTTTTTTGCTGCTCCAGATTTTCACCAACACTTTTTTTAGTTTGTGCAATCTCGTCTTGAATCGCTTTTATTTCAGCAATTAAATTGGCGGGTATCGGTTGTGCGTTGCGCTCGTAAGTTGCCGCGCTTTTTTGTTTGGTATCAAGCCGCTCCAGTTGTTGCCTTATCTCAGATTCAATTAATTTTCTTTGTGCTTCAATGAGCTGGGTTTTAGTTTTAAGTTCGGCAAGCATTTCTTCTTTAGAACGATAGGTTCTCAGCAACGCATCATCATGTGCTTTTTGATTTTCAATCAGCTTGTCTTGTTTTTTGCGTAGCAAATTAAGACGATTTTCTCGTTCTTGCTGTTCCTGAGTTTTTTCTTTCTCAGTCACGTCAACAATCACGCCAGTTCTACTCAAGGTTTCGCGTCGATATTTAGTGTTTTCTGGAGACACTTTGTCAGAAAAAGAGGTCTTACCCGTGTCGTCTATTAATTTATAGACTTTTCCATAAACTACCTGAGGGCTAAATAAGGAAAGCACACAGGTAAGAAAAAATATGATGGGGGAAATATAAAGTTTCATAAGTAATTCAATAGTTTTTTTACTGATTTTTGGATTATATTGTAAAGATAACAAAGAGAAAACTAATTACTTTGCAAACCTGTTTCTGAATTTTTTGTGACACAAGGCAATGATTGTCACCTGTGTCACTGTCATTTTAACTGACTAAACTTGCCAGACCATGCAGTGGCGGTAAAATTATCATTTTTGCCAGTTGTAATAGTAACAACACGGCTAACGGTGATAAGTCAATACCGCCAAAATCGGGAATAAATTTACGGCACGTTCTCAGTAACGGCTCGGTTAAGCTCGTTAAAATAGACGCTGCCGCATCAAAACCATCGGGGCGAATCCAGCTTAACAAGGCTCTGGCGAATACCGCGTAAATAAAGATATTAATCAGCAAAGACAGCAGTTGCGTAATGGATAAAATCGTTAATGCGGCAATGCCGATACTGACACCCTTCAATAACAAAATAGAAAAATCCGCCAGCATTTGTAAAGCAAGCACCAATACTAATGATGCAGTATCTATTCTTTTCACCGCAGGCACGAAACGGCGTAGAATTTTTAACGGCGGATGCGTTACTTTAATTAAAAACTGAGAAATGGGATTATAAAAATCACCACCGCAGTATTGCAATAAAAACCGCAATAACACCGCCAAAATGTACAAAGAAAATAGTGTGTCGATTAAAAAAACCACAGGATCAGCCATATAAGAATTCATTAGTTATTTTCCGCTTGTTTAGACATTTCAATAGAGCGATCTCGTGCCGCGTGCAGTGCTTTGGACACCAGTTCAGTAAAGCCGGCTTGTTCAAAGGTTTCTATCGCCTGATGCGTAGTGCCATTGGGTGAAGTCACTCGTTTGCGTAATTGCTCAGGGGATTCATTCGATTCCAGCGCAATTTTAGCCGCGCCTAATGCGGTTTGCTGCACTAACAAACGCGCCGTTTCTGCACTCAATCCCAATTCTAACGCCGTTTTTTCCATGGCTTCCATCAGCAGGAAATAATACGCAGGGCCGCTGCCGGATACTGCCGTTACCGCATCCAAATCGCTTTCATCCTCAACCCACAATGCAATACCCACCGCGCGTAAAATGGTTTCCGCTAAATCACGCTGTTCGCTGTTGACGTTGCTGTTCGCGTGTAATGCAGTTGCACCGGTCAGCACGAGGGCAGGGGTATTGGGCATACAGCGCACAATCGCTACATTCGCACCTAACCACTGGCTTAAACTGTATTGGCTGATACCTGCGGCAATAGAGACAATCAGCGACTTTTTTTGTTGTACTAAACTAGCCGCATTTTTAGCGACTTCCGCCAATATTTGTGGTTTGACGGCTAACACAATCACATCGACGGCGTTAATTACGTCATCATTGCTGGTTGAGGTATGCACATTCAGCGTTGCTGCTAAATGGCTCAATGTGTCTGGATTCACATCCGACACCCATAATTGTTCCGCTGGATGACCACTGGCAATCAAACCGCTCATTAGGCTTGATGCCATATTGCCGCCGCCGATAAAACCGATTTTATTTGTTTTCATGATTTACGTTCTGTTGCTAATGATGGAAAGTATTTTACTCTATATAAGGTCTATGCAATAAATCACAAGACTTTTCCTATACACTGAGCGATTAAAAACGACACACTGACCACCGAATGATAGACACTATTTATATTGAAGAGGCTATTTTACAGCACCCGCGTGTACTCGACATCTTGGCACGTTTTCCAAAAGCAAGGCGTATCAGTTGCGAGCGTTACACGCAGGTTTTTAATCCTAAAGCGCAAAATTTTCGTCTGCAAAAACAAAATCCCGCGTTAATTTTAGCGGAAAAATACCAGCATTTCGCGCTGCCTGCACCCGCAGGTTATGGCATTGGCGCGGCAAAAAACTACTATTTTTCTCATGTGTTAAATTGCCTGTACGACTGCCGCTACTGTTTTTTACAGGGAATGTATCAATCAGCGCATTATGTGTTATTCGTCAATTATGAAGATTTTCAAGCTGACATTAAACAACTGTGCCAACAATCGCCAAACGAAACCCTTCATTTTTTCTCAGGCTACGATGGCGACAGTTTAGCCTTAGAACCAGTCACCCGCTTTGCCGAACATTTTTTAGATTTTTTTGCTGATATACCCAATGCGTTTTTAGAACTGCGCACCAAAAGCACCCAAGTCAGAAGCCTGTTAAATCGTGAGCCATTGCCTAATTGCGTGGTGGCTTTTAGTTTATCACCCGATGATATTGCCCGAAAAGTCGAAGATAAAGCCCCCAATTTACAACGCCGACTGGATGCACTGGTGAAAGTCCAAGCCCACGGCTGGCAAATCGGCTTACGCTTTGATCCGCTCATTTATCAAACGGATTACCAAGCGCAGTATCAACAACTATTCGCCCAAGTTTTTGCCAAAATCGACTTGGTACAACTGCATTCCGTTAGTTTGGGCACATTCCGCCTACCCGATGCGTTTTTTAAAAAAATCCACAAACTCTATCCTGAAGAAAAACTATTCGCGGGTGATTTTGTCAGTCAACAAGGCATGATGTCCTACCGTGACAGCATTGAACAAGAGATGATGACTTACTGTAGCGAACTGTTGCTCACTTATATTCCAGACAGTAAATTTTTCCCATGTCGATGATAAAACGTACCATATTAGTCACGGGTGCAAGTTCAGGCATCGGTCGCGCTATCGCCAAACAGCTGTTACAACAAGGACATCATGTCATCGGCGTATCGCGCAACATTCAACAATTTACCCACCCGCTGGACAATTTCAGCACCGCGCAGCTGGATTTAAGCCAGTTAAAACAACTGCCCGCCGCATTGCGCGAATTAGCCAAAAACTACCCTGATATTGATGCGGTGATATTTTCCGCAGGCATTGGACAATTCGGTTCATTGGAAGAATTTTCTTACCCGCAAATTGAAACTTTAATGACAGTCAATTTTACCAGCCAAGTATTTTTAACCCGTGCCTTACTGCCGCAATTAAAACGTAAACAACGGGTGGATTTGATTTATATCGGCTCAGAAGCTGCATTAAAAGGCAGTCGCAAAGGCGTGATGTATTGCGCCAGTAAATTCGCTCTGCGCGGCTTTACGCAAGCCTTGCGCGAAGAATGCAGTAAAAGCGGGGTGCGGGTGTGTTTGATTAATGCGGGCATGGTAAAAACCCCATTTTTCGACAGCCTGTCATTTGAACCCGCTGATGGTGAAACCAATTACCTGCTACCCGAAGACTTAGCCGAAGCCGTTGATTATGTACTCAACTCCCGCGCCCACATGGTTATTGATGAAATTAATCTTAATCCGTTGAATAAAGTGGTGAAATTTAAAAGCTAAAATGTCATTTAAAACGGCTTAACCACGGCCAGTATGATAATGCCCACTAAAAATAATACGGGGACTTCATTCATCCAGCGGTAAAAAATGTGGCTACGCTGATTGCGTGCGTGTTTAAAATCTTCCAGCCATACCCAGCAAAAATAATGATAAACCACTGCCAAGGCTAATAACAACAGCTTGGCGTGTAACCAACCGCTTGAGCCGTATACGCCCCACGCATAATCCAGCAACATCCAAATGCCGAAAATAAAGGTGACTATCATGCCGGGAGTCATGATGCCGTAAAACAATTTGCGCTCCATGATTTTAAAGCGTTCATTGCTGATGTCATCATCGCTCATGGCGTGATAAACATATAAACGCGGCAGATAAAACAGACCTGCAAACCACGTCACCATAAATATCAAGTGTAAGGCTTTTAACCACAGCATAATTTATCCTTTTATATATTTTGAAAGTTGAGAATTCATTTCGGGCAGATCAAACAAGCCCGTTTTTTGCAGGGCAATACTGCCGTCTGGCGCGATTAAAAAAGTGGTCGGTGTCAGCGATACATCACCAAACGCATGGGCGTTTTCCGACTGCATATCCAGCGCGACATAATAGGGCAGTTGCTGAGCTTTAGTCATGTCCAGCACATGATTGGGCGGATCATAAGCCATAGCCACGGCAATTATTTCCAGACCTTGGTTATGATAACGCTGATAAAGTTCAATAAGATGCGGAATTTCTTTGATACAACTGGCACAGTCCGTCGCCCAAAATGTGACGATAACAGGCTTGCCGCGTAATGCGGATAAAGTGATTTTTTGACCCGTAATGGTAGAAAAAGTGGTTTCTGGCGCGACATGAGAGCGACAACTGCTCAGCATCACGCTGAACACTATTAATATCAAAATGCGCGTGAATTTTCGTAGCATATAAACTGACGGTTGAGTCTGCACTTTACATTTGATGTTTTAACATTTCGCAGGAATTCAATAGCTTCAGAGACTGTGAAAGTATTCGCGTGGGAGAGGCTTTAGCCTTGTTTTTCGGGGCTAAAGTCCCTCCCACACTATATAAAAACAATAATTTACTCTTCAGCTATTGGATAGAAAACAGCTAAAGCTGTTTTACTCCTACCAAAAGACTTTTTACTAATTAAATAATACGCACCGACAATACACCTTCAACAGCGCGTAATTTTTCCACTATTTCAGCAGTTACTTCGCCACTGACATCAATCAGGGTATAAGCCACATCAGCGTGTGATTTATTGGTCAAATCCACGATGTTAATGCTGGCATCACCTAAAACCGATGACACATGACCGACCACACCGGGGATATTTTGATTGGTGATACTGATACGCACACAATCTTCTGTCAGCGGAATTGCCACTTCAGGGAAATTGACCGAGTTACGAATAATACCTTGCTCTAAAAAGTCGCGAATTTGGTCGGCAACCATCACCGCACAATTTTCTTCGGCTTCTTCGGTAGATGCGCCTAAGTGAGGCAATGCAATCGCGCGTGGGTGATTAATTAAAGCGGGTGATGGAAAATCGCACACATAAAAATGTAAATCGCCAGCATTCAGGGCTTCAACAATAGCCGCTTCATCGACTACGCCCGCACGCGAAAAATTCAATAAAGTCGCGCCTTTTTTGATACGCGCGATATGTTCTTTGCTGAACAGGTTTTTAGTTTTTTCGTTGAGGGGAATATGTAAGCTGATAAAATCTGACTGAGAAACTACGTCATCTATGTTAGCCGCAGGCACAGTCAATGAATTCAGTTTCCACGCATTTTGCAACGAAATAAACGGGTCAAAGCCGATAGTATTCAAACCCAATGCGGCAGCAGAATTAACCACTTTTACCCCAATTGCGCCTAAACCCAAAACCCCCAGCGTTTTACCTGCAATTTCAAAGCCTGCAAAGTTTACTTTATGTTTTTCAACATCAGCGTTCATGCTTTCTTCATCACCTGTCAAGCCGCTGACATAACTCAACGCGGCGGGAATGTGACGAGAAGCCAACAACATACCTGCAATCGCCAACTCAGCGACCGCGTTTGAATTTGCACCAGGTGCATTAAAAACAGGAATACCCAGTTTAGTGTATTCAGCGACAGGAATATTATTCACACCCGCACCCGCACGACCTACGGCTTTAACCGATTCAGGAATAGCTATACCGTGCAGTTTAAACGAGCGCAACATGATCGCATCTGGCTGTGCAACATCGGCTGCAACCTTGTACTGCTCGCTTGGAAAACGATTCAAGCCAATCGGAGAAATATTGTTATAAGTTAAAATGTTAAACATTGTCTACCTTTGGGTTTTGTTAAAATTTATGTGAGACTCAGCCGCCGCTATTGCAACTGTATAACATCAGCATAACAGCGCAATAGCAAAACTGCTAAACTGCGCCCATTATACCCGATTGAGTGTGTCAGTTGAGTTGCTAAAAAGTGATGACTTCATCATTAAATTATTAAGGAGAGAGTTATGCAAGTTACATTGAATATTCCTGATGAAATTCCACAGGAAATGATTAGTAAAATGTTAATGCAGTTTGAAAACCAATTACAGACAGCGAAACAATTAGTGACAAAAAAGGAAAAGCCTATTCCTAAATTTGGTAGTGCAAAAGGGCTGATTAAAATGTCGGCTGATTTTGATGAGCCGTTGGATGATTTTGCGGATTATATGTGATGCAGTTATTACTTGATACCCATACTTTTATTTGGTTTATCGAGGGTAATTCAAAGTTGAGTAATAAGGCAAAAGCGTTGATTGAGGCTAGTGATAATCAGCGTTTTTTGAGTGTTGCGAGTCTTTGGGAAATGACGATTAAAAAGCCAATGCCTTAAATACAGGGCTTGAAATGCTTGATATTTAAAATTGTTCGTTATTGTTCCAACGCTCTGCGTTGGAACAATAACGAACTGCTAAACTGCGCACATTATACTTGATTGAACGTGTCAGTTGAGTTGCTAAAAAGTGATGACTTAATCATTATCGTTCCAACGCTCCGCGTTGGAATGCGTCTGAGGACGCTCCAGCGTCCTCGTTTCGTCTGTGTTTTATGCGTTTTAACAATGAAGACGCTGGAGCGTGAATGGCGGCATTCTAACGCAGAGGATTACGATGAAAGACTCGCCCCATCGTATGCGATGTGTTGAATTACATTTAGTTAATTTACATTATAAGTTTAGGTAATATAATGAAAGGTTGGGTTTATATCATTACCACCAAATCAATGCCACATTTGATAAAAGTAGGGTTCTCAACAAAAGACCCTGAGACTAGAGCATTAGAATTAAATAATACTGGCAATCCTTATTCTTACAAAGTTGAATACGATGTTTTAGTTAATGACCCTAGAAATATAGAGCAGACTACCCATAGACTTTTAAAAAATTATCATGAAAATAAAGAATGGTTTAATTGTTCGATTGAAACAGCAATAGTAGAAATTAGAAAAGCAGCAACTGGAAATATTTTATTAGAAAATTGCCAGTTTAATATGCTTTCTAAAATCCAAGAAAATATTAAAAGTGAAATAATTGAAATCTGTCATCCCCAGCAAATTGAACGCTTTATTTTACAGGATGGCATTGCTATTGATATTAAAACAAATTTAGTGTGGCTACGTTTTGCACACGGACAAAGTTGGCAAAATAATTCTGCGGTAGGTGAAGTAACAACTGTAACATGGTTAGAAACTTTAGAAATCGTTAAACAATTTAATATACAAGGAGGTTATGTAAATTATACAGATTGGAGATTACCTACTATTGATGAATTAAAAACTTTAATTGGTGTTTATAATTCTGACAAATACGAAAATTTATTTTCTTATAATGAATATAGTAGACACCCCCAGTTTTGGTCATCTTCGCATCCTAGATTTGAAAAAAATAAAGTCTTGATGCTGAATTTTTATACAAGCGAAGACTATGCTCTTGATTATCGCCATGCTTCTGAACGCTGGTCTGTTCGATTGGTACGAGAACGATAATACTATCGCATACGCTCGGTTGAGAAACGAACACTATCCAGTTCTTGTATTTGTTGGGATTCGTACCTCAACCCAAGCTACATAATTCCGTTTTTGAACTAATTAGGTAATTCAATGAAAACTGTCACTTTAAAAATAGATAATAGTATTTATGAAAAATTTTTCTGGTTGTTATCGCATTTTTCAAAACAGGAAGTGCAGATATTAGAACAATCGGATTATATCAGTGATGATGATTATCTAAGGTCAATCAATGGTATGGTAGACAGTATTAAACTGGCACGATCAGAATCTGAACAACAAGGCGTTACCTTAGAAAATTTGGATTGGTAAATGTACACGCTTAAGTTTATGACCCAAGCACAAAAAGATGCTAAAAAATTAGCAGCGTGCGGGTTAAAAGATAAAGTTTTAGCGTTATTGGACATAATAAAAGAAGACCCGTTGCAATATCCGCCAGACTATGAATTTTTAAAAGGCGATATGAAAGGTTTACTTAGCCGACGAATTAATAAACAGCATCGTTTAGTTTATGAAATAATTGAAAATCAAAAACTGATTAAAGTTTATCGAATGTGGACGCATTATGAATAAACCTAACCCAACTTCAACATCCACTAAAACATCAGAACATAGAATCCCATGAATTTTGACATTATTTGCTTTGATTGCGACAGTACCCTCAGCAAAATAGAAGGCATAGACGAACTTGCCCGCCGTGTTGGCTTGGGCGATGAAATGTCCGAGCTGACCAATGCGGCAATGAATGGCATCGTGCCGTTAGAAGCTGTTTATGAACAACGTTTATCATTGATAAGACCCGACCAAGCCAGTATCGACTGGGTGGCGGATTTATACATCAGCGAAATTGTTGACGGTGTGCAGGCAGTATTCAGCACTTTGTTAGCACAAGGCAAAGAAGTACACATTATCAGCGGCGGCTTACGGCAAGCGATTTTACCGTTAGCGGCACGTTTACAACTACCCGAAAGTCACGTTCATGCCGTGGATGTGTATTTCAACGCGGACGGCAGTTATAAAGGCTATGAGCAAACATCACCCTTAGCCAGAAACGGCGGCAAGGCGGATATAGTTAGCACCCTAAAAGGTGAGCGCAGCTTGGTTGTGGTGGGTGACGGTAAAACCGACATGGAAGCCAAACAGGCGGGTGCGTTTGTGATTGGTTTTGGCGGTGTGGTTGATAGAGCGATTGTGCGTGAATTGGCGGATATTTATATCACCGACTCCAGCTTGACCGCCGTGCTGGAACATATTTTATAATCAAGACCTGCGAGGTTTTTAAAACCTCGCAGGTCTTAAAACGTATAGATTTACCATCAAATAGTAGAGAGAAACAATGGCTGGACATAGTAAATGGGCTAACATAAAACACCGCAAAGCGGGGCAGGATGCTAAACGAGGCAAAATTTTCACTAAAATACTGCGCGAAATTACCGTAGCAGTAAAAACCAGCGGGGCAGATGCAGGCAGTAATCCTTCTTTGCGCACCGCGATTGATAAAGCCTTGGGTGCAAATATGCGCCGTGACACCATCGACACCGCAATCAAAAAAGCCTCAGGTGCGTTAGAAGGTGTTAATTATGAAAATATCCGTTACGAAGGCTACGGGCCGGGCGGTACAGCGGTTATTGTCGATTGCTTGACCGACAACCGTAACCGCACCGTCGGTGAAGTGCGTCATGCGTTCAGTAAATTAGGCGGCAACCTAGGAACAGAAGGCTCTGTAGCTTATCTATTCAGCAAGCTGGGCATACTCAGCTACGCGCCCGATGTCGATGAAGATGCACTGATGGAAGCCGCGTTAGAAGCAGGTGCGGATGACGTAACCAATTATGATGACGGCGCGGTTGATATTATTACCAGCCCAGAAAGTTATCTGGCTGTTAAAGACGCACTGGTCGCCGCAGGTTTTGAACCTGACAATGCCGAAGTCACCATGCAGGCGGCGACAATGGCAGAACTGGATAGCGACGATGCCGAAAAAATGCTCAAACTCATCGACCGTTTAGAAGATTTGGATGACGTACAGAACGTGTATTCCAATGCCGATATTAGTGATGAGATTATGGCAGGGCTGGAATAAAATCAGATTTTGTCCACGAAAGACACGAAAAGCACGAAAAAATAACTGAATTTTCCTATTATTGCAGGGTACGCATTATGGCGTACCCTGCAACACGTCAACTATTTCAACGGCGGCAACGCAGGTGCATTTTTAGCCAGTCGCACCAGATTAATAAATTCTGCCCGATAACCGAATTTATCCGCGCCTTTCGCGCCTTCTGCCAGAGTCATTACTTTGTCGTAATTGAAGTCTTTCAGGTAAGGATCAACGCGCAGTAACTCACCAAAAGCGGCAACAGAGGTTGCAAAGCGTGCTTCTACAGGCGTTTGGTCAACAGATTTATAGGCTTGATCTACTTTGATAGGCGTGGTGATTAACTTGCTGGACTCGCCGTCGGGCAATTTATAACGAATTTTAACAAACGCCAGTTCGCTATTTTTGTTATCGGTTGTCGCTGGTTTAGTGTCAACTTTTGGATAGCGCAATTCATCGACTAATTTCGCTTTACTGGCAACTGGGGTGATTTCATACAGTGCGGTGACGGTATGACCTGAGCCAATATCGCCTGCATCCACTTTGTCATTGTTAAAATCTTCTTTGTTTAAAAGCCTTGTTTCATAGCCTATCAAGCGATATTCAGCCACTTGCGCGGGATTGAATTCCACCTGAATTTTCACATCTTTGGCGATGGTGAATAGCGTGGAACTGGCTTCTTCCACCAAAAATTTACGCGCTTCGTTGAGATTATCAATATACGCCGCATTGCCGTTGCCGTTTTGCGCCAAAGTTTGCATGAGTTCATCGTTGTAATTGCCACGCCCAAAACCCAATACCGATAAAGTCACGCCTGTGGCGCGTTTGTGTTCGACAAAACTTTTCAGTTCGTTGGGATCGGTAATACCGACATTAAAATCACCATCGGTTGCCAGTATCACGCGGTTAATGCCTTTGCTATTCAAATTCTGCTCGGCTAATTGATAGGCTTGGCGTATGCCTTCCGCGCCTGCGGTTGAACCCGCTGCGCCCAGATTATCAATCACCGCCGTGATTTTGCTTTTGTCTTTGACTTTAGTGGGCTGTAAGGCAACGCCCGCATTGCCTGCGTAAGTCACTATCGCCACGCTGTCATCTTCGTGCAACGTATCAAGCAGCATTTTCAATGAATTTTGTACCAGCGGTAATTTATTGGGTTCATTCATCGAACCTGAAGTATCCAATAAAAACACCAGATTGGCGCGGGGCTTTTCTTTCGCGTCTATTTCATAGCCTTTGATACCGATATGCAGCAACTGCGTATCTTTATTCCACGGGGTAGGAAACGCCGATACACTGGTTTTAAACGGTTCGTTTTTGCTGGCAGGTGCGCTGTAGTCGTAAGGAAAATAATTGACCAATTCTTCTACACGCACGGCATTTTTTTGTGGCAATACGTTTTGATTCAACGAACTGCGCACGAAGCTGTAGGATGCTGTATCGACATCTATCGAAAAGGTGGAGACAGGCTCATCTTTGGCGATTTTTAACGGATTGGTGGGCGTGTCTTTGAATTTATCGCGCCCTTGGTCTTGATAATAGTTGACCTGTGGCTCATTTATGACGGCGGGTGGGCTTGCGGGTGCGATGATACCTGCTATCTGTGCTGATTCAGTGCGGGCAGTCTTTTTGGCTTTAGATGGGCTGGGTTGAGAGTTAGCCATATCTATTGAGCGAATTCCTGAAGCAGTATCGGCTTCGTAATCATCATTAACTGTTGGT
>JAUYBJ010000022.1 GCA_030693155.1 Methylococcales bacterium
GCATGAAGCGTTACCGCATTCTTTCTGACAGACTAAGAAACCATCTTATTGATTTATATGATGATATTCTCGGAGTCTGCGCGGGGCTTTGGAATCTCTATCTCGCTAACTGATTGTTTTATAATGGAACAACAACTCTAAAATTGAAAAGGGCGAATATACAGGTAATAGTTTAATGGAAGATGCAATTACAATTACCAGAAAATTTTGGGATATTTTCTACGATATATTTAATACAGCAGTTATTAAATCTATTATTTCTGGGTAATTTTATATGAGCAATTTATCAAGGCAAGAGTTAATTAAAGCATTAGAAACAGCAGAGAAAAATCCAAGAGATAAACTTGGTTTAGCTGGGGAATTTAGTGTAGTTGGATTAACAGGTGCAAGTTCAGCTGCGTTAGCTTCATCGATATTAGCTACAAATACTACGACTATTTTAACAGCACCAGTTTTAGGCTCTACTATTTTAGGTAAATTACTTAGTGCTAATATTACAGTAATTAGCAAGAGTCGCGCTCCCCTTATATATATAATAGCTGCTACTGTTGGTGGAGCAATTCTTTCCTATGGTTTAGTTAAGTTAATAAAAAGTGGCTCAAAAAGCGATAAAGAAATAGCGGACTATATAAAATCTCTTAAAGAAAAAATTACGTCTTATGATAGTAGCGTAATTGACTCCACTGATAACAATACAAAAGTATCAAAACTTTCTGGGATTTATGTTTTGTTATTAAAAATTAATGCTGTTACTGTTGAAGGTGTACAAACCATGTTTGCTGGAATTGAAAATGGTTCAGTAGATATAGATTTTGCATTGAATAACGCAAAATCTATGCTTGAAGAAATAGAGAATGCCTAATAACTAGCCCTGTAGGGTGGGCATCGCCCACCTTACGAACGTAAATGTAATAATATACCCACTTTGCACTCGCGTTGTTTGGTGGGCAATGCCCACCCTACGCCATAACACCATGATTAAATGAGAACCTCCGCTATGACATCCATTATCCCACTGTCTGAACTAAGAGAAAAAATTGATGCTATTGATGCGCAACTGTTGCAGTTGATGAATCAACGGGCTGAGTGTGCGTTGGAGGTTGCTAAAACCAAGCTGGCGCAGGGCGAGACGGGGACGTTTTATCGTCCTGATCGTGAGTCGTTGGTGTTGCGGCGGATTAAAGAGCTGAATCAAGGGCCTTTGTCTGATGAGACGGCAATGCGGTTTTTTCGTGAGTTGATGTCGGCGTGTTTGGCGTTGGAAAAACCCTTGGATGTGGCGTTTTTAGGCCCTGAGGGGACGTTCACCCAGCAAGCGGCGTTTAAGCATTTTGGTCATGCGGTGAAAACTATTCCTGCGGCGACGATTAACGATATTTTTAATAGCGTGGAAAGTGGTTCGTGTCAGTTTGGCGTTGTGCCTGTGGAAAATTCCACTGAGGGCGTGATTAGTCACACACTGGACAGGTTGTTGCATTCGCCGCTGAACATTTGCGGGGAAGTGGAAATTCGGGTGCATCAGAATCTTATCAGCCAAGCGGATAAGCTGGCTGATATTACCGAGGTGTATTCACATTCGCAGTCGTTGGCGCAATGTCGGCAATGGTTGAGTAATCATTTACCTCATGCGGTGCAAACGGCGGTGAGTAGTAATGCGGAAGCGGTGCGCTTAGCGGCAAGTAACCCTCATGCGGCGGCGATTGCAGGGATTGCGGCGGCGGAGGTTTATGAGTTGACGGTGTTGGAAAAAAATATTGAAGACGAAGCCAATAATACGACGCGCTTTATTATCATCGGTGAACAATCCTCTGCACCGACAGGGAAAGATAAAACCACGTTGGTGGTGTCTACCCGCAATCAGGCGGGGGCGCTGTATAAAACGCTTGAGCCGTTTGCGACGGCGGGAGTTGATATGCTGAATATTGAATCGCGTCCATCGCGTCAAGGTTTGTGGGATTATGTGTTTTTTATTGATATTGAAGGACACAGCGAGGATGCAAAGGTTGCCGATGCTTTGGCGTTATTAAAAAATAAAGTGAACATGATGAAGTTATTGGGGTCTTATCCTAAAGCGGTTTTTTAACTCGTTAGGAGGGTGTCATGCAATACCGTCATTTTTTACTGTGTTTAACGCTATTATGGAGTGCGGGTTGCGCCAATCAGCAACAGGCTCGAACACCCGTACCCAGCACCAACGGACTGGATGGCGACGAAGAGCAGGCAATTTTAAGTTATCACAATGAAGCCCGCGCCAGTGTCGGTGTTGCGCCGTTACACTGGTCAAAAGAACTTGCACAACACGCGGCAACGCGGGGCGCGACACTGGCAGCGCAAGGTTGCAAACTGCAACATAATAAAGATTCCAAATATGGCGAGAATCTTTTTATGACTTCATCGAACAGAGATCATGAGGCTGTTATTGATGCGGCTGAATCATGGGGAAGTGAGAAGAAAAACTACGCAGGACAGGCTTTAACCAAGGCGAATGTGTCGGCAGTAGGGCGTTACACGCAGATGGTGTGGAGCATCACCAGTGATGTGGGCTGCGCTAAAGTAGAGTGTAATAATCAGTTAATCGTGATTTGTCATTACAGTCCCCTAGGTAACCAGCTAGGTGCGAAACCTTATTGAGGTTGTTGCCCCTCGTGGTCTTAAACAGACCGAGGGGCAGTTTTTGCGTTATGATCTTTCGTTTAAATACAGTTGCAATACGGTTTGTGTGCGGATATTGTTCTGTCTCATGTGCATCACAAGGTGCATGAAAATATCGCGCAAGACAAAATAACCTTTTTCAGGGTATGTATCCAAAAAGCTGATCATTTTTGGGCCGTCAAATTTTGCAATTTCACAATCAGTGAGGGCAATGACTTCCGCACTGCGCGGTTCACCGTCAAACATTGCCAGCTCACCAAAAATATCATCTTTGGAAAGACGTGCCAATCCTGGCGAGAATTGACTGGCTAAATCGCTGACATTAGTGCTGACTTGTACCTGTCCTTCTAAAATAAGGTACACGTCCTGACTTTCCTCTTTTTCTTTTAAAATAACGTCCAATGCTTTGTATTTTACTTTAGCGTGCGGGACATCAAGCATAAAAACGGGATCATTAAATAAATCACTTAAATTCGTCATAGTAGTATGGATTCGTGTTGAAGTTGAAGTGGGCTTGCGAGTAGTTTTGAACGTCCATCAGAAACATTATAATAGGTTTAAAGTTCAGTCATAGAAAAATTACCCACCTGAGACTATCACTGCCATTAAAAATGGTGACAAACGCAATAATATACTTTCACACATAAATTATTTTATATGGCACAAGTTTTTACCTTGTTATACACTGTTTTTGAGCAAAATAGCTCAGACGTAACATAATAATAACAGGAGAAATCTATGAGTGAAGTACAAGACACAACAAGCGCATCATTATTTGACCAACTCGGCGGCGCGGCGGCTGTTGACGCGGCAGTAGAGATTTTTTATCGCAAAGTATTGGCAGATTATCGTATCAATCGTTTTTTTGACAACAGCGATATGGAAAGACAAGCCGCTAAACAAAAAGCCTTTTTAACCATGGCATTTGGTGGCCCGAATGATTATTCAGGAAAAGATATGCGTAACGCCCATGCCAGATTTGTCAAAATGGGGCTGAGCGATAGTCATTTTAATGCGGTTATGGAGCATTTATCCGCCACATTAGTCGATCTGAGCGTACCGCCCGCGCTGATTGCTCAAGTAATGGCTCTTGCCGAAACTACCCGCGCGGACGTATTAAATAAATAACACATCGTTGTTTCGCACCAACCGCTCACAATTTTGATGCTTGATTCGTTACTTGGAATCACGTCAAAACACCTATCTGTCAGATTTTAAAAATCTGACAGATTTACATCCCCATATTATCGCAACCCACAAAACCACTTGTTTTATAGGGCGTTTTCGCCGAAAAACACTGTGCGTAACTTGCAATTTTGCCTCTTTTCCTTTAACTTAGCAGTATATCCGTAAAAGGCTAGGGGTGCTGATAGTTACTGTGTAACGAAAGGCTGAGATTAAACCCTTTGAACCTGACTCTGGTTAACACCAGCGTAGGAAAGCCCTCAAACTTCCCTGCGCTTTCGTATTCTATTTTGGAGAACAGCATGAGCGCAGTCCTAAAAGACGAGCTTGCCAGCACCGCAAGCTCTGTAAAAATTGATTCTTACCCCGCCTCAGAAAAAATCTACGTCCAAGGTTCACGCCCTGACATTCAAGTACCGATGCGTAAAATTACCCTGTCGGACACGCCCGTGCATTTTGGCGCTGTCGAAAAAAACGGCTCGCTGTATGTGTATGATACCTCTGGTGTTTATACCGATCCTAACGTTGAAATTGATTTGAAAAAAGGCTTGGCTGCGATTCGTGCCAACTGGATTTTAGAGCGTGATGATACCGAATTATTAGACGGCCCTAGCTCTGAATTCGGTCAACAACGTCTGCACGACCCCGCTACCGCTGATTTGCGTTTTGAACTGACGCGCAAACCGCGCCGTGCGAAAGCGGGCAAAAATGTCTCGCAAATGTATTATGCAAGACAAGGCATCATCACGCCTGAAATGGAATTTATCGCCATCCGCGAAAATCAAAAAATGGAAGAAATGCGTGAATTATGGAAAGACCAGCATCCTGGTGATTCTTTCGGCGCGTCTATTCCTGAAAAAATTACCGCTGAATTTGTCCGTGATGAAGTCGCCAGAGGTCGCGCGATTATTCCGTGCAACATTAACCATCCTGAACTTGAGCCGATGATTATCGGGCGTAATTTCCTTGTTAAAATCAACGGCAACTTAGGCAACTCAGCGGTCACCTCTTCGATTGATGAAGAAGTGGAAAAAATGCTGTGGGGCATTCGTTGGGGCGGCGATACCATCATGGATTTATCGACAGGTAAAAATATCCACGAAACCCGCGAATGGATTTTGCGTAATTCACCCGTGCCAATCGGCACAGTGCCAATTTATCAAGCCTTGGAAAAAGTCAACGGCAAAGCCGAAGACTTAACGTGGGAAATTTTCCGCGACACCCTGATTGAACAAGCTGAACAAGGCGTGGATTACTTCACTATTCATGCGGGTGTGCGTTTACATCACGTTCCTTTAACTGCCAAACGCATGACAGGTATCGTGTCACGCGGCGGTTCAATCATGGCGAAATGGTGTTTAGCGCATCACACCGAAAGTTTCTTGTACACGCATTTTGAAGAAATCTGCGAAATCATGAAAGCCTACGATGTATCGTTCTCCTTAGGTGATGGTTTACGTCCCGGTTCAATTTATGATGCTAATGATGCCGCGCAATTTGGCGAATTAGAAACACTGGGTGAACTGACTAAAATCGCGTGGAAACACGATGTACAAACCATGATTGAAGGCCCTGGTCATGTGCCATTGCACATGATTAAAATCAACATGGAAAAACAGCTGGAAGAATGCGGCGAAGCTCCTTTTTACACCTTAGGCCCTTTGACCACTGACATTGCACCGGGTTATGACCACATCACGTCTGCGATTGGCGCGGCAAATATCGGCTGGTACGGTTGTGCGATGTTGTGTTATGTGACGCAAAAAGAACATTTAGGTTTGCCCAATAAGCAAGACGTGCGCGAAGGTATCGTCACCTACAAAATCGCCGCTCATGCTGCGGATTTAGCTAAAGGACACCCAGGTGCGCAAGCGCGTGACAATGCAATGAGTAAAGCCCGTTTTGAATTCCGTTGGGAAGATCAATTCAACATCGGACTGGATCCCGAAAAAGCGCGCGAATTTCATGATGAAACCCTGCCGAAACATTCGGCAAAAGTAGCGCATTTCTGCTCAATGTGCGGCCCGCATTTCTGCTCAATGAAAATCAGTCAGGACGTGCGTAATTACGCCGCAGAAAAAGGCATTGCCGACGAAGAAGCGTTAAAAATCGGTATGGACGAGAAATCGCAAGAATTTTTACAAGAAGGTGCGGCGATTTATCACGAAGTGTAAGTAGTTAATTGGCGTACAAACTCAGGTTTTTACTCCATAAAGCCAACCCCGTCAGGTTTTCAACGCCTGACGGGGTTTATTCTCACGCCAGCGTTTGTAAAAATGCTTCCACTGGGATTAGATTCAACCATTCCTTGCGACGTGCATGAAAATCGGTGTAACTGTAGTTATCTGGCAAATCAATGACATCCTGCCCTTCCCCATCCAGTCGGACAATTCCACAACCCCAATCGGTATCGACAACACACATTTCTATATCAGGACGGGGGGCGCGTAAATTAACAAAGCCCCGCCATGTCGTGCCATTCCAGTCACTGTATTTCTTTAGGAATTCCTCATAACTGCGTTGATGCCATTCGGTAGGAGGATTGCAATCATGCACCACGATAGTGCCGCCGTCGCTTAAATGCAGGAGTGCGTTTTCAATATCGCTCTGCGCTTGGTCTTCAACATGAAGACCATCGACAAAAATAAGGTCATATTCCACGTCATCATGAATCATGGCAAAAAACTCATCGGACGGAATGCGGAACGTGGCATTCTCCGAAAAAGGATCAACGCCATGTTTAACCGCGTACTGTACGTTATTGAATGCCTCCCCTGTTTCCACGCCGATTTCTAAATAACGTTGATAGTCATATCGCTGAATTAAATGATTAATAATATCGAATCGGTACATGATGTCACCCTAAGATAGTTAAAAAATATTTAGAGCGAATTTTATACAATGCTTGAAATACGCGCAACGCGACATGGAATGAATATCGCGTTACGGCGTGATTTGGTATGGAATTACGAGGATAAATCTGTATTGACTGGATTGGCAACGCGCTCAAATAAATGATACATCACCTCCCCTGCGGTTTTCTGTTTCAATAATCGCCAGTTTTCAGGCATGGCATCAAGCTGACAACTGCGTTCAGTTTCGACATAAATTTTCGCATACGCAGCCAACCAGCCTTTATCCTCCAACCAGTGGCAGGTTTGTGCCGCCAGATTCAGTTTAAACGGCGGGTCAACAAATACCAGAGTAAAGGCTTCGGCATCACCTGCCAAATAACGGAACACATCACTTTGTATAATTTTAATCTGCTCCGCAGCCAAACTCAGCGCGTTGGCTTTTAACGCCCGACACGCCACAGGATTATTTTCCACCTGCACCACCGATTTTGCGCCGCGCGAGGCGGCTTCAAAACTCAACGCGCCACTGCCTGCGTATAAATCCAGACAGCGGCTACCGATAACATCGTATTGCAACCAGTTGAATAGTGTTTCGCGCACTCTCGCAGGTGTCGGTCTTAAGCCTTCGGCATCTTCAAAGCTGATTTTACGACTGCGCCAGTCGCCGCCGATAATAGTTAATTTATTTTGCACTGTTTTTTGCCGCTTCTGTTTTGCCGACTGTAACGGTTTGCAAGGCGTTTAAATTCACGCGGCGTTTGAACGCATCGGTAATCGTCGCTAGGGTAGTTTCTTCGATTTTTTGCTGGAAAGTATCCAGATAATCCAACGGCATTTCATAAAAGCCAATCATGCCGACGTAGTTGGCGAGTTTTTTATTGGTATCAAAACGCATCGCAAAACCGCCGATGATGTTTTTCTTCGCCGCGATAAGTTCAGCTTCGGTCGGGCCTTGATTAACAAAATCACTGAGCGTTTTATTCAGCACTTCCACCGCTTGCGTGGTTTGGTCATTACGGGTTTGCAGTCCGACAGTAAACGGGCCGGGTTTTAACATCGGCGACATGGAACTACTGGCACTGTAGGCCAAGCCGCGTTTTTCACGCACTTCATCAAATAATTTCGATACCAGACCGCTACCGCCCAAAATATGATTACCGATGTACAGATTAAAATAATCGGGATCTTTGCGATAGGTCACAGGCAAACCGACCAGCACATGAGTTTGTGTGGAGGGAAATTCAATGTGTTGTTGCGTGGCTTGCGTAGGCAGCACTACATCGGGCAGAGCTTCGGGTTTTTTGCCTGTCGGTAAGTCTTTTACCAATAACAGCGCGGTTTGTTCTGCCTGTTCTTTGGAGACATCGCCGACGATGACGACAATAGCATTTGCCGCCACATAATAATTTTTATAAAACTTTTGTAAATCCGCGATTTTCAGCGCGGCGACGCTTTTAAGATTACCTGCCGTCTGGTGTCCGTAAGGATGCGACCCGTACAGAGCTTTGCTGAAAGCAATACTTCCGACCGCCGCTGGT
>JAUYBJ010000026.1 GCA_030693155.1 Methylococcales bacterium
GGCAACACGAGAAACCACAGCGGAACTGGTACAGCTGGTACAACGTATCGCCGCTGACGCTAACGCGCAAGTATTAACCACTCAACGCTTACAAGAACGGGCAGTGGAAATTACCAAAAGTTCCGAAGAAACGTTTGATAAGTTGCAAGCGCAAGGGCTGCAAACTGAACAGTTGGTGGGATTATCAAACGATCTAGTGGAATCGGTCGGGGTATTCACTCTGCCAGCTGTTAAAACAGCGGCTTAAAATTCATTCCGTAGGGTGGGCAACGCTTTTTTGCCCACCACTTTTCATCGGCAAATGGTGGGCAAACGATAAAGCTGTTTGCCCACCCTACAAACTTATTCCAACCTACCTCACTGTCAGCCAGTTAATTTCTTTAGCGGTTTGTTCACCAATAACACAAGCATTCAAATTACCCGCCATGTGTGATTTAGTCACACTTTCTGGTATCCCGATAGCCATAATCTCTGCTTTACTTTGCGGATACAAGGGCGACTGATTTGAAACCGCATAACCACTAGGGAAAAGCGGCTGACCGTTGACATCGTATTTATCAGTCGCACCAACCGTATGCAGTAACTCATGAACAATAACCACGTTGTTTTGTTCATCGTAAGTTTCCGCAGCAAACGCATGAACAATCGCAATCAAGCCTTTATCGAGTCCGAGTGAATGCTCCAGATGGCGACCAGCCACTGGCTCATGATAATAAACAAACACCCGAATACGATGCAGATTAGCGTTTACATCGGGGGTGTTTTTATAAGCCCAATAACGCAGTTTTATACTCCACGCGATAATAGCAAAAACGTTGGCATCAGGTTTAGGTGATGCAGGCGGCTGTACTGTCATCACCGCGCCTAACTGCGTTTGAGTAGGGTGGCTACTCGACTTATAAAGTAAACTTTGTTGCTTTATAAAATCATCAACAGGCTGAAATACACTGCTATCAAGTTCATTGATGTACTCATTAACACTGGAGCTATTGTTATCGCCATTAATAGGATAAATCACTACCTGCAAAGGAGTTGCCCACGATCTTGCCTGTACTTTTTGTATTTTGCTGTAAAAAGCCAAGGTGACAAAGATAGCCAGCAGGATGGTTATGCGGGTGAATTTCCACCAGTTCATAGCGGAAAATGCGCGATTTCAGGTTGCACAAATGTCTTCATTAAGAATCGGTTTTGATCCACTAGCGGTATAGATTGGGCTGCTAAAAAGCGGCAACCCAAGCTATATTTTTCGTCATTATTCAACAAACCTGCCATCACTTAATCGTAATGCACTAAATCGTAATCCAAACCCGGTTCGCGTCCTTCCAGTAAATCGGTTAAAAACTTCCAGAATACATCCGCAGACGGTGGACAACCGGGCAGTGAATAATCAATTTTCACCACTTCATGAATCGGATGCACTTGATTCAGCAATAACGGCAATTCAGGGTCATTGGGAATCATCGGATTTTCCACGCCGATACCGTCCAGATAGGCTTCTCTTAAACATTCTTCCAGCGGTACAGAATTGCGCATCGCAGGCAAACCGCCGTTAATCGCACACGCGCCGACTGCTACCAGAATTTTACAATTCTGGCGAAATTCGCGTAATACATGAACGTTTTCCGCGTTACACACACCACCTTCAATTAAACCGATGTCGCACGGAGCGCAGTGTTTAATGTCGGTAATCGGCGAACGGTTGAATTCGACCAACTCCGCTAATGGCACTAAACGCTCATCCAAATCTAAAAACGACATATGACAACCGAAACAACCCGCTAACGAGGTGGTCGCTATTCTTACTTTATTCGCCATGCTGTTCTCCTGCACTCATGTCACAAATATCATGGTGGTCGTAACGTCGTTGTCCAATCGGCACTTTAAACGCCGTGCCTTTGACTAAAATCGCCCCTGTCGGGCAAATATGCGCCGCTCTATCATCGACGTTTATATCACTGTCGCCCAAATTGCCCGATGCAGAATTGACAATTAAATGTTTATTAATCCCGCGTCCTGCAATCGCAAATACATCTTTGCCGTCGGCATGACTGGCGCGCACACACAAATTGCAGAAAATACAGCGATTGCGATCCAGTAATAAATCGGGATGTGAGGAATCAAGATCGCGTAACGCGAAAAAATGCGGGTAATGATTATCCAGCATATTCAAATGATAACCGACCGCCTGTAACTGGCAATTGCCCGATTTTTCACACGAAGGGCAAAAATGATTGCCTTCAACAAACAGCATTTGCGTGAGACGTTTGCGGTCAAAATTGAGTTCTTCGGTATTATTGCAAACCGCCTGCCCCTCAACCGCTGGAAAGGTACACGCCGTGGCATTACGCCCATTCACATTGACCGTACACAGTTTGCAACTGCCGTGCGGCGCAAATTCAGGGTTATGGCATAAATGCGGAATATACACCCCTGCCGCCGTTGCCGCTTCGATAATGGTTTGCCCTTCTTCAAAAGGGATGGTTTGTCCGTCTATAGTAATGTGACTCATCACTCTTCCTCCACTTGAGCTAAATGCGCGTTGCTGTCATCACGACCGCTCAGTTGTCTGGCAATCGCTAAAGCACCGTCCAAATCAAAACCCGGTTCAAAGCTGATTTGTTTAATTTTCTGATTATATAATTCGGGATACCGTTCCAGCGTGGTAATAATCGGTTGCGCCGCTGTTTGCCCCAAACCGCAATGGCTGGTAGTTTTAATCAACTGGGCAATTTCCTGTAATTCACGCACATCACCCGACGAACCGTGACCTGTGCAAATTTTATCAAACTGTTTTTTCAGCAATGATGTACCCACACGGCACGGTGTACAAAAGCCACAGCTTTCATGCGCGAAAAAGTCGGTAAAATTCTGCACAATATCGAAAATACTGCGGCTGGTATTAAAGATAATGAATGAGCCGCCGGTGGCTAAATCTTGAAACCCCAACACGCGGTCAAATTCGGTATCGCAAATAAATGTTCCTGACGGCCCGCCGACTTGCACACCCAACACATCATCCGCACCGCAATCATTAAGTATTTGCCGAATTGATGTCCCGAATGGGTATTCATAAATACCCGCTTTCGCACAATCACCGCTGATACTGAGGATTTTTGTGCCTGTGGATTGTTCTGTGCCGTGTGCGGCAAACCATGCGCCACCGTGTAGCGCGATATGCGCGGCAGCTACAAAAGTTTCAACGTTATTCACCACGGTGGGTTTATTCAAATAGCCAGAAGTGACGGGATACGGCGGACGGTTGCGCGGAATGCCGCGTTTACCTTCCAGCGATTCAATCAGTGCCGATTCTTCGCCGCAAATATACGCGCCCAGTCCTAGTTGAATGGCTATATCGAAACTCAAACCTTGATCCAGAATATTATCGCCCAATAATCCCGCGTTACGGCGTTGGGCTAATACGGCTAATAAAGGTTCGTACAGGTGTAAATACTCACCGCGTAAATAAATAAAGCCCTGAGTCGCGCCGATAATTGCGCCGCATAAGGTCATGCCTTCGATTAATTCATGCGCATAACTATTTAATAGCACACGGTCTTTAAATGTTCCCGGTTCGCCTTCGTCGGCATTGCAGACCACATAACGTTGTGATGCCTCAGTATTGCGGCACAACTGCCATTTCATTGCGGTAGTAAAACCCGCACCGCCCCGACCGCGTAAGCCTGCAGTTTTAATTTCATCCAGCGTTTCTGTTAATCCGCGTTGCAAGGCGGCTTGTAACGCCGCGCCGTGGGCTAATTCAGCGGTTAACAATAAACCTGCCTGATGAATGTTATCGTCCACCGCTAATAAATCACTGTCCCAGTCGGTCACGGGTATATTGTGTTTGATAGCGGCAACCATGCGATCTATACGTTCTGGAGTCAAATAAGCAATCGCATGACCATTGACTAATGCCGCTGGCCCTTGATCGCACAAACCTGTACAGGAAGTGTTATCAATGCTCACCAATCTGTCTGCTCGCACCGTTCCCAATGGTGTGTGCAGTTTTTGACATAAATAATCCGCTAAGTCCTGTTTGCCCAGCATAATATCGGTAATTGAATTACTGAGTAGAATGTCATAATGACCACGCGACTCAAACGAAAGAAAACTGTAAAACTCAACAACTGCGATAATTTGCGTTCTCGGAACACCTAACTGCTGAGAGATTAAGTCAACAGCAAGTTTGGGAATATGAAAATATTGTGCCTGTACCTCGCGCAATATCATTAACAGGGGCGTAGCGTAGCTTTGATATTTTTTCAGCGTGTGATTAATAAATGATTCCATGACTTCCTCTTGTTGAGTTAGGTTTTGGTGTTTCTCTCTGGTCAAAAAGCCATTGAGAGAGTAAGTTAATAGTAACACCCCACTTATTAAAATCAATGCCAGTCAACAAATCAGCCTATGTTAAAACGATTTATTACCCTGTTACTCACCTGTATATGCTTATCGTCTCTTGCTTACGCGGCACAAGTGACCGAAAAGCAAGGCAATATCTATTACGATAATCAGCAACTAACTTCATCAGGCAAAGATAGCATGGCGGTGTTATCGCCCGATGACAAACAAGTGGTTTTTGTGCGTGATGATGCACTGTGGTTGATGGATGTGAGTGGCAACAATGCTCATGCTATCGTTGTCAGTGCTGAAAATGACGACGTTAAACAGCATTTAACTGACCTCAATAATCCCCGTTTTTCCTTGGATGGCAAGGCAGTTTATTTTCTCAGTGCCGCGTGGGCTATCTCTAATGCCGTTCATGTCGTCGATTTAACCACTCATAAACAGCATTTTGTCACCGATGGTAACAGTCTGTAATTAGTGCCTAGGGGTAACTATAAAGGTTATCTCATTGTATCCAAACATAAGTACCATCAAGGCGGCGGTTCTTATGAAGATTTTTGGCTGGTATCGCCCAAAGGCAAAGCCATAAAATCGTTAGGTGAAGAAGAGGAACGAGTGAATGCGTTTCTTAAGGCAAATTGAAGTAAAATAGCCGTTACTTGCACTATCAATTTATGTCGATTGGATTAGTGATAACGAAATCCATCAACATAACGCTTATTGTTGGGTTTCGTCCCTCAACCCAACCTACGAGACAACTGGAACACTTATGACGACTTGGTTAGAAACCTGCCAACAACAACTGGCACGCTTGGAAAAAACGGCGGTGTTAGCCGATAAATTAGTGACGCTCGGCAATAAAACAGGCGTAGACATTGCGCCTGAACTGCTGAAAAAACTGAACAGCGAACGCCCGCGTCTCAATCGCCAATTAGAACGCTTACACGCCAATCGCTTTGAAGTGGCGGTTATCGGCTTGGAAAAAGCGGGCAAAAGCGCGTTACTGAATGCGTGGTTAGGACAGGAAATTCTACCCTCCGCGCGTGAGCGTTGTACATTCACCAGCACCGAAATCTGGTCGGCACAAACTGAACAAGATCAATTATTGCAAATTCAATACTACACTCAGGATGAAATAAATGAATTGCAACAACAACGCAGTAACGCCCTGTTAGGCTTGCTGGGCGAACGGGAACGCAAAGAAATTCAGGAAGATTTTGATGATACTGAACAAAATCTCAACGCTATTTATGAATTCACCAAACACACCGAAGGCTTTAGGCAGAATTTTATTGATATAAGCGAAATTAACGAACAACTGCAAGCGGCGATTTTCAGAAACCGTGCACAATCGCTCGCCATTAAACGCATTCAACTAAAAACCGTGCGTCTGCGTAGTGATCGTGACATCGTATTTCATGATGTCCCTGGCTTTAACTCAGGTATTTTAATGCACGCCGAACAAGCCATTGAACGGCTGAAACATTGCGATGCCATTATTTATGCCAAAGAAATGAAACAGCCGTCTATCACTGGTCCCGAAAAAGAAATGCTGGTGATTGCCGATGCCGAAGACCCCAGTATTCGCGTCGCTGACAAAGTGTTTGTGGTGCTGACGCAAGCCGATGCATTGGATGACCAAATTGATTTTAAAGACACCTTGGCAAAACACAGAAACTACTGGCCAACCGTACCCGAACGCCGTTTATTACCCGTGTGTGCGCGGTCGCATTTGGTGGAATTCGGTATTCCGTCCGAAGACACGCTGCGCCGTACCAAAAGTGCCGATGATAAAGGCAAAATGAAAAAACTGGGGATTAACGATGGTATTCCCGCACTGAAAGAAGCGGTCAATCATTACATCGACCACGAACGCGCGTTGGTATTAGAAAAACGCTGTGACGCGCTGGTCAATAATATTCGCCAAATCGCCAGCGATATACTCACCAAACTCGAACCGATTTACGGCACAGTGGTAGTTGATGGTGACGCACAAGAAGATGATTTAATCGGCAAAGAATTCAATCAATGGTGGGGACGTGAATGGCAACGCATCAAAAAAGATTTTGATGTCTGGTACGCGGAAGTCATTCAGGGACGCAAAGAAGCCGATGCGATAGGCTCTGAACATCAGGAACTCGCCGCGTTACGCGCCGCTTATGACAGCAAAATTGAATCGTTACTCAGCGAATTGACCACTGCGCAACCCGATGAATTAAAACGCATTTATACCGCAGGCGGTGCGATTTCCATGCCTGACCCGCGCGAAGGCAATTATAAAATTCGGGAGGAATTGTTTCGAGAAATTCAGAAAAAATTTGAAACCGAAATGACCGACCAGTTAGCGCAAGCTCTGCAAGCGTTAATCGACCAGATTGTACAAAAAACCCAAGCCTTGTTATGGAACACCGAGGAAGTGCGCCGCACCCTGTTACATTCTCATGCCGATGAAAGTCTGGAACAAGCGCGTATTCGTCATGGCTTTCAAGTGCTATTTTTACGTTTCAGCCGCGTCGCGGTAGAAGCCTTTATTGCCAAACCGTTGCAAGCGCGTGAACGTTTATTAAATGAACGCGCCGCTGAAATTAAAACTCTGGAAGCGTTTTATCAAGGCATCGACAAAGCCAAACAGGAAGGCGGCTTAACGCATTATTTGCGTTATGGTTTATGGGAAAAATTAGTCAGCCCGCCTGCAAACACCCGAAGCAGAGGCAAAGCGGCAAACGCACAAGAAGCGGTCGCCGCTATCATGCCCGAAGTCATTACTATTGCTAAAAAAGTCATCGAAGAACAACAGGAAAAAGCCCCTGAACCCAACAACTTCGATGCAGTAGTAGCAGAAATCAACGGCGATTTAGCGGCATTAGAAGATTATCTGAAAAACAGCGTGTTTTATGCGGCGGGGTTTATCACCTACTGCAATCAGGAATTAGAACGCATACGCAATCGTTTTAAAGAAATGGAAGACAACGACAGACAATGGATAGGCATTATCCGCACCGCTGTTAAATACGAAAAAAATACTGCTATTCCTTATAGCATTGCCCATTCCAAACGTGATTTTCGCTTGCGTCGGGAAATTGCGTTAGAACTCAAGGAAATTCGGGAAATCTGCTTAAACGTTTATTAGTTAATTAGGTTAAAATGCACCGCAACAACCATTATTACGGTGCATTTCAACCTTAACAGGCCACCTAAAATCACAACTCATTGAATCTATTAGCTTTACAATAATGGCGTATTTATTGCTTTAATCTAGAGCTAACGCACAATAAAATGATAACGTTCGCACTGAGCCTGTCGAAGCCTGTCATGAACTTGTCGAATGGTGTGAGCATGGTTCGACAAGCTCACCACGAACGGTTTTGTAATCATTTTATTAGCGGTTAGCTATAGCAAGTATTTGTCGGATTTCTAATAAACGTGGTTCGCCACAAATAGAAGACAATAATTTCTAGTCGCGTAGGGTGGGCAACGTTCTTTTGCCCATCTTTTATCCTGCAAGCGTTAAGCAAAAAAGCACTGCCCGCCCTGCAACACTGCATAAATACTTCCGAATGCCAGCTATTTCAACAGATAACTTTCGTTACGACATCAACGCCCTACGCGCCATAGCGATTATCGGAGTGGTAGCGTATCACTACGGCATTGCAGGCTTTAGCGGCGGCTTTGTCGGTGTTGATGTATTTTTTGTTATTTCAGGATTCTTGATTTCTTCTCACATTATCAGAGACCTGAAGCAAAGCCGATTTTCCTTTGCGGCATTTTATAGTGCCAGATTACGACGCATCTTCCCTGCCCTCGCTATCATGTGTATGGCTTGTGCAATCTGGGGCTGGTTTTACACGCTTCCGAAAGATTATCTGGCTCATACGCGCCATGAGCTGGAAGCTCTGCTGTTTGTGTCCAATACCGTATTCAGCAATGAACGCGGTTATTTTGATGCCGCTTCACATACCAAGCCTTTATTGCATACTTGGTCGTTATCGGTAGAAGGGCAATTTTATTTATTTTTGCCGCTGTTTTTGGCGATAGTCTGGCGGTTTGCTCGCCGATATAACGTGTTTATCACAACGGGTGTATTTTTAGCCTCATTCGCGTGGTGTTTATACGATAGCGAGGTCGATGCAGGGGCGGCTTTTTATCAGTTGGCAACGCGGGCGTGGGAATTTATGGCGGGTACATTATTGGCATTATTCGCTCTTAATAAGCCCAGTGTGGTGCTATCTAATATCGGCAGTGTTATTGGTTTAAGTCTGGTGTGTATCAGTATCGGCTGGTTTAATTCATCCTTGCTGTGGCCGAGTTACTACGCACTGCTACCCGTTGCGGGCAGTGCGTTATTAATTGTTTCAGGTGACGCGCTCTTAACACGCTGGTGTTTTAACTCGTGGATTTTACAGCGACTGGGCGACATTTCGTATTCGCTCTATTTGTGGCACTGGCCTGTGTGGGTATTTGCCAAGCCCTATGTCAACACGCGTCTGGAGCGTGAATTATCGCAAGCTGAAACAGTCGGTTTAATCGGTTTGGCATTAATGTTAGCTGTGCTAAGTTGGCGATTTGTCGAAAAACCGATTCGTTTTAAAAAAGGCTGGTGGTCATCCAAACGGGTGTGGCAAGGCGCGTTAATCACGCTCAGCGGTTTTATTGCTTTAACCATCGCGGCGGCAGTAACCAAAGGCTTTCCCAATCGACTGCCCGATTATATACAACGCGGTTTTGCGGCAGTGGCACTCAACACCCCCAGAGGTGAATGCTTTAGAAACCAAGTATCACAAAAACAAGCCCCAGAACAATTCTGTCAATTCGGCGCGGATAACCAGCAACCCAGTTTATTACTGTGGGGCGATTCACACGCCAATATGTATTTAAGCGCGTTGTCAAACGCGGCAAATGCCACAGGAAAAACGGGTTACATTGCCACGCAAACAGGTTGCCGCGCTACACTTGCCAATCAACCTAATGATTTAACAGGTGCGGCAGGTGTTTCTTGTACAGCTTTTAATAATGAAGTGAATGCGTTTGTGGCAAATAATCCTCAGATTCAGACGGTCATCATTGCCAGAATGTGGGGCGGTGGTGATAGTTTGACCAGAACTATTCAGCTCATTAATCACCTGCTGGAACAGGGTAAAAACGTTATTGTGGTCGGGCCCGTGCCATTTTTGGCATTCAGTGTGCCAGAACACTGGATTTATCAGCAGATTAACGCGGGGCAAGCGATAAACACTCTGACTGACCCGATAACCCATCAACAACATTTATTTGAATTTCAAACGCTTGCCCAACAGCAGTTAGCCGCGCCGCTTGCCACTGGGCGCGTTATTTGGATTAATCCCCTGCAAAAACTCTGCAAGCAAACTGGTTGCTTATTAGTAAACAATGGCGTGAGTTATTTTAAAGATGTTACGCATTTATCCGAGGCGGGAGCGATGTTGTTTACCGAGGATTTTGCGGGTGCTTTACGCCAGTAATGCAGGGATTTTCAGCATAAAAATAGATTGCTTCCATGACAAATAGGCTTACACTCGCCACCTGTATTCACTCTACGCAATACTACATCAACTATAGGAGAACAGTTTGTGAACGACATTTATCATCAAGGCAATCGTGAGTTACAAGATCAATTCGATTCGCGGAAACTCGCTGACCGTGTAGGCGAGATTATAGTGCATGACAAAATTTCTGATGAAGAACGCGAATTTATCACCACCCGCGATATGTTTTTTATCAGCAGCGTTGATGAGCAAGGCAGACCTACGGTGTCTTACAAAGGCGGCGATGTGGGCTTTGTGCGCGTTATTGATGAATCAACCATCGCGTTTCCAGATTATGATGGCAATGGTATGTTTTTAACGGCGGGCAATATTGCATCAACCCATGAAGTCGGGCTGCTGTTTATTGATTTGGAAAATCCCCAGCGTTTACGTCTGCATGGCACAGCCAGTATCGCTATCAATGATCCGTTGCTCAGTGAATATGTCGATGCAAACGCTATTATCCGCATCACGGTACGAAATTTATTTCTTAATTGCCCCAGATACATTCATCAGTATAAAAAACTTGCCCAATCCGAGTACGTTCCCAAAAAAGGCTGTATTGCGCCAATTCCTGAATGGAAAAAACTGGATGTTGTGCAAGATGTACTGCCAAAAAATACCTGATTAACACGCAGTTTGTAGTGTTGGGGTTCAAGCCGCCCCAACCTACTGAAATACACTAAAAAAAGCCAATAATCATCGCCTGCACAACGTGTTCATCAACGCCTTTGACACCGTATTTATTATGCCAGTGTTGATATTCAGTACCTATGTAAACTTTATCGCTTTTCAAACCTGCTAAATGACCGACATCGAACAATAATTGCGGTTGCGACAGAATGCTAAAAACACCTGCTGCATTGGTATTACCGATATTAAAATCAGTAAAGCCTCTGAATTTAAACTTTAAATCCGCCAGTTCAAACGGCACACTCCACACAGGCGTGATTTGCGTACCGTATTTATGGCTGACATTATCATCTTTATACGCCGAAACGCTGATCTGTAAATAATCAAATGCGGGTGCGGAAAATTCAAAATTAAGTCCTAATAAATAGGCTTGGAAATTATCATTTTCAGGTTTGTTGCTGATATTTAAGCCCGTCATTAAGGAAATATCTTTCAGCACACCGACCGACCAGTCATGACCTGAGATTTTATTTAAACTCAGATAACTGTAAACCTCGGCATACAGCTCAATACCGACATCATTACGGTTCACAATATCGACAAAAAAGAAATTGGAACCGTATTTCCATCCGTTGCTATGTTCGACGGTAACGGTGGTTCTGTCTTTATCGCCGAGTTTAAAATCATTGCCGTGCAACACTTGCATATCACTGGATGTCCATTCAAACGCACCCGCAGAGTGACTGCTGAGGCTTAATAAACAAAACAGGGGCAAGGTTTTTGATAAGGGGCTGCTCATAGCCCAAGCAATGTGCGGGTATGGCGGGCAATCATCAATTCTTCATTAGTAGGCAGCATCCACACGGTAACGCGGCTATCGGCACGACTGATACACGCCGCACCGGCTTGATTAGCCGCTGCATCAAAATCGACACCCAACCATGTTGCCTGCTCACAAATAAGCTGGCGGATTTGCGGGCTGTTTTCACCGATACCCGCCGTGAATACCAAAGCATCTACACCGCCCATTGCCGCCGCTAATGAGCCGATTTCACGACTGACACGGTAGACAAAATAGTCAATCGCCAGTCGCGCACGCGGCTCATCGCTGTCCAGCAACACACGCATATCGTTACTGATACCTGATAATCCCAGCAAGCCCGATTGTTTATACAACAGATCTTCCAGTTGTTTGAGACTTAGGCCTTGTTGCTGGAGCAAATAAAGAATAACGCCCGGATCCAGACTTCCTGCCCGTGTTCCCATCAATAAGCCGTCCAGCGCGGTGAAGCTCATTGTAGTAGCGACACTGCGTCCTTTATGAATAGCGCATAAACTCGCACCACTGCCGATATGTGCAACGATAACGCGTCCCATGCTAATCTCGGCGGGTAAAACCGAAGCAATATATTCATAAGACAGCCCATGAAAACCGTAACGCTGTACACCATGCTCGTAGTATTCGTAAGGCAAGCCGAACAATTTGGCGACCGTGTCTTGCTGACGGTGAAAAGCGGTATCGAAACAGGCAACTTGCGGTAAAACAGGGCTTTCTTGCATCATTGCCCGAATAGCGGCGAGATTGTGGGGATTATGCAGCGGGGCTAATGGAGTAATGATGTCAAGTTTGATCATTACTGCTGGGGTAATGAGCAGGGGTGCGGAATAATCAGGGCCGCCATGTACCACACGATGCCCCACACCGAGCAATTGTCGGTGCTGAAGCTTGGTATGCAGAAAATGCGTAATGTGTTGCAGTGCCTGCGCGTGATTGGCAACCTCGGTGGTTTGCCAATGAACGTCGATAAAATTTTGCCCGTTGCCGTCTTTGACTTTAAGATGCGGCGCAGTGCCGATACCTTCGACCTGCCCTGTGATGCTCTGGCGTAATCGCCCTTCACTGAGCAGATTGAAAACTGAAAATTTTAAGCTGGATGATCCTGCATTGAGTACAAGAATGGCGTTTTCCATAATAATCTCAGACTGTTCGTTACGTTGATGCCAGTATAAAATTTACGCGCCTAGTGACTGAACATTATTTGGTAGTGGTAGAAACAAAGTGATGCTGACACAAGGAGTCAAAAATCATGATTTTTGATTCCATTGCATCATGAGCTTGTGACCGCTACCTATTATTTTACAACGCGCAACGCAGGCTTGGCAGGGGGTGTTTTTTCTGGCGGCGGGGTGTTGTCAGTGTCTTCATCTTCTGGGTTAAAGACCATGCCTTTACCGTTTTCTTTCGCATAAATAGCCATAACAGCAACCACAGGGGCGATAATGTGCATGGGTTTACCGCTGAAACGTGCGTTAAATTCAATGGTATCGTTACCCAAAGATAATGCTTCTACGGCTTCCGGTCTGATATTTAAAACAATTTTACCATCATCAACAAACTGCATCGGTAAAATGGCACTGTCATTTTCAGCATCGACCAGTAAATAGGGTGTTAGCTGATTGTCCAGTATCCACTCATAAATTGAGCGGATTAAATAAGGTTTTAAAGAAGTCATTTTGAAGGTTCAACCATTTCTTTTTCAGCATCACTCAGACTGCGTTTAAAGCCAGGGCGATTAAATAATCGGTGTGCATAGTGAGTAATGACATCGTCGGGTGTTGATATATCAATACCGATGCTGGGCAATCGCCATAATAGCGGTGCGATAGCACAGTCAATCAATGAAAACTCATCACTCATAAAATAGGGTCTGGACGCAAAAATAGGGGTAGCAGACAAAATACTTTCTCTGAGCATTTTTTTAGCACGCGCCGACTTTTTCTCACCTGAAAATAAAATTTCATCCAGCAATTGATACCAGTCCTGATCAATACGCTTAATCAACATTCTGGCATTGGCGCGGGAGACAGGATCCATCTGGTGTAATGGCGGATGAGGGAAGCGTTCATCGAGGTATTCCATGATAATACGCGAATCGTACAGCACTAAGTCGCGTTCTATCAAGGTAGGTGATGTACCTGTCGGATTAAGTTCAAGCAAATCCTCAGGCGGATTATTCGGGTCGTAATATTCTATATCTGCGGCAACGCCTTTTTCGTGTAGAACGAAGCGGGCGCAATGACTCATCGCGCACGTTGGCGATGAAAACAGCGTCATAACAGATTTACGAGTGATAATGTTTGCCACGAATAACAACCTCTTTGAACGTGTAGGACGGTAAATTCAGGCATTATATCATGAAAGCGAGTGTTTTTGACTTGAGGGCAAGAATTAGAACACAGCGCGAGTGGGTAAAAGAAAACATCCCTGTTTTCTTGTGAACCGAATTAATGAATATCTTTCCAATATTCTTTTTTCAGTAAGTACGCCAAGGCAAGAAACAGGAACAGGAATATCAGGACATATTTACCCATGCTCTGTCTTTCCAGTTGCGTGGGCTCACCGACATAGACAAGGAAAGTAACCAGATCATTAACCATTTGATCAAATTCTTTCTCAGATAACACGCCTTCTTTAGCAAGCAGCAACTCTTTTTGATCGCCATAAATGGTTTTTCTTATTTCAATATGCTGTTCGCCTTGCAATTGCCATAACGGATTAGGCATAGCGGTATCTTCAAAAACCAGATTATTGACACCAAACGGTCTTTTAGTATCCGAATAATAGCTTTTCAAATAGCTATACAACCAGTCGGCACCACGCACTCTGGCAATCAATGACAAATCAGGCGGCTGCGTACCGAACCATCTTTCTGCATCGTGCTTGTTCATGGCACTGAGCATCGGGTCGTAGATACTCGCGCCGAAAGGTGCAATGTCTTTTAACACCTCTTTTTCATCGGCATGAGTATCCAACGCAATACGCAGATAGCGAACGTGTTTGATAGAGTGACAGCCTAGACAATACGTTACAAAATGCTTTGCACCGCGCAATAATGACGTTTTATCGCCAAGGTCAACATCTGCTTCTTGTAGCTCTACACCTTCAGACGCATAAGCCCCAAAAGACAGGGTTAGTAATAACAATAGTGTTGTAATATTTTTCATATCAATCCAGACTCTCTTTTAGTTTTTTTGCCAATCGAGTTGCTACATTACGCATACCCTCAGGATTAGGTCTTCGACTAAAAAACACACTTCTAAAGGCAGGATGGTTATGGTCATCGGAAGTTTGTATCGCTGTTGGATTTATCTCGGTAATTTCCTCGAACGTTTCGATTAATGCAGGTATTTGCTCTTCAAGTGACAGCTCTTCAGTGACGCGCTCTGGCACAGGTTTGGTTTTTTCCCAGCGAGTATAAAGCGGCATTAATAAAAAGAAGCCGAAATAAATCACGGTGAATACGCGAGCAACATTCGTCGCGACAGGAGTCGCAGGCTGTGTTCCCAAATAACCCAAAGCGATAAAGCTGATGACAAATAAGGCTAAGGCTTTTTTGTAGATACCACCGCGATAACGAATCGAACGTACTGGGTTTCTATCCAGCCACGGTAATAAAAACAACACTACAATCGCACCGCCCATGCCGATAACGCCTGCAAATTTATCAGGAATCGCGCGTAAAATCGCGTAAAAAGGCGTGAAATACCACACAGGGGCGATATGTTCAGGGGTTTTCATCGGATCAGCTGGAATAAAGTTCGCGTGTTCCAGAAAATACCCACCCACTTCAGGCATATAAAAAATAACTGTCGCAAAGAAAATCATGAATACGCCGACACCGACAAGATCTTTTACGGTGTAATAAGGATGAAAAGGAATACCGTCTAAAGGGATGCCATTTTTATCTTTCAGTTTTTTAATATCAATACCGTCTGGGTTGTTAGAGCCGACTTCATGTAATGCGACAATGTGCATAAACACCAGCATCACTAATACCAATGGCACAGCGATAACATGAAACGCAAAGAAACGGTTTAATGTGGCATCAGACACCACATAATCGCCGCGTATCCACAACGATAATTCATCACCAATCACTGGAATCGCACTGAACAGGGAAATAATAACCTGTGCGCCCCAGTAAGACATTTGTCCCCAAGGTAACAGATAGCCCATAAAAGCTTCTGCCATCAAGGCAACGAAAATCAGCATACCGAAAATCCATATCAGTTCGCGCGGTTGTTTAAACGATCCATACATAATGCCGCGAAACATATGCAGATACACCACGATAAAGAAAGCGGACGCGCCTGTGGAGTGCATATAACGCACCAACCAGCCCCAGCTCACATCACGCATGATGTATTCCACCGAATCAAACGCCAGTTTTGCGTCTGGTTTGTAATTCATGGTCAATAAAATACCGGTAATAAACTGATTGACCAATACCAGCAACGCTAACGAACCGAAGAAATACCAGAAATTAAAATTTCTTGGTGCGTAATAATGGGTCATGTGGTCTTTCCACAGACTCGCCAGAGGGAAACGATCTAAAACCCATTCCCCACAAGCAGTTAATCGAGACGGTTTCATACGATTTCTCCTTCGGCGGGTTCGCCAACAATCAACAGAGTGTCAGTCACATAGCGATGAGGTGGCACTTCTAAATTAGTCGGTGCAGGTACACCGCTATAAACGCGACCCGCTAAATCAAACCACGAACCATGACACGGACAGAAAAATCCGCCTTTCCATTTATCACCTAAATCAGGAGGCGATACCTCAGGGCGAAAGGTCGGCGAACAGCCCAAATGCGTACACAAACCGACTGCGACAAAAATTTCCGGCTTAACAGAGCGGACTGCATTTTTACTGGACGCTGGTTGAAGAGATTCCAAAGACTGGGGATCTCTTAACTCACTGTCCAATGTTTTTAACGTTGCCAGTACCTCAGGTGTTCTATTAAGTACCCAGACTGGCTTCCCTCGCCAAGCAACCCTAATCAACTGCCCTGTTTCCATCTTGGATAGATCAACGTCAACAGGTGCGCCCGCTGCCATTGTTTTCACACTCGGCTGCATTTGCGAAAGAAAAGGAACGGCTAAATATCCCGTACCGACAGCACCAACCACGGTTAAAGCCGTAGTTAAAAACTGGCGTTTAGATTGATCTACGCCTTCATTATTCATTATAGAGTTCTCCTCATTAGGTCTGTGGCTTAAAAGCTCTTTATTGTTTTATCAATATACCACTAGAAGCCCTTACATTTGAAGTGTTGTATGCAATTGTTTACCTTGATAACTGGTATATTGACAAAGCACAACCAGACTAAAAACCTAAGCCAATGAACTAGCATGACATTCTTTATAATTTATGCGTGCTAACTGTCATCAAACACGCCACCGCACTGGGTTTTGACTATAAAACAGGAAGGAATATAAATACTTGCAGATAAGAAAAACTGACAGACAATAAAAAGCCCCCGTCTGTTTTGCAACATTGTGAGGGCTTGGGTCGCTTGGAAGCGTTGCCTACGGAATAATCATCCATTGGTATGATAAGTCAGATAGGCTATAGTTGGTTACACTATGACAATATATTATCAATAAGGACACAAATGAGCAAGCAAATTTTAGGACTGGATTTAGGCAGTAATTCCATTGGTTGGGCATTACTGGAAGCACACGAGGGCAAGCCCGACAAAATTATTCAAATTGGCAGTCGGATTTTTACCAAAGCCGTTGAAGAAAAAACACCCGTACCCAAAAACGTAAAACGCCGCAATGCCCGATTAACGCGACGCGTTACTCAACGCCGCGCCAGACGTAAATTGCGAATGCTCAATTATCTTATCAAGCTCACACTATTACCGCCTGAACTCATACATAATCCTGAACCTGAAAAAATCCTCAACGGTTTAGGCAACCCTTACACCTTACGCGCCAAAGCACTAGACCACGCGCTCACACCGTTTGAATTGGGGCGCGTGTTTCTTCACTTGGTACAGCTGCGCGGTTTTTTAAGCAATCGTAAAATTCTGCTGGGCGATATGGCTGATGATCCCGATGTGCAGGACGTATTGGCAGAATTGGAAGCCGAAGCCGACACCAGTAACGAACAGGCAAAAGAAGAAACCAGTTTTAAAGCGGACATCAGCCAGTTAAGAGCCGCTATCACTGATTCAGGTTATCGCACCCTTGGCGAATACCTCTCCTCATTAGATGTGCATGACTGCCAGCGCAACCGTATCAGAAACGGCGGGCATTTACGCACCGACCGGCAAATGTACCGTGACGAATTAAATCTAATCTGGCAACAACAAAGCCAGCATCATGCGGTTTTAACGGATACGGTCAAAGAACAGCTGGCAGACATTATTTTCAAGCAACGCCCGTTAAAATTGAACAGCGACCGCGTAGGACAATGCTCACTTGAGCCGAAAAACAAACGCGCCAAAATTGCCAGACTGGAATGCCAGCGTTTTCGCTATCTGCAAGACATCAACAACCTGCAATACATCAACCATTCAGGCATAACAACGACACTCACCAGCGAAGAAAAACACAGGCTGATAACGCTGTTTGAAAGCACTGCCCACGTCAGTTTTGCGGGTATAAAAAAAGCATTGCAGTTAAAAGGCGTAGAATTCAACCTGGAAAACGGCAGTAAAAAGTTAAAAGGCAATCTCACCGCCTGTGACATTCGCAAACAGCTACCCGACTGGGACAGTTACGACAACGCCCAACAACTAGCATTAGTAGAAGACCTGCTCACCATCACCAAAAAATCGGTACTGAAAAACCGTTTGATAACCCACTGGCGATTATCACCACACACCGCCGTACAACTGTGTTTAGTGGAATTTGAAGCAGGGCATAGCAATCTGTCTTTGAAAGCCATCAACAAATTACTGCCATTTTTACAACAAGGGCAGATTTATTCCGCTGCACGAGTCGGTGCGGGTTATGGTTATGAAATGCAGGACATAACACCCGCCGACAACCTCGGCACACCGCCCGAAACCACCAACCCCATCGTCAACAAAGCCCTCCATGAATTACGGCGCGTGATTAACGCTATTATTGCCGAATACGGCAAACCCGCTGCGATTCGTATAGAAATGGCGCGGGATCTGGAAATGAACACCCAACGCTATCAGGACTACATCAAACAACAAAAGCGCAACACCAAAGCCAACGAAGACGCACAACAAGCCTATAAAGAAGAAGCCCAAAGAACCCCGCAACTGGGTTTATCACAAAAAGCGGGCAAAACCGACAAGCTCAAATACCGCTTATGCCAGGAACAAAAAGCAACCTGTATTTACAGCGGCAAATCCATCACCCTCGCACAACTGTTCAGCGCACAAATAGAGATCGACCACATCCTGCCTTACAGTCAATCGCTGGATGACTCCTACATGAACAAAGTCGTGTGTTTTGCCAGTGAAAACCACTACAAAGGACAACGCACCCCCAAAGAGGCATTTAGCGGACACACACGGATAAATGGGAACAAATACGCCACCGCCTGAAATCCCTGCACAAAAGTAAACAGGCGCGTTTTTCTATCACGGCAAGCGAGTTACAACAGCGTGATTTTATCAGCACCCAACTCAACGACACCCGCCACATCAGCCGCTTAGCACAAAGCTATCTAGCCGAATTGGGTGCGGATATTTCCGTCAGCAAAGGCATCACTACCGCGTGGCTCAGGCATCAATGGGGACTGAATAACTTAATCGGAGAAACGGATAACAAAGACCGCACCGACCACCGCCACCATGCGATTGATGCCGTAGTAATCGCCTGTGTTGATAGAAAACTCTATCAAACCCTAGTGTATGTCGCTAATGACTTGGAGCGCAGACATTCAGAACTGAGCATGAGAGACGTACATATAGACCCGCCTTGGCATCATTTGCGCGAAGATTTAGAAATCGCTTTAGAGCAAGTGATTATCGCCCACACCCCGCAACGCAAATTATCAGGCGAACTGCACGAAGTCACAGGCGCGGGTTTTATTCATGGTCTGGGTAATGTACATCGTAAAAACCTCGATGCCAGTTTTACCCAAGTCGATAAAATCATCGACGACCGCGTAAAAGAACAGGTACAACAACACCTTGCCCGTCATAACAACAACCCCAAAACTGCGTTTGCGGAAAACATCACCGTACTGCACAAAGACGGCAAAACCCCGATTAAACGGGTACGCATTCTGCAATCCAAAACCACGCTGGACAAGCTGAACAAAACTAAATTTGGCGTAAAAGACAGGCAGGGCAAGGTATTCAAATGGCTGGCATTCGGCAATCTGCATCATGTAGAAATTATCAGGCATCAGGAAACAGGCGCGTATTCAGGGCAGTTTGTCACCATGATGGAAGCCTCGCACCGTGCCAAAGGCATAAAAATGCCCAAGGAGGCAATTATCAAAACCGACCACGGCGCGGCTTATGGTTTTATCATGGCTCTGCATATCAATGACTTGGTGAGTGTGGAAAAAGACGGGCGGCGCGTCTACTATCGGGTGCAGAAGCTAGATGCTGGGGTCAATATGATAATGTTTCGTTTACATACTGCCGCTAAATTGGACGATAAATCCGAAGGTTTACATTTGACGGTCAACGAAAAATCATTCATCACTTGGCAATTACAAAAACACAGTGTCAATGGGATTGGTAAGCTGACGGAGTAAAACCAGCGTTAGCTGTTTTCCAGCCAATAGCTAAAGAGACTGTGAAAGTATTATAAAAATAACTCACAAAACAATTTTTGAATTTTGTAAGTCATTGTTTTTATATAATGTGGGAGGGGCTTTAGCCCCGAAAAGCGAGGCTAAAGCCTCTCCCACATGAACACTTTCACAGTCTCTAAAGAGACTGTGAAAGTGTTCTATTTTGGAGTCAAAAATCATGATTTTTGACTCCTGCAACCAATAATTTAACATGGGCGCAAGCCCCATGATAAAACGCATCATAGACACCAGCGAAGCCACCTATTTACACGCCAACCATCAACAACTGTTGCTGGACAGAAACGGCACAGCCATCGCCCGACTGCCGATAGAAGATTTAGGCGTAGTCATCCTGCAACACCCCGCGATTGTTATCACTCAGGCAGTCATTATTGCCTGTCAGAAGAATAACGTCGTGCTGGTATTCTGTGATGAACGCCATTTGCCTTATTCCGTGTTACTGCCTATTAGTGAAGGCAACACGCTGCACAGTAAAATACTACAGCAACAACTGAACGTCAGCCTAGCAACTAAAAAACGGCTGTGGCAACAAGTGGTTAAACAAAAAATCACCCAACAAATGCACACCTTAAAAAATCTGGATAAGCCTTACAAGCCATTAGAACGACTGGCGGACAACGTTAAAACAGGTGATCCCGACAATTTAGAAGCCCAAGCCGCACAACATTATTGGCGGTTATTGTTTGGTAATGACTTTAGGCGTGATGTGGAATTAGACGGTATCAACAGCCTATTGAATTATGGCTATGCCATCATGCGGGCAATGGTGGCACGCGCCATTGTCGGCAGCGGCTTGCATCCCGCGCTGGGCTTGCACCATCACAACCAGTACAACGGGCTGTGTTTGGCGGATGATTTAATGGAACCGTTCAGACCGTGGATTGATTATCGCGTTTATCAAATAGCACAACACCATGCCACGCTGGACATCAACAGGGAAAACAAAATACCGCTACTGAATTTATTATCCGAAACCGTAGAATGGGAGCAGCAAACCATGCCCTTGATGGTCGCCTGTCATTACTTGATGGCGCAGTTAAAACGCGCCTTTGAAGACCGCCGCATCACCCTGAACTACCCTAAAATAGTGAGACCTTAACCGATGATTTTTGGAGGCTTAAATACCATGTGGGTAATTGTTATGTTTGATTTACCGACCGACAGCGCAGAAGCCAGAAAACAATACACGATTTTTCGTGAACATTTGCTTAAAGACGGCTTTACCATGATGCAGTATTCGGTTTATAAACGGCATTGTGCCAGTGAAGAAAATGCGGACGCTCATGTGCAACGCATCAAAGCCGACTTACCGCCCGATGGTGAAGTGAGGATTATCAAAATAACCGATAAACAGTTTGGCAGAATGCAGGTTTTTTATGGAAATTTTCGCAAAGAAACAGAATTGCCACCTGAACAACTGTCACTTTTTTAAACAAAAAAGTGACAGTTTATTTAGAAAAAACAACTGGTTATGAGAGGGCTAGTGTAACCAACTATAGCCTACCCGCAAACCACAACACCTCATACCATTGCCCTTCGCTATCTCTTAGTGTAACCAACTATAGCCTACCCGCAAACCACAACCCGTCTAAGTCCTTATGGTCGTGTCTATAGAGTGTAACCAACTATAGCCTACCCGCAAACCACAACCTATATTCCCCACTGTTCAATTCATCAATAAGTGTAACCAACTATAGCCTACCCGCAAACCACAACAAGTCGCCATTGCTTGCCAGTTTGCAATTTAGTGTAACCAACTATAGCCTACCCGCAAACCACAACCTGTCGGGGGTGTGTTGATAGCGGGCTTAGAGTGTAACCAACTATAGCCTACCCGCAAACCACAACTAGGTTTTAACGCGACCTCATACAGCATTAAGTGTAACCAACTATAGCCTACCCGCAAACCACAACTGAAGTGTTGGCACTGACCGCAATTTACGAGTGTAACCAACTATAGCCTACCCGCAAACCCACTGCCATTAAGTTAAGGATTTTTACAGAATTGTGGGAGTGGCTTTAGCCACGATAATCGTGGCTAAAGCCACTCCCACAGTGTGCATTCCCACGCGACTCATCACTGCCATTAAGTTAAGGATTTTTCCGTTCGCCCTGAGCTTGTCGAAGGGTGAATGGAAAAATTCCAGTCCCGAAGTTAAGCCGTTCATGCTTCGACTGTTCGACAAGCTCACAGCTCAGCACGAACGGCTTAAATTAATGGTAGTGACCCGCAAACCACAACCAACCAACTACTTGCCGATACAAAAACTGGAAAATATTTTGCCCAGTAAATCATCAGAGCTGAACTGTCCTGTGATTTCAGCGAGGGCATTTTGCGCTTGCTTTAAATCTTCGGCAACCAATTCACCTGCCAAGCTGGTTTGTAGTTGCGATAAGGCACGGGTGACGGATTCATAACCTTGATTTAAGGCTTCGATGTGCCGTCTGCGGGCGATGAACACGTTTTCAGTGTTGGCATTGAAATCCACGCTTTGTTTCAGGTGTTCAGTGAGCAGTTCCATGCCCTGCCCTGTTTTGATGGACAGGTAGATGTCGCTTTGATGTTCATGGTGTTTAATTGCTGGTGTGATGCCCAGTAAATCAATTTTGTTGTAGATTTTGGTGATGTCGATATGGGCGGGTAATGAGGCGAGTAATTCGGGATCTTCGGTTTCTCTGGCATCAATCAACAGCAGAATTTTGTCGGCTTTTTCAATTTCTGCCCACGCGCGGCGGATGCCTTCCTGTTCGATAGCGTTATCGCTGTCGTGCAAGCCTGCGGTGTCGATGATGTGCAGCGGCATTCCATCCAGCTGAATACGTTCGCGCAATACGTCGCGCGTTGTACCCGCTATATCGGTAACGATAGCGGCTTCATGTCCTGCCAGTGCGTTCAATAAGCTGGACTTACCTGCGTTGGGTTTGCCCGCGAGTACGATGGTCATACCGTCATGCAGTAAGCGTCCTTGATTGGCAGTTTTTTGGATGTGTTCAAGTCGCTCTAATAAACGAATAAGGCGATTTTCAACCACGCCATCACTGAGAAAATCAATTTCTTCATCGACAAAATCAATCGCGGCTTCTACATAAATGCGCAGTTCGGTGAGTTCTTCAACCAGTTGGTTGATTTGCTCGGAGAATACCCCCTGCATGGATTTTTGTGCGGAACGCACTGCTTGTTCGGTGCTGCTGGTGATGAGGTCGGCAACCGCTTCGGCTTGGGCTAAATCCAGTTTGTTATTTAAAAATGCGCGTTCGGTGAATTCACCTGCATTGGCGAGCCTCGCGCCCAGACTGATAACGCGGCGTAATACCATATCCAGCACCACTGCGCCGCCGTGTCCTTGCAATTCAAGGATGTCTTCGCCTGTGTAGGAATGGGGATTGGGGAAATACAGGGCGATGCCTGAATCAATAATACTGCCGTCGCTATCGAGAAACGAGGTGTACACGGCGTGGCGTGGTGTTATCGGTTTATTGAGCAATTGACGGGCAATATCGGCAACTAACACGCCTGAGATGCGGATAATGCCGACTCCACCGTTACCTGAGGGTGTGGCGATAGCGGCGATGGTATCGGTATTTTTTAACATTATCATGCCTCAATATGAAAAAACCTCCGAGATTTTAAAAACCTCGGAGGTTTGGGCTTGTTTTAGTAGACCAAAAAGCCGTTACACTTCTTTTTCTATTTGCTTGGTGATGATGGTTTGTTGAATAATCGACAAAGTATTGTTGATAACCCAGTACAGCACTAAACCCGCAGGGAAGAACAGGAAGAATATAGTGAACACGATAGGAAACATTTTCATGACTTTCGCCTGAATAGGATCAATCGGTGCGGGATTGAGACCTTGCTGAATTTTCATGGTAATGCCCATAATAACCGGCAACACATAGAACGGGTCTTGTATGGATAAATCTTGTATCCATAACATGAACGGTGCCTGACGGAATTCAACGGTTTCACTCAATACCCAATACAATGCCATGAAGACAGGAATTTGTACCAATATGGGTAAACAGCCGCCCAATGGATTCACTTTTTCCTTTTTGTACAATGCCATCATTTCAGTGTTGAAACGCGGTCTGTCATCGGCAAAACGCTCTTGCAGTTCTTTCAAACGCGGTTGAATTTTGCGCATTTTCGCCATTGATTTAAAACTGGCTTGTGACAGCGGGAAAAATAACAGTTTTATACATAAAGTAACGCCGATGATAGCCAGTCCCCAGTTGCCTATAAAGCTGTGAATTTTGTCCAGTAACCAGTAAATAGGTTTGCCGACAAAAGTCAGTACACTGTAATCAACGGTTAATTCCAGACCTGTCGCTACTTTTTCCATGACAGGCTGAATTTTCGGCCCAGCATATAATTGTGCGGAAAATTTGGTCTCAGTGTTGTTCAGGACATTAATCGACGGCGAATAAGAGCCGATTAAATAGCGACCGTCTTTTAATTCATCGGTGTATAAATTATTTTCCTGATCCGCAGGTGGAATCCATGCCGACGCAAAATAATGTTGAATCATTGCCGTCCAGCCGCCTTTAGTGGCGACTTTAAGATTCTCTTCGCTCATGTCATCGAAGCTGATTTTTTGGTATTTATTTTTGTCAGTATAAACAACACCGCCGTCATACGCTCTCATACCGCCTGTGAGCATATTGCCCTTGTCTTCGGTATTAGGAACGCGCAATAATTGGCTGTATTGTCTGCCCGTCCACATTTTTCCTGTGTTGTTTTTAATGCTTTGCTCCAGCGCAATTGCGTAGCTACCGCGTGTAAAGGTAAATACTTTGCTGACTGTCAAGCCATTATTGTCTGTCCATGTTAATGGTACGGATAGGCTTTCTTGCCCGTCTGCCAAGGTGTAACTGTCTTGTGCGGCAGTAAATACGCTGTAGTGATTAGGTGCGGTGGCAGATTCTTTTTCAGTAATAAAACCACTTTGCGCAAGAAATAATTTTTCTGCATCGCTGTTAAACAATCTGACAGGTGCGGTGTTTTTTTCTGCAACCGACATACCCACTAAACTGCGTAAGTAGTCAACGGTGGTATTGGATTTTTCAACAGGGTAGTTGAGCAAGTCCAGATTTAAAATCGTGCCGCCCTGCGGATCAATTTCCAAAGCGATAACATCGGTTTTAACTTTGATGGTACTGGTTTTGGCAACGACTGCGGCAGTTAAAGGCACAGAACCTGCTGGCTGTTCACTGCTACCGCCTTCTGCGGTTGTGCCGCCTGTGGTACTGGGCAGGTCATCGACATTAATAGCGGTACTGGCTATTTCTGCGGCGGGTGGTTTGGGGCCATAATCAATTTGCCAAGCTTGATACAACATAAAAACAAGCATTGCAAACGTAACGACGAGTATAAATCTTATGTTATCCATTCTTTTTACCAAATTTTTCTGGAACAGGATCAATGCCGCCTTCATGGAAGGGATGGCATTTTAATAATCTTCTGAGTGTGAGATAGAGGCCGATAACAGTGCCGTGGCGTGTCAGTGCTTCCAGCGAATAATGAGAGCAACTTGGATAGAAACGACAGTTAGACCCAAGTAAAGGGCTAATAAAGTACCGATAAAATTTTATCAGTGCTATGAGTGCGAAGCGCATCGGGCGACCAACCTAAGCCAATGCTTTTCCAAAGACTTTCTTAATAATTCCAGCGGCACACCGATTGCCTCTTTACGAGCCAAAACGACAATATCTATATTACCCAGATTTTCTTGTAACCTAAAGTTTTCCCTGACAGTACGTTTAATAATATTTCTATGCACTGCTTTTCGTATATTTTTTTTAGCTATCGCTAAGCCTAGCCGTGAATGATCTAAATCATTTTGAATGGCTAACAGGGTAAAATATTGGTCACTGGATTTTACAGGCTTAGCAAACACTTTTTTATACTCAGCCGGTTTTTTTAACCGGCACTGAGGGGAAAAACTAAAAGTGGCTGTTTCACACACGCGTTAACTGTGCGCGACCTTTCGCTCTACGCGCTTTAATGACGTTACGACCGCCGACAGTTGCCATTCTGGCACGAAAGCCGTGAGTTCTTGCACGTTTGATTTTACTTGGTTGGTATGTTCTTTTCATTTTACTATGAGCCTACAGATGAGTTTTAACAAAAACGGATAAAAAAGACTGCCGATGATAAAATAATCCATGCACACTGTCAATTCTGTAGTGTAATGTTTTATTACGGTATAGTGGTACGCCACACCCCATCGAACTATTATCGACTGCACATGAATTCAATCTGGAACAACTGTCTTGCTAAACTTGAAAATGAAATACCCAGTTCAGACTTCAGTACATGGATACGCCCGCTTCAGTCGGTAGAAGATGCCACTCAGATTAAATTACTCGCACCCAATCGTTTTGTACTGGACTGGGTCAAAGAACATTATTTTGCCAAAATAGAGACCTCTGTTCGGGAGTTTTCTAATGGCACAATGAGTTTAAATCTGGAAATCGGCTCCAAAAGTTCTGCACCTCCTACCGCAGTGACTGCCACTAAAAAAACCGGCAAACAGGACGCTGAACCGAAAAAAGCAGGGCCTAATTTCCTGAACAAAGCCTTTACCTTTGATAATTTTGTCGAAGGCAAATCCAATCAGTTGGCAAGAGCCGCATCATTGCAAGTGTCTGAAAATATCGGCAGAGCCTACAACCCATTATTAATTTACGGCAGTTCAGGCTTGGGCAAAACCCATTTAATGCACGCTATCGGCAATGCCATTGTCGCCAATAATCCGTCTGCCACCGTTGTTTATCTGCATTCAGAAAAATTCGTACAGGATATGGTCAGAGCCTTACAGCAAAATGCTATCGGGAAATTTAAGGAATATTACCGTGCCATTGATGTGCTGTTAATTGACGATATTCAGTTTTTTGCGGGCAAAGAACGCTCGCAAGAAGAGTTTTTTCATACCTTTAATTCGTTATTGGATAGAAAACATCAGGTGGTTCTCACCTGCGACAAGTACCCGAAAGAAATCGTCGGACTGGAAGAGCGGTTAAAATCGCGTTTCGGTTCAGGATTGCCCGTATCCATTGAACCGCCCGACATGGAAACCCGCGCCGCTATTTTGCTGAAAAAAACCGCGCAGTCAAATATCCATCTGCCACAAGAAGTGGCGTTTTTTATTGCCAAACGCATTCCGTCCAATGTGCGTGATTTAGAAGGTGCATTGCGCCGAGTGATTGCCAACGCGCAATTTACGGGGCGTGACATCACCATCGAATTTACTAAAGAAGCCCTGCACGATTTAATTTCTTTACAGGATAAACTGGTTAATATCGACAATATTCAAAAAACCGTTGCGGATTATTACAAAATTCGCGTCGCCGATTTATTGTCCAAAAGCCGTAGTCAACCCGTCACCAGACCACGACAAATCGCCATGTGTTTAGCCAGAGAACTCACCACACAAGGCTTATGCGCTATCGGTGATGCCTTTGGCGGACGCGATCACACCACCGTTATCAATGCCTGTAAAAAAGTGGCTGAGCTGAAAAAATCGGACATGAAAATCGCCGAAGATTATGCCAATTTACTACGCTCTTTATCCCACTAACTGGTTGAGCCATTATGTATTATCAGGGTATTAAAAAAGTCATCACGCAACGCCCCGTCAGCAAAAAAGCGGTTCAATTCGGCGATATTCACCCCCTATTAGCGCGTATCTATGCCGCCAGAGGCTTAAGTACCGAGACAGAATTAGATAGAAGTCTCGCTAAACTGCCCTCCCCTTGGTTGCTATCAGGGATGACGGAGATGGTGGAGCAATTAATCACCGCGATTAAAGACCAAAAGCGACTGTGCATCGTCGCCGATTTTGATGCAGACGGGGCGACCAGTTGTGCGGTGGCGATTAAAGGCTTGCAATTATTGGGTGCGAACCATGTCAGTTTTGTTGTGCCGAATCGTTTTGAATACGGCTACGGTTTAACGCCTGAAATTGTCGAACTGGTTAAACTGCAAACTCCTGATATTATTATCACCGTCGATAACGGCATCTCCAGCGTAGACGGCGTAAAAGCGGCGAAAGATGCAGGTATCACCGTGCTGGTAACCGACCATCATTTACCGCCCGCTGAATTACCCGAAGCTGATGCGATTGTGAATCCTAATCTGCTTGATGACAAATTCCCCAGCGGCGCATTAGCGGGCGTGGGCGTGATGTTTTATGTGTTACTGGCACTGCGCAACCGCTTGCGGGAACTGCACTGGTTTGAACAACAGCAGGTCGCCGAACCCAATCTTGCGCAGTTATTGGATTATGTCGCCTTAGGCACGGTTGCCGATGTGGTAGCACTGGATCAGGTCAATCGCATTTTGGTGTATCAAGGATTGCAACGCATCCGCACAGGACGGGCGCACGCAGGTTTAATGGCATTAATTGAAGTCTCAGGCAAAAATTATCAGACCATGAGCGCGACTGATTTCGGTTTTTCGCTCGGCCCCAGATTAAATGCCGCAGGGCGCATGAATGATATGGCGATAGGCATTGAATGCTTATTGACTAACGACCCGCAACTGGCAAAAGAACTCGCCGCACAACTGGATGAATTTAATCAGGATCGCCGCGAAGTGGAGGGCGTGATGAAACAACAAGCCATCAGTTATCTTGCAGAAATGAAACCGCTGGATGAGCGGCATTTGCCTGCGGGCGTGTGTTTATACGATAAAACGTGGCATCAAGGCGTTATCGGCATTCTGGCATCACGCATCAAAGACCGTATTCATCGCCCTGTGATTGCCTTTGCGCCTGCTGGCGACGATTTAATCAAAGGTTCGGCACGTTCCATTACCGGCGTGCATATTCGTGACGTACTAAGCGACATTGCTAGTCTGCATCCGCAGTTGCTCAGTAAGTTCGGCGGTCATGCAATGGCGGCGGGTTTAAGTTTAAAAATGCACGATTATCCCCCGTTTGCGCTGGCGTTTGATGACATGGTTGCCAAACGATTGGCTCATGTGGATTTAGAACAAAAAGTATTATCCGATGGTGAATTGAGCGAGCAGGACATGACGGTGGAATTTGCCGAGCTGTTACAAAACGCAGGGCCGTGGGGACAAGAATTCCCAGAACCCATTTTTGACGGTATATTTGATGTGATTCAGGCGCGAATTGTCGGACAGCGGCATCTTAAATTAGTGCTGAGAAAGCCTGACGGACAGCTACTGATTGATGCGATTGCCTTTTCTATCGACCAACCTGAAAAATGGTTAGGTCTACGGCAGACACACGCCGCTTATCGACTGGATATTAACGAGTACCGAGGCAACCGTACTGTGCAGTTTATTGTGCAGTATCTGGAAAAAATTATTTAATCATCAGACCTGACAGGTGTTAAACACCTGTCAGGTCTTTATCAAGCCAGCGACTTATTTTTTATCGCCTTTCTTGTCTTCTTTTTTGTCTTTATGTTCTGGTTTTACTGGGATAGTGTCGTGGTGCTTGGCAGGTGCGGCTTCTGCTTTAGCAGGTTCAGCTGGTTTCGCTGTACCCGCTTCTTCAACAGCGGCAGGTTTGTCTTCTGCAACGGGTGCCGGTTCAGCCGCCGCTGGTTTGTCTTCTGTCAACGGAACTAAAATTTCCACTTTTGCTTGTTTACGCATTTCTTCGACCATTTTTTTGACTTTTTTGCGTTCTAACTGTGGTTTGAATTGTTCTTTAACGGCATCAAACGGAGGTGGCGTTTGGGCGCGTGAATCTTCTCTTAAAATGATGTGATAACCGAACTGGGTTTTAACAGGCTCTTTGGAGTATTTGCCTTTTTCCAATTTAGCCACTGCTTCCGAGAACGGTTCAACCATTTGTCCAGCCGCAAACCAACCTAATTCACCGCCGTTTTGTGATTCTTTCGCATCCAGAGAATGTTTATTCGCCAAATCAGCAAACTTCGCGCCCTTGTCTAAATCAGCAATCAGTTTTTTAGCTTCGGCTTCATCTTTAACCAAAATTTGGCTGGCTTTGTATTCCGTTGCATTTGAACCACCTACTTTGCTGTCATATTCGGCTTTCAGGTCTGCATCAGTAACAGGATTGGTTTTTAAATAGTTTTGCAGGTCTGCTTGAGTTAATAAGGTGTTTCTGGCACTTTCAAGTTGATCGACCACTTCAGGTGATTGATCCAATTTCTTTTGCAGAGCATCCTGAATCAATAACTGGCGTTGTACCAATTCTTCAATCAGTTTTTCTTTAGGAAAGGTTTGACCTTGACCGCGTACCGCAATTTCTTTTTCCAGATCAGCCAGTGTTGATTTAGCGATGTACTGACCATTTACAACCGCAACTGCATCCGCTTTATCAACGACAACAGATGACGAGCTGGCAGCAGGTGCAGTGCCGTTAGCAGGTGCTGAGCCTTTGTCACAACCAGCAATCAGAGCAGTACCTGCAACCAGCAGAGAAACGAGCTTTTTTTTCATGGGTTTAATCCTTATTCTTCAGAAGGTGAGAGAGCATTAATGCCTAAGGCATGAATTTGTTGTTTCATCATATCGCCCAAGGCTTGATAAATTAATTGGTGGCGTTGCACTAAACTTTTACCTTCAAACATCTCGGCAACAATAGTGACATTGTAATGACCGCCGCCACTGCGTGCGCCCGCATGACCTGCATGAGCCGCGCTATTGTCAATAATTTCTAATGTGTCTGGTTTAATCGCTTCGGTAAGTAAACGTCTGATTGTATCGGTTGTCATTGAGGAAAGACCTTTTTAAAGGGTTTAACAGTGACACGGGCATAAACACCCGCATCTATGTAAGGATCAGCCACTGCCCATTGCTGTGCGGCGACCAAGTCAGTAAATTCTGCAACAATCAAGCTGCCCGTAAAACCCGCTTCTGCTGGGTTTTCGCTGTCAATTGCAGGATGAGGGCCTGCTAACAGCAAGCGTCCTTCATTTTGCAAAGCCTGTAATCGTTCAAGATGAGCAGGTCTTGCCGCCAGTCTTTTGCTCAGACTGTCGGCGACATCTTCGCTGATAATAGCGTATAGCATCAATTATTCCTCTGTTTCAGTCGTTTCGTTAGGATCAGGAATGTATTTATATAAAAACGCCATTTGTACCACGATAAACGCCAGCATCAGCGCAGGTGCGATAAAGGTTTTAAAATACACCCAGTCATCGGTTGCGTAGTTATACATCACATACACATTGAGAAAACCCACACCGATAAAAAAACTTGCCCACGCTAAATTTAACCGTGTCCAAATTTCAGGCGGCAATACCATATTGTCCGACATCATGCGTTCAATAAACGGTTTTTTGCCGATGAATTGACTACCCAAAAATACCGAGCCGAATAACCATTCAATAATAGAAAATTTCCATTTAATAAACGCTTCATCCTGAAAATACAGCGTTGCACCACCCATTACTACAACCAATCCCAGCGTCACCCATTGCATGGTTTCTACTTTACGATAGCGAAACCACATGAACGCAACCTGAATAATGGTTGCCATCATCACCACCGCCGTAGCGACGTAGATGTCATACACTTTAAACGCAATAAAAAATAACAGGATAGGGAAAAATTCTAAAAGTTGTTTCATAAATGTTTTGGAATGGCGATGTTAGCGCGTTATTGGGCAAGAGGAAGGCGTTTCAGTCATCAGCCCTGAATTATGGCTGAATCAGGATTTTTCAATACGAGTAATCTAACTAAGGGTGAAAAAGTTTTAGATGATAAATGACTGCCAGTCCTTCAAGGGTTGGCAGTCATATTCCTGAAAACTGATACATAGTTACTTACTTACTCATCATTGTAAAATTTTTACCCGTTAATGTACATGATAGCCTGAGTGTTTCTGCTAGAATGCTTCGTTATTTTTGGAGCATCCTCATGGACAAACAAACCGAATTAGAAGCGGCCGCCTTCCGCCACTTGGTCAGTCATTTACAACAACATACCGAAGTACAGAACATCGAGCTAATGGTTTTGGCAGATTTTTGTCGCAACTGCTTAGCAAAATGGCTGGTTGCCGCCGCCGAAGAACGCGGTGTTGACATGAACTACGAACAAGCCAGAGAACAAGTATACGGGATGCCCTACAGCGAATGGAAAGACCAGTTCCAACTCGAAGCCACAGAAGAACAACTTGCCGCTTATCAACGTAAGCAACAAGCGAAAGTGTAGCTTAATAAGGTAGGGTACGCTGCGCGTACCAAAAAGATTCCAAATCCACAGTGTAACGGGTATTCATGGACAAGGTACGCACAGCGTACCTTACAGGGCTGGTTTATTACGTCTAAACTTGTCCGCCCAAGCGAAACGATAACGGTCTTTTTTTAACAGGTAGTCAATCAACCCTTCACGCTCTTGGTCTTTCTTTTTGAGTAGAATACGTTTAATTTCCGCGTCTTGGCCTTGAAGTTTCGCATCACGTTTAATAGCTTCTTCAAACCATCTATCGCCTTCGTCATAACGTCCAGTGTCGTAGCACAACGCGCCCATTAAAGTATAAGGATTATGGCTATCTGGAAAATATTTAATGGCTTCAAGTGCGCATTGTTCGGCTTCGTCAAGACGCTCTATATCGCGTAATGCGCCGCCTCTTGTTGTGAGCAATGCAGATAATAATTTGGTTTCCCTGATTTGCTTGAAATCCAAATTATGAGTTTGTTTTAAAGCCTGTTGTGGTTTTTCTGCCTTGCGCCAATGCGCACTTGCGTTGACCAAATTCCAGTGACCTTTTTTGGTACGCTGAAATTCGTTTTCATAAAATTGTGCTTCTAATGCGTGATGAGCGAGGTATATTTTTCTGGTGGCTGGTGTTAATAATTCCTCAGTTTTTAACCAAACCACGTCATCATCAGTTAAGCGATTACCCGTTTGTAGCTTTTTTAAAATAGCATACAGAGGACTTTCTAACGTGTCTTGACGATAGTTAATCGCGTAATCTTTTTTCAACCATGTGAAAATAATGTCTTCACATTGATGTGCTTTACACCAAATAACATCCTCTGGTCTTAAACCGTGTCCTTGTTCAATTTTGCGAATAAGGCTATCTGTCTCTTTTTGGTAAACAAACTTAACGGTTTCGAATAATTTACGATTTTTTAAGTAATTAATATCTGGCTCAGGTAAGGGTAAACCCGCTTCCAGTTTTTTTAACACTTTGAAAAGGTGATGATTAATGTCATCGTCTTGAATTTGCGTAGCGTGATATTTGACTTTGAGAGTAGAAAATTCGATTTGCTGTACAATTTCCAGCGTTTCAGTAAAGGCTGCTGCTTTTAGATAGCCAATTTCAATTTCATTTAACAGCGTGTTTTCATCAAGTTTTTGCAGAATGTGACAAAGCATAAGAGGGCTAACGGTGTTTACACCCTGCACGATTGCCTTGTATTTGTTTTGTAATCGAGAGAACTGATTTTGTAGCGGTGTTAAAAAAGAATAAGCGTTGTGAGTGCAAAGCCATTTAATGTCAGTGGCAGAAAACGGCGTTTGGTTTTCTAATTTTGCTAGGATAACTTTCGCATTAGCATCAAACGGAATGTTTTCGGTTATGCCATGTTTTTGTATTCTATCGTTAAAGTCTTTAACATCTAAGAACCGATGATAATCTTGATTAACAAAATATAATTCATTAACCTCAAGTCTTTGTTCTGCATTAACTTTGTATAAAATGAACGCTCTTCCTGAATCAATAAGACTCTCTGTGGTATCCGTTTGTTTGATAATGTAAAACGGTACAAACCTATTTTCTCTTAATTTTATAGCCTCCTGATGAATCTCTTTATATAAAGAAATTCTATAATTTTCCTGATTTTTAATTATTTCTATCGTTTCAGAAAGTCCGTGCTGTTTCAACCAATTCCATTCTGATACTGTTAAGTCAAGACACAGTTCAGCCTTGCGTAAAATAAAACTTAAAGGATTGATAGGGGGTAAATCTTGATAATGCGTGGCGTTATATTTTTTGTACAGTTTCGTTAGCATAAAAATCTCTATCAGTAAGAATCACAGGCATTGTAAACACTTTATCGCGTGTTATTTATAAATATGCCAGCATCGTAGGTTGGATTGCATCTTTTCGCAACCCAACGAATTTTGGTAAATGTTGGGTTGCGAAAAGATGCAACCCAACCTACATAACTTGATTGTATCGCGTCAATCTAGCATTCTTTGCCCTACTGCCCTACACTGCACACTTTATTTTTAGCACGGCAAGACTTCCTTGACAGCACTCACTGCATTTTTTAAACCCGACGGCGCGTTAGCCAACATAATCAAAGGTTATCAGCCGCGAGCGGCGCAACTGGAAATGGCTGAGGCGATTGAACGCGCCATCGACAAGCAACAGCATTTAATCGCCGAGGCGGGTACAGGCACGGGTAAAACCTTTGCTTATTTAGTGCCTGCGATTTTGTCGGGTAAGAAAGTGATTATTTCGACAGGGACGAAAAATCTGCAAGATCAGTTGTTTAACAAAGATTTACCGCTGATTCGCCGCGCACTGGGTCAGCCGTTTGTGGCTACTTTATTAAAAGGGCGCGCAAATTATCTTTGCACTTATCGCTTGGCTAATTCGCTGACTTCACACATTGGTTTCAGTCAATTTGATGCCAAAGCCTTGGCAAAAATCAGCACTTGGGCAAAACGCACCGTCACGGGTGATATTGCGGAAATGGCAACGGTTGCCGATACTGAGCCTGTGTGGTTTAACGCCACGTCTACGCTGGACAATTGTTTAGGCTCGGATTGTGATGATTACGATACCTGTTTTTTAATGCAGGCGCGTAAAAAAGCCAAAGAAGCCGATATTGTGGTGGTCAATCATCATGTATTGTGTGCCGATTGGTCATTGCGTGACGGCGGTTTTGGCGAATTATTACCCAGTGCCGATGTGGTGATTATTGATGAAGCGCATCAATTGGCAGAAACCGCGAGTAATTTTTTGGGCATGACCGTAGGTGCAAAACAATTCAATCATTTGGCAGCCGACGCGCTGGTAGAATTTTTTAAAGATGCCACCGATATTCCTGAATTGCGCACCGCCGCTGAAACGCTGGAACACGAAGTAAAAGATTTACGCCTTGCCTTTGGCGTAGACCAAAAACGCGGCGAGTGGCAGGACATTGAAAGCAATCCGAAAATAATGGCGGCGTTGACCGCCGTACAGAAGCAGTTAGAAGCTCTGACGGCGCAGTTAAAAATCGCTTCGGTAAAAACCAAAGGCTTGGAAACCTGTTATAAACGCAGTGATGAGCTGATTCAGCAACTGGAATTGATGCTGAAACCTGCGGATAATAAATGGATACGCTGGTACGAAATCCATAAACGAACCTTTACGCTCAATCGCACCCCGCTGAACATCGCCAGTGAATTTCAGAGTTTTATGCGTCAGCATCAAGCAACGTGGATTTTTACCTCCGCCACCCTCAGTGTTGCCAATCGTTTTGAGCATTTTTCCCATAATTTAGGTTTAAATGATGCCGCCAGTGACAGTTGGGAAAGTCCGTTTGATTTTGCCAAGCAAGCCCTGTTTTATCATCCGAAAAACCTGCCGCAACCGAATGACGTGGATTGTATTCCCCGTCTGGTTGAGTTTGCGTTGCCTGTGTTGCAAGCCAGTCGCGGACGGGCATTTTTTCTGTTTACCAGCCACCGCGCGTTAAAACAAGCCGCTGATTTGCTGGAAGATAAATTGGATTATCCGTTGCTGGTGCAGGGAACGGTGTCGAAAAACCGCTTGCTGGAACAATTTGAAACAGCGGGTAACGCGGTATTGTTAGGTACATCGAGTTTTTGGGAAGGAGTGGATGTGCGCGGCGAGGCGTTATCGTGCGTGATTATTGATAAACTACCGTTTGCCTCGCCATTCGATCCCGTGTTAAAAGCCCGTCTGGATGCCATGACCCAACAAGGCAAAAATGCCTTTATGGATTATCAAGTGCCGAATGCGGTGATTGCCTTGCGTCAAGGTATCGGGCGTTTGATTCGTGATGTGGAAGACAAAGGCGTGCTGATGATATGTGACCCCCGATTATTAAAAAAAGCCTACGGGCAGATTTTTTTAGACAGTGTGCCGCCGATGCGCCGCACCCGTGATATTGCCGATGTACAGGCATTTTTCCAACCAGAGAATAAACAATGAAATTATTAGCCGTAGAAACTGCAACTGAAGGCTGTTCCGCCGCGTTATATGTGGATGGTGTTATAAGCGAACGCTTTGAACTTGCACCCAGACATCATACAAAGCTGATTTTGCCGATGATTGATGAGTTGATGCGTGAAGCAGGATTAAAACCCAGCGAATTAGACGCGCTGGCCTTTGGCTGCGGGCCGGGGTCGTTTACGGGTATTCGTATTGCCACAGGCGTGATTCAAGGGATTGCGTTAGGTGCGGATTTGCCTGTGGTGTGCGTCTCAACCTTAGCGGCTATGGCACAGGAATTTTTTGACCGCACCGATAACACGCTGGCATTTACCGCGATAGATGCCCGCATGGACGAAATTTTTTGGGGCGTGTATCAGCGTGACGCGCTGGGTTTTGCAGAGTTGCTGGGTAATGAATCGGTGACTCCTGCCGCTTTAGTGGAATGTGCTGTTGAGGGTTCAGGTGTCGGGATTGGTTCAGGCTGGGGCGTGTATGCCGATGTGTTAATGGAACGCTTGGCAGGGCGCGTGAATCATTATGAATCTGACAATCTGCCCAGAGCCGCGCTGATTGCCCGTTTAGGGGTGCGTGGTTTTGAACAAGGTTTAGCCGTGCCTGTGGAACTGGCAACGCCTGTGTATTTGCGTGATAAAGTGGCAAAAACGGAAGCAGAACGGCGTGGAGTCCAATCGCTTTAAAAATAGAAAACATTCGTGTGAGAGAGGCTTTAGCCTCGAAAACGAGGCTAAAGCCTCTCCCACAATAAACCAACTACGGAAATCCATAATGAACTACTGGCTAATGAAATCCGAACCCGACACGTTTAGCATTGATGATTTGGCAAGTCGTCCACAGCAAACTGAACCGTGGGATGGTGTGCGTAATTATCAGGCGTGCAATATGATGCGTGATGACATGAAACTAGGCGATTTGGTGTTTTTTTATCATTCCAACTGTACGGAAGCGGGTATCGTCGGCATGATGGAAGTGGTCAAAGAAGGTTATCCTGATTGCTCTGCGTTTGATCCTGATGATAAACATTTTGACCCGAAAAGTGATGCCACTAAACCGCGCTGGATGCGGGTTGATGTGCGTTATGTCAGAAAATTAGCCCGCACTATCAGCCTGAAAGAACTGAAAACCAAAGCTGAATTGACCGATTTTACGCTGGTAAAAAATGGCAATCGTTTATCCATTATACCTGTCAGTCAGGCGCAATGGGATTTTATTCTGTCCTTGGAGTAATCCCTGTGAACTCAGAACAATCGTTTATTACCGCCACGCAAACATGGTTAAGCTCCATTATTATTGCCCACAATATCTGCCCGTTTGCAAAACGCGAGCAAGAACGCGGCAGTATTCGTTTTAGCGTGGTGCAGGATTACGATACGGAAGCCTGTTTATTGAATTTGCTACAGGAATGTGCGCGACTCGATAACGATAATGCTATTGAAACCACGCTATTGATTTATGCGAATGCGTTTAAATCGTTTGATGATTATCTGGATTTTGTGGCAGTTTCCGAAGATTTATTAATCGACCAAGGCTATGAAGGCGTGTATCAACTGGCAAGCTTTCATCCTGATTATTATTTTGAGGGTGCAAAACTGGATGACCCTGAAAATTATACCAACCGTTCACCTTATCCAATGGTGCATTTATTACGCGAAACCAGTATTGACCGTGCGGTGAGCAGTTATCCCGATGTTGAAAATATTCCACAACGCAATATTGAATTAATGCGCCACTTGGGTTTGGATAAATTGAAATCTTTATTAGCTGCGTGTTATTCATCGGGCGCATAGTGTTATGATTCAAGCATTCAAAACCTTATAAAAAACAGCATTATGAAACCCTTTAAGAATTTTTTTCGCTCTGAGCGGTTTGAAATGGATTGGCGACCTTTAGTGGCACAGGGCATTGTCATCATGTTAATCGGCATCGCACTGGTACTGGTGTGTACAGTACGCCCTAATGTCATTATTTTATCGGCAAGAGAATTATCGTGGCTGCCTGCCAGTGGTATGGTGATTTTAGCGTTGGGATTGGTGGAGTGTCTTGATGCGTTTCTGGCTGAAGAAACCCGCGATTTTCTGCAAAACCTGCAAGTCGGCGTATTGGATACGGTTATCGGGGCATTAATTATTCTGAGTGTCGCCGAAGAACCTGCGCGTTTTAGTATGATGATTGCCAACTACCTGATTGTGCGCGGTGTGGTGCGTGTCACCTTGATTTATGCCTTGCAAATGCCCCGCGCCGCTTTGTCTTCCGTTGGCGGTTTTTTATCGGTCGTCATGGGTTTTATGATTTGGATGGGCTGGCCGTCAACCGCTGGCTGGTTTCTGTCGCTGTGTTTGAATGTTGAAATTGCGGTGCGCGGCTGGGCAATTATTATTTTCGCGCTGTGGATAAAACAACAAACCGACACTGAGTTGTTACGCGCCCGCTAATGTATTTGGGACGCGCTTAAGCGCGTCCCGATGCAGGCTGATTATTCCTTAGGACTCTCAGGCTCATCTGTACTGTCAGTTTGAGTTTCTGGCTCTATTTCTAGCTTTGTTTCTGCGTCTGCTGCTTGTTCAGCTGTGTCGCTTGATGCCTCATTTTCCGCTTCATCGCTTGTCGATGCTTCGTCCAATGTCTTCATAAACATCACAAACCACAGTTGATTTTTCGCTTTATCAAGGTCAGGGTCGCTCATAATTTCTTCGGCATCGGGTAAATAGCCGCTGTTTTTGGCATTTTCCAGTGCTTCTAAACAGGCTTGTTTTTCGTCGCGCAAGGCATGAATACAGGCAATATTATAAGCGGCTGAATTTGCTTGAATAGCATTGGCTTTATCAAAGTAATTTCTCGCCATTGAATAAGTTTCATCATAACAATCAACGCCTTCCAGTCTTGCCAAGTCCATGAAAGCCACGCCGACATTAATCGCCGAACCCAGATAAGACGGGTTAAGCAATAAACAAAAATAAAATTTCGCAATCGCTTCTTGATAGAGCTTAACGGCTTCATCACCTGTTTTGGTTTTTGCCTGATGCAATAAGGCAAAACCCCAGTTGTATAAGGTTTCAGAACGCAATGGATCGCCGAGTAATACGTCGGCATAATGATGATACGCCGCGTTATACAAAGTATCTGCGGCTTCACCTTCGCTTGCGCGTGCTTTTACGGTGTCATTAATTGCCGTGGTCAGGGCTTTTTTCTTAGTGAATGATTCTAACAGTGACATAGTATTTTACTGGGCTACGATTGCAAAACTGTGTACCCACGCCAGACCGTCATCGTTCCATGTCATGCCTGCGTGCATTTTTAAGATAATGTCTTTATACATGGCTAAACTGGGATAGCCTTCGGCTTGCGCGTGTGCATCGGTCATGTCGCCTAAACGCTGACGCTGTACATCGGTGACGATAAATTTTACGCCATCCAGTTCAAAGGTTTCATTCGGATACGCATAAAGTCCGTCACGACGCTGTTCGGTTTTCGTTCCTGCCAGTGCTGAGGCAACTAATTTCGGGTGCGTGACCAGACGTTCGATTGAACAGGTTCTTTCAGGGTAGTTATCCATGGTAAATCTCATGAGGGTTAAAAGGTGTCATTGTATAGCACAATCGACTGGTTTGCTGCTAATGCACAGTCATCAACCACTGCTGAATTTTATCACCCGCCTGTTGCGTTAAGTGCGCAAAACCTGCCACTGCACCTGTTGCGTCAGCTGTGGCGCTCGCTTGTTGCAAATAAAATGCCTGTGTAGTCAATAGACGATCCGAACCCGCTTCGTACACATCAACGACAACATTCACTACCACGCGTGTTTGTTGGGCGGTAGTGAATTGTTGTTCAAAATCAAGCAGGTGAATACTTAAACGGTGCTTGGAAAATTGACCGCTGGTCAGCAGTTGTTGTTTAAATAATTCGGCAGGCGGGGCAATCCATTTATCCAGATTGTAACAGCGTAACTCGGTGGGTGCTGCATAGAGCAGACGATAATGAATACAGTCATTCGCCAGCCACGCGGGGCTGTCTATACTGATGTCGGCTTTTGTCTTGTCCGTAGGTTGGGGTGAGGCACGAACCCCAACAACTACCCCAAAATCATGCAATGCAATATTTTTGGCGGTTGTACTACACGCCGAATTCAGCAGCATCAGCACAGCGATTAATAAGCGACTCATTTGACTTCCTCATAATCAGGTTCACCGGGTGCGGGTTGTGCTGTTGGTGTGCCGAATAATAATGACTGCGGGTTATTTTTCAGCAAAGTAGCCGTGCTTTTTACTTCGCGCGAGGTGGCTTGTAAATCAGTGAGCAGAGCATTCATTTTGGGCAAGGTTTTTTGTATCAGAATATCGCCCATGTCTTTGCCGGTATCGGCGAAATTACCCGCTTTGTCAGTGAGTTGCCCCGTTTTCGTACTCAAGGTGCGTAATTCTTTACTTAAAGTTTGCAATTCTGCGGTTAAGCCGTTGATGTGTTTCAGCGTCTTTTGCGCATCGTGGCTTAAGTCAGGAATACTGACCAGTGCCTTATCAAGGCTTTTATTCAAGTCGATTAATTTATCACTCAGGTTTTTTAAATTGCCCAGAATATCGCCGACATTTTCCACATTTTCATCGCTTAATAACGCATCCAAACGCATCATGACATGATCGGCTTTTACCAGTATTTTCTCCCCTGAATCTAATAATTTATCGGTCATCGACGGTACTAGGGGAATACGGTAGGCTTTATTGTTATTGTTGGGAGGCAAGGTTTCAGTGATGTGACCTGCATCGGCTAATTGAATCTGCGTTAAACCCGTTACGCCCTTTAAGCGTAAAGTCGCAAATACACCTCTGGTAAAAATGATATTTTTATCAACTTCAATCGGCATCAGAATGATGCTGGAGTCATCGGGATCGAATTTGATTTTAAGCACTTTACCGACCGCAATACCACGGTAAAACACCGTTGATTCAGGATTAAGCCCCGCGACCGCTTCGTGCGTGGCAATCATATAAATATTGCGCTCGCGTTCAAAATGCCCTATCCAGTAAATAATCCCAGTCACTGCCACCACAAAAACAACCAGAAACAGCCCTGTTATCAATGCGTGCTTATTTTTACCCATGCGTCGCCTCTCGATATTGAAATACCCGCTGTGCGCGTTTATTGTAAAAAAACTTCTTAATGAACGGATGTTTACTGCTTAACACCTCTGCCAGTGTGCCATAAGCCACCAGTTGATTATCGGCAAGTACCGCGACTTTGGTACATAAATCGCGCAGAATATCCAAGTCATGCGTCACCATAAACACGGTGAACTTAAGCGTGTGATGCAGTTCGGACAACAGATTGACAAAATCTTCACTGGAAATAGGATCGAGTCCTGAGGTGGGTTCATCAAGTAATAACAAACTGGGTTCAAGTACCATTGACCGCGCCAATGCGACACGCTTAATCATACCACCCGACAAATCAGCAGGTTTTAACCACGCATCATGTTCAGACAAGCCGACCATAGACAGCTTCATAAACACGATGCGAGCAATCAAGTCCTCGTCATGCAAGCCGATTTCACGCAGGGGAAAGGCGATGTTATCAAACACATTCAACACACTGAACAACGCGCCTTTTTGAAACAACACGCCGCAATCATAACGCAACCATTGCCCGTGGTCGGCGGTGACTTTTTGCAAGGATTTACCCATCACGAACACCTCACCCTCAGTCGGTATTTGCAAGCCAATCACTTCGCGTAGCAAGGTGGTTTTACCGCACCCAGACTCGCCGACCACGCCCAATATTTCGCCCTGTTCAAGATTAAAACTAATATCCTTATGCACCACTTTATCGCCAAAGCGCGTCCAGATATGTTCAAACTGTATCGCGTAGCTCATGGCATTCCGATTCCCATAAATAAAATAGCAAACAGCGCGTCTATCATAATCACCACGGTAATTGCCGCGACTACGGAATTAGTGGTTTCACTGCCCAGACTTTCGGTATTGGGTTTGATTCTAAAACCAAAATGACAGGCAATCAGCGCAATCATCAAACCAAATACGGTACTTTTACCCAGACCGATAAACAGATTCACTAACGGCACAACATCAGGCAGTTGCACTAAAAATTGTTGATAACTAATGTCCAGCGTATTTTGCGCAGAAAACATCCCGCCTATCAGTGCGGCGGCACTTGTCCAAGTGCTTAACAGGGGCATAACGATTGCCAGCGCGGTGACTTTGGGCAAAATCAAACGCAGTGAATGGGAAATGCCCATTGCTGATAACGCATCCAACTCTTCTGTGACCCGCATAATACCGATTTGTGCGGTAATCGCAGAACCTGAACGCCCGGCAACCAGAATAGCCGCCAACAAAGGCCCTAATTCTCGAATAATGCTTAAGCCCAGAATATTAATAATATACACTTCCGCGCCGAAGGTTTTTAATTGCAGGGCGGATAAATAGCTCAATACTATGCCGATTAAAAACCCCACCAAGGCGGTAATGCCCAAGGCGCGAACCCCTGCATCGTAAATGGTGATAAAAATCTCAGCCCACGGAATAGCCTGCGGATGCCAGATTAAATACAGTCCATCCAATAGCAACTGCCCTAATAATATCAACACACTTAACAACTGCGACCAAAAACCCACTAGCGTTTGTCGGCAATAATCGACAACCACACTGAAACCAAACGGCGTGGCTTCAATAACAGGTAGCTGTTGCGCTTGCCAACGGTCAAACAGGCTTTGATGCTCAGGCTTAATGTTTAACTGGCTGGGCAGTTGTTCACCCCATGCCCGCCAGAGTAATAACGCCGCCACACTATCCAGCACATCGACGGAGGTTATATCCCAGCTTTGGCTCTTATTAGTCGCTAGTTGTTTGATTTGTTGCTGTATGCTGGTATTTATTGACAGGTTACGCAGATTCCAGCTGCCTGATAAGGTAACGCACGATTGCCCGTTGTCTTGTTTGGAGACGGTTAGAGAGGGGGGAAGTTCTGAGTTTATCGGCGTGTCTGTCATAAGTTATGCGTCACGACCATTAAATGAATAGAAAAAAGAGTACAAACCTAAGTACACCGTCAGTTTAATGATGACGGGTAAAGTTGCTAGACCTGCGAGGTTTTTAAAACCTCGCAGGTCTTTATCGCACCGTCATAATAAAATAGACTGACTAGGTTCTGTTGACATTTCGGGAATAGTCATTCAGAAACAACCAGTTATAAATATATAGCAAAATCATAACTTACTGATATAGTTAGCGATTTTACCAAATTTCAACAGAGCCTAATAGGCTTGTACTCTAAACTCACTGACCGTTATAGTCTACTGTTCAATATTATAAACAATAGTCACCACGACTTTGGCGGTTTTATTGACGGTGGTTTTATCATACACGCCGCCGTAATCATCGGTTTCGGCATTTGCACCAGCGGCGAGAATATAAAACGCACCTTGTGAAGCGGAACGCATCACACCGACATGGACACCGTCTTGTTTGGTGAATTCGTTGGCGCGTTTGCGGGCGTTTTCCGTTGCCGCACCGATAAGTGACATTTTTACATCTTCCAGATTACTCGCCAAATATAACGGGGAATCGGCATTAACAGGACGACCTTCGGCTTGTAAGCTGAGAAAATCTTTACTGGCGGTGACGATTTTGGCTAAATCCTGTGTACTGATAACAATATCCTGATGTGCATCAAAACCGTTTTGTACCGATTTAGTGCCACCTTGAGGTAAAGGAATGTCTTCATAATGCGGTTCGACAAATTCAGTGCCTTCCTGCCAACCTGCTTTATCCAGCGCATGGTCGAGTAAAAATTTATCCAGCGCAGGACGTTCGCCGCGCAGTTTAGCTAATGCCTGTGCAAAATCAGGCGCATTCACGAAAACCGATACCCGCCATTCCGCTCTGTCGGCAGTAATGGCTTTTTCTGCCAGACCTTTAACCGTGATGGCTTGTTGACTGGACACCGCTTTTTTCGCTTGCACACCTAATATGAACGCCGCGCTGGACATACCGAGTGCGAGCGTAATGCCCAGCACTGCCATTGCGGTTAATGATTGTTTTTCCATTGCCTTAGCCTGTTGTGAGTTGTGTTGGTCGAGTTGCCCAAAAACGGCAACCCGAGCGGCTGACTATAGTTTTTGCACTAAGTCTTTCAGATACGCTAAAAAGTCGGTTTTCAGTTCGCTGTGTAATAAGCCATGCTCAACGTTGGCAATTAAAAAGCCCAATTTTGAGCCGCAATCGTAACGAGTGCCTTCAAATTCAAACGCCAATACTTGCTGGTCTTTTAATAAATCAGCAATTGCATCGGTGAGTTGAATTTCACCGCCCGCACCTCTTTCGGTGGTGGCGAGTTTATCAAAAATGGCAGGTGTCAAAATATAACGCCCGATAACGGCAAGATTGGACGGTGCTACGTCGGGTTTCGGTTTTTCAACAATCAACTCAATCGGTGCGTGTGAACCTGAACTTTCGCCGGTTCTGACGATACCATAACTGCCCGTATCGGCAGGATTGACGCGCTCTACCGCTAAAATTGAGCTGTGTTGTTCATCGTATAATTTAACCATTTGCGCCATACAGCCGCGTGTTCCGTCTTCAACCAGATCATCAGCTAAAATAACGGCAAACGGTTCATCACCAATCACAGGTCGGGCGCAAGCAACGGCATGACCTAAGCCTAGGGGTTCGGGTTGACGAATAAACACGAATGACACATTAGGCGGTACGATGCTGCGCAGTAACGTCAACAGCTCGGTTTTGTTTTTGTTTTCCAGCTCGGTTTCTAGTTCGTAGGCTTTATCGAAATGGTCGATAATCGCGTTTTTACTGCGTCCTGTGATGAATATCATGGTATCAATACCAGCGGCGACGGCTTCTTCAACCGCGTATTGAATCAGGGGTTTATCAACAATCGGTAACAGTTCTTTCGCGACAGACTTGGTTGCAGGCAGGAAACGGGTTCCTAAACCTGCCACGGGAAATACGGCTTTGGTAACTTTAGTAATGCTGCTCATTGATGGTTTCCTTTATGGAGATTAGTTGTTGATAAAGTGAATTAATTAATCGCGGTGGTAGTGGTCGGAAAAACGCACAATATCATCCTCGCCCAGATAACTGCCTGATTGCACTTCGACAATTTCCAGCGGAATGACCCCCGGATTTTCCAGACTGTGAATCATACCCACAGGAATATAGGTGGATTCATTTTCGGTAATCAATACCGTTTCATCGCCCCTGCTGACCAGTGCCGTGCCTTTGACGACGACCCAGTGTTCGGCGCGGTGATGATGTTTTTGTACGGATAATTTTGCCTTGGGTTTAACCACAATGCGTTTGGTGTGGTGGCGTTCACCCTCATCCACCAAATCATAATGCCCCCACGGACGGTATATTTTACGGTGTGTTTCCACTTCTTTACGGTGGGCTTTTTTCAGTTGGTCAACGATATGTTTAACGTCCTGAACTTTATCTTTACTGGCAATCATCAGCGCGTCTTTGGTTTCGACCACCACTAAATCCTGCACACCGATGACCGTGACCAGTTTATGTTCGGCATAGATAAACGAGTTTTCCGTATCCCGCGTGATGACATCGCCGCTGATGGCATTACCGTGTGCGTCTTTTGGCGTGACATCCCACAATGCCGACCACGAGCCGATGTCATTCCACCCCGCATCCAACGGAATGACGACTGCCAAGTCGGTTTTTTCCATCACTGCGTAGTCGATAGAATTGCTGGGACAGGTAGCAAACACGTCTTTATCGACACGGACAAAATCAACATCCACTTGCGCTGTACTGATGGCTTTTTGGCACACGGACAACATGGTCACATCAAATTTTGCCAGTTCATTTAAAAAACAGCTGGCTTTAAAGACAAACATTCCGCTGTTCCAGAAATAATCGCCGCTGTCTAAATAGTCTGTTGCTGTTTCTAGGTCGGGTTTTTCCACAAACGCAGCCAGATTAAACGCCACGCCTTGTTGTACCGTATCGCGCTTAATATAACCATAGCCTGTTTCAGGTGCAGTCGGCACGATACCGAAGGTCACTAAAAAGCCCTGCTCTGCCAATCTTTGTGCGTGGTGAATCGCCTGATGAAATGCGTTTATATCGGTGATAACGTGATCGGCGGGCAGTACCAGTAAAATATCCTCTGCATCCGCACTCAGTGCCGCCATGGTAATAGCGGGCGCGGTGTTTTTACCGACAGGTTCAAGAATAATCGCCGCAGGTTTAGCATCAATTTCCCACAACTGCTCTGCCATCATAAAACGGTGTTCTTCGTTACACACTGCTATCGGTGGCTGCAAACCTTCCAGCCCTGACAATCGCAACAAAGTGTCCTGTAACATCGTATGGTTAGACACCAACGGCAGGAATTGTTTCGGATATTGTCCGCGCGATAATGGCCACAGGCGCGTACCCGAACCGCCAGACAAAATGACTGGAATCATGCGTGTTCCTTATGGGGGAAATGAATAATGCCGCGTTCCACCAATAGCCCGATGACCTGCTGCACGCTGTCTTCCAGCGACAGATTTTGCGTATCCACCACTAATTCAGGATTTTCAGGGGCTTCATAAGGTGAGCCTATGCCTGTAAAAAAGGGAATCTGCCCTGCTCTGGCTTTTTTGTATAAGCCTTTTACGTCGCGCTGTTCGCAGGTTTCAATCGCGCATTCACAATAAATTTCCAAAAAATCACCATGCGGCACTAAATTTCTGGCGGTATTACGGTCGGATTTAAACGGGGAAATAAACGCGGTCAGCGTGATAGTACCCGCTTCCGTCATCAGTTTAGCCAGCTCACCGATACGGCGGATATTTTCCATGCGGTCTTTATCGCTAAAGCCTAAATCACTGCACAAACCATGACGCACATTATCGCCATCCAGCACAAAAGTAGAAATGCCCAGATGATACAAATAATCTTCCACCGCGTGGGCTAACGTCGATTTTCCTGAGCCTGATAAACCCGTAAACCACAGAATAACGCTACGGTGTTTATGCAGTTTTTCGCGTGCTGCACGGGTGATAGTGGCATGATGCCAAACGGTATTGGTGCTTTTTGAAGTCATAGTCTGTTATGAATAGTGTTGTGCAAAGGCATTGATAAAATTGGGCAGTTGGTCAAACGGCAAATGATTAATACCCGCCGCACTTTTACGCCCGCCACCCGAAGCAAAAGCCGAGCATAGCGTATCTGCACCCGTGTTATTGGTTAATGGCGCACGAACACTGACTTGATAATCGCCTTGCATCGTGACATTTAACACGGCATGAGCGCGGTCTGGGTACTGATTCGCCAATTCATTGCTGAATACGCCGCCGACCCGTCTTGCCCATGCTTCATCGGGCAGACTATACACCGCGACCCGCGCGGTTTGATAATCAGCTTTTATCGTTAATGCCTGCGCCATATCTTCCTCATAGCCCGTTATCAACTGCTCATAAATCAACGGTTGCTCACGCATAAATTCAAACGGTGACGGGTATGGCAGACAGGCATGATACAGCGCGGCGGGAGAAAAATGCAGATCCGCAACACAACTGCCATAGCCATTGTAATTGATACAGATCCCCAAGCGTTGCAGCGTTTTCAATTGCTCAGCGGACAATGATAAATTTTGTGCAGCTTGCGTGGCACTGTCCCGTAAATTATCACCAAACGCCGCCACCACTGCCCACGCACGGTACTGACCGTTTAAATACTCATCCACCAACAAACTGGTGCAAATATTTGAGTCGGTATTAATCCGCGTGGTTAAGTGCGGGTGTTGTGGAATGTCGCCTGATTGATGATGATCGACATAAAACACACTTGCACCCTGTAATAATAGCCTATCCAGAGCGGTGCGGTTTTTTCTCAGCGAAATATCCAGCACCGTGACGCTATCACCCGCTTGCGCATTAACGCGCTGCAACAATTCAATATCGCGTTTAACACCTGTTACTAAAATTGAATCCACTGGTTCAGCAAGGCGCAATTGCAACAACGCGCACAAACCATCGGCATCCCCATTAAAAACATCGTATTGCATCATTCACTCGAATTGATTGCTGAATGGCTTATTTTACGCGAGAAGCAACGCAATTCAAAAACAGCCGTGCTGGAAAAAGCATTATTAAGTAGAATGCGGCAAACAAAATCAACAGGTATTCACGTTTATGTCCACTCAAGTCCAATTTGTCACCCTGCGTTTTTTAAGAAACGGTCTACGGCAGCTATTGCCCAATACGCAAGCCGTGTTATTAGCAGCGACATTAATCCTGAGTTTTGTGCTGATTTATTCGTTGTCTGACTTACTCATGCCCGTATTCGTCTCCATCGTACTTGCCTATTTGCTGGAAGGCATCGTCCGCAAAGTGGAAAGCATGAAAGTCTCGCGCATAGTCGCCGTGTATCTGGTATTTTTAAGTTTTATGATCGGACTGGGATTTTTATTATTTTTTTTGCTGCCTGTGGTATCGGAGCAGGCAATACAATTGGTACAGCAAATACCTGATATTCTCAGCCGCTCACAAACTGAAATCATGCGTTTATCTAAAGTCTATCCGCAGTTTTTTTCTGAAAAGAAAATTCAACAAATCATGCCCTTGGCACAAAAAGAATTATTAGGCTACGCGCAAAACTTATTGTCCGTTTCTGCCGCCTCTGTGGTCGGCTTAGTCAGCGTGATGATTTATTTGTTTTTAGTGCCGATGATGGTATTTTTCTTTTTAAAAGATAAAGAATTATTCCTCTCATGGTTCGTACAATTTTTGCCCAGCGAGCGGCATCTAACGGTTCATGTCTGGGAAGAAATTGATGACCAGATCGGTAATTATGTCCACGGGAAATTTGCCGAAGTGTTTATACTCTGGTTTATCAGCTTTGCCACTTTCGCCGCTCTGGATTTACATTACGCCATGTTACTGGCGGTATTAATGGGCATACAGGCGATTATTCCCTACATCGGCGCGACTTTAGTGACTTTCCCCGTATTAGGCGTAGCGTATTTTCAATGGGGCTTAAGCGGTGATGATTTTATGTACGTCCTGATTGCTTACAGTATTATTCAAGCCTTGGATGGCGTGATATTAGTGCCGCTATTATTTTCAGAAGCGGTGAATTTACACGCGGTCGCCATTATTATCGCCATCTTGTTTTTCGGCGGCTTATGGGGATTTTGGGGGGTATTTTTAGCGATTCCCTTAGCCACCGTGGTGAAAGCGGTATTAACTTCATGGCCGCGCATAGGTTCTAATATTGAGTTACACCGCAATTATTAACTGATGTTACGCATGAAAAAGCAAAATCTGTTATTTTTATGACTGCCAGTCCTTTAAAGGACTGACAGTCATTCACGCTGTTGTAACAGGTTTAACCCATTACCATTTTTAATTTTTTTCGTGCTTTTCGTGGACAATATTTTCTTGTGAATTAATACAAGCCCAACTGCAATTGCGCGACTTCTGACATCATTTCCCTCGCCCATGGTGGATCAAGCACCACTTCGACATTGACCTTCGCAACACCCGGCAAAGCGCGAATACATTTTTCCACGTCGCTTTGAATCACAGGTCCCATGCCGCAACCGGGCGCTGTAAGGGTCATTTGCACATAGACATCATTTTTATCGTCGCCGACAGGGGTAACTTCACACTGATAAACCAGACCTAAATCCACGACATTGACGGGAATTTCAGGGTCATAAACGGTTTTCATCACTTCCCAGCAATTTTTTTCAACGGCTTCGGCGCTGGTTTCAGACACCAGTGTATGCAGTTCGTGGACTTCTTTGCCCAAGGCATCGGCATCAACACCCGCAATACGCACCATGTGACCGTAGCCTGTAATGACGGTGTAGTTATTACCCAGCGATTGGTGAATGGTGACTGTTTCACCTTTTTTTAAAGTGTCAGGTGTACCGTCAGGAATAGTGATGATATTGACATCTCTGGTTAAAACAAAACTTTCGTTTTCAGACATGATTGTGGCTCATAAGTGGAAAGTTCTCGCGTCAATCACTTGACCTGTAATGGCTATGCTTTGCGAGGTGAATAAATGGAGATACGCACCCGCTAAATCTTCCATAGCGGGTAATTTGGTTTTATCTTCGGCAGGATAGGCGCGTTTGCGCAACGGCGAATCAACGGGGCCTGGAACTAATACATTGACGCGAATTTTTTGCGCGGCTTCCAATTCTTCTGCCAGTATTTTAGCCAGCCCTTCCATACCGATTTTCGATACGCCGTACGCGCCAGTGTAGGCGTGGGCTAGGCGTGCGGAAGAATCGGAGGTAAACACGATGGAGGCGTGTTCGCTTTTTTGTAACACGGGCAGCAACACGCGGGTCAGTAAAAACGGCGCGTTGAGATTGACGTTCAGCGTGTGTCCCCAGTCTTTGGTACTGTGCAGGGCAAGCGGTGTAAACGCGCTGAATTCAACGGCGGAATGTAATACTCCGTGTAATACTCCGTATTTTTCTTCAATACGGTTGGCTAAGTTCTGATAGTCGTTTTCGGTCGCGCCCGCTAAATCAAACGGGTACATAATCGGTTCAGGCGCGTTTTCTGCGACAATCGCATCGTAAATTTTTTCTAATTTAGGAATGCTTTTATCGAGCAGAATAATGTGTGCGCCGTGTTTGGCTAACGTGAGTGCGGCGGTACTGCCTAGACCGCCGCCTGCACCGGTAATTAAAATAACGTTGTTTTTTAGTGGCATAGCGCGGTATTTATCCAAGTTGTGAGCTGTGCGGGAGAGGCGATAAGCGCGTCCGCGCCCCATGTTTCGGGGGTGTCAGTCGGTTTAAGGTAGCCATACACAGCGGCAAGAGTTTTCATTTGTACGCTTTTTCCTGCGGTAATGTCGTGCAGCGCGTCACCGATATACACGCATTCGCGCGGATTGACATTCGCTTGCGTGCAGGCGGCTATCATCGGGTCGGAATGCGGTTTGGGGTTGGCGGTAGTGTCGCCGCTGATAATGCAGGCGGCGCGGTCTGTCAGTTGGAGCGCGTCCATCAGCGGCGTGGTGAAGCGTTGGCGTTTATTGGTCACTACGCCCCATTTCAAGCCGTGCTGTTCGATGGTTGCCAAAGTCTCGACCATACCTGTGAAAAACACCGTGTGTTCAGCAATATTATTCTCATAGTGGGTGAGCATCGCGTCCAGCATTTCCGCGCGGTGATTTTCGCTAATCTCAGGCGTAACACTGGCGTTAATCATCGCTAACGCACCCCATGAAATAAACGGCTTAACCTGTGCGGGGTTGACGGTGTTCAAGCCATGCGCCGCTAAAGTCGCATTTAAACAGGCGATTAAATCAGGCGCGGTATCGACCAGCGTACCGTCCAGATCAAATAACACGCAGGATAATTTAAATTCCCTGTTCATTAGACAATGCGTTTAAACGCGGCAATGTAATTGACATCAATGTCTTTACCCAAGCTGAATTGCTTAGTAATCGGGTTGTAGCTGATACCCACCATGCCTTGTAATTCCAGACCTGCGGCGCGTGCTGATTGGCACAGCTCAGACGGTTTGATGAAAGTTTTATAGTCGTGCGTACCTTTGGGAAGCATTTGTAAAACGTATTCGGCGGCGGCAATCGCCAATAAATAGGCTTTAGGATGACGGTTGAGCGTGGAGAAAAATACCATGCCGTCAGGTTTAACCAGTTTGGCACAGGCGGCAATAATCGAACCTGCATCGGGAACGTGTTCCAGCATTTCCATGCAAGTGACATGATCAAAACTTTCGAATTGTTCAGCGGCTAATTCTTCCACGCTGATTATTTGATAATGCGCGTTGACACCTGTTTCCAAGCCGTGCAAATCAGCAACATCAATCAAGTCTTCGCTTAAATCAATACCCAGCGCGTCCGCGCCTGCTTTGGCTAAGCCCTCGGTAAGAATTCCGCCGCCACAACCGACATCCACTACGCGCTTACCTGCTAGGTCGGCGTATTGTTGGATAAATTGCAGACGTAACGGGTTGATGTCATGCAGGGTTTTAAATTCACCCTGCAAGTCCCACCAGCGTTCTGCCATTGAGCCAAATTTATGAATTTCGTGTAAATGTACGTTAGTTGCTGTCATTGTGTTGAACCGTATTTGTTATTGGCTATAGTGTACTATAACACTAGGTTATTAGTCATGATTTAGCTGTGTAAGTCGGACTGATGGAGGTGACGCAGTGTCGGGATTGAAAAATCCGCTGGTTATGATAACAAAACTATTGATTGGGAAATAAAAAATGCGTGTTGCGTACAAGACGCTGCAGGTTTCTGCTGCATTCGCACGCAGGCGGGTTACTGCCATTAAGTGATTAAAATTCAGTCTATTGTGGGAGCTGCTTTAGCCGCGACCATCGTGGCTAAAGCCACTCCCACAATGTCTGCATTACAAGATCCCTAACGCATGACGTAAGCGCAACCGCGCCAGAGTCATATCATAACGGGCGTTATTGAGATTATCGTGGCTGGTGAGGCGCGAATTTTCAGCGGCGAGCACTTCAGTGTGTATGCTTAAACCTTGTTGATAGCGGTCGGTGGCGACTTTAACATTCTCATCAGCGAGGTTGATGGTTTTTTCAGCGGTTGCCAGACGTTTTTTGGTTTCTTCAATTTCCAGCCACGCTTGGCGTACTTGCAGCATCATAAGACTGCTTAAATCATCACGCTGCTCTTTCAGAGCAATGGCTTGGTTTTTCAGTGCATCGGTTTTGTGTCCTGTACTGCCGTCAAATAATTTCCAGTCCATATTAATACCTGCCACCCATAAACCTTCATGCGCCTGATAGCGGTTTTGCTGGTATTGATAGCCGCCATTGACATTGACTTGCGGTAAACGCGTGGCGTTGACGCTTGCCGCCTGTTGTTCGAGCGCGTCGATTTGCGCGTTTACTACGGTTAATTCAGGGCGTTGTTTGAGCGCGTTGCGGGTTAATTCCTCCAGTGTACCCGTCGGTGCATCAGGCAGATGTTCATCCAGACTGACTTCGGCGGTTAAGGCTCTATCCAGCAAACGATTGTATGAGGATTTGGCGTTATCCAGCTGGAGATTAACTTTGGTCTGTTGCTGTTCGGCATTGGCAAGTTCAACGGTGGCGGCTAATACATCATTACTGGCGACGATGCCTTGGTCGAAACGATCCAACACGTCTTTACTGTCGGCACGCAGGCTATCAACGTGACTTTGCGCCACATTCACCGCACTTTTTGTCCGCAACACGGCGATATAGGCTTCGGCAACCTGCATTTTAAGATTCAGTTCGCTGGTGGCTTCCTGTTGCTGTGCCGCTTCTACGCTGGATTCAGCCGATTTAATATTATTGTCAATGCGACCGCTGGTATACACAGGCATTGTGACCATTGCCTGCGCTTTCGCACTGCCTGCTTGAGTAGTGGGAAATTGCGTGGTATCGCCATTGAAACTGGCAATCGCGGTCGGAGATTGGCTATATTGTGTATAGCCTGTATTGATATTGAGTTCAGGCAGGCGTTGCCCCTGTGCGGATTGCAGTTGCTGTTCCGATGCGGAGGTATTGGCGGCGGCGGCTTTTATCTGGTGATTACGTTCCAGTGCGGTTGTCCACGCAGCGGTTAAGGTTTCAGCGACCGTTACAGGCGCACTCACCGCGATAATGAAACCCAGCGCGGCAGCGACATAATCAGGATTGCGCGGCATGAAGAATTCCCCGCAAATAAAAGGTGGTGGCTGATTCGCATAACGCGGTTTTTTCCGCTTCAGTGGGCGCGGCTTGTATGCCCAATAAACAGCGAAAATGTAAATCGCCTTTCAATAAACTAAAAAATGCATCGGCGGCAAAATGCGTATCGGGAATGTAAAAACAGCCCGTATTCTGCAATTGTTGCAGATAACTTTCCAATTGCGTTAATGCCAGACGCGCCCCGTTGTCATAAATCAATTGCCCCAATTCGGGAAATTCATGACTTTCCGCCACTACTAAACGGTACATGGCCAACCCGTCGGCTGAATACAGCAATTCAACAAACGACGCGGCAATTTTTTGCAGGGTCTGTTCGGCATTATCGTCTTCCGATAAAGTGATGCTCTGTAATAACGAGGTGCATAACTCACCGACCACTGCCGCAAACAAGTCATTTTTGCTGGTGAAATGATTGTACAGCGTGGCTTTGGACACAGGCGCGGCGGCGGCAATTTTGTCCATACTGACACTGCGATAGTTATGCGTTAAAAATAACCGCGTAGCCGCCTGCACGATAGCGCGGCGTTTAGATTCGATAATTTCAGACATTTTGATAACAACACTTGCTAAATTGAGAAGATAATTTAGAATAAACTAAACCGTTCAGTTTATCAAGGTCGTTTATGAAGCGTTTGTTCACCCTATTAGTTATCAGTGTATTGGTTATCGGCTCTGGCTTTTTTTTGTTCCGCTGGATAATGGAGCGGCAGAATTTTGAAAGCACCGATAATGCGTATTTAAAAGCCAATCAGGTATTAATTACCCCGCAGGTCAATGGCACCATTACACAATTGCTAATGGAAGATAATCAAGCCGTCAAACAAGGCGACCTGATCGCGGTGATTGATGACCGTGATTATCAGGCCAAACTGGCGGTTGCCGAAGCGCAGCTTGCCGAAGCACTCGCCCACGTTGAACGGTTACACGCCAACAAAAACACCCAGCACGCCAATATCGCCAGTGCCGATGCAGCGATGTCAGTCGTTGAAGCCAAACGCCAACAGATTAATCAGGATTTAAAACGTTTTAACGCGCTGATTGAGCGCGGCTCTGCCCCGCGCCAGTCACTGGATAAAATAGCATCCGAAGCCAAACAAGCCGCCGCTGAATTGCGCGGTTCACAAGCCGCCGTCACCGCTCAACAAAAACAGCTCAGCAGTTTTGACAGTGAAATAGCCGAAGCCGACGCGCGTGTTAAACAAGCGATTGCGCACGTTGAACTGGCAAAACTGGATGTGGAACACACGCAGATTCGTGCGCCGTTCACGGGTGTAATCGGGCATAAAGGCGTACAAATCGGCTCGCACGTTCAAACAGGTATGGCTCTCGCCTATCTTATGGAAACGGGCAAAATCTGGACGGAAGCTAATTTTAAAGAAACCCAATTGCAGGACATGAAAATCGGGCAGTCGGTAGACATTCATATAGATGCCTATCCCGATGTGAAATTCACGGGTAAAGTGGCGAGTTTTTCCCCTGCCAGCGGTTCAGAATTCAGTATTTTACCGTCCGAAAATGCCACAGGAAATTTCACCAAAATCGTGCGTCGGGTGCCTGTAAAAATTGTCTTTGATAATCAAAACGATTGTGCAACGACCGCCAGTCCTTTAAAGAACTGGCCGTCGTGTTCTGAGAATAAATTAAAATCGGGCTTATCAGTCACCGTTAAGGTGCGAGTTAAAAATTCATGACGGCTGTCAATGAAACTGATGAAAAAATCCTCACCACAGGTGAATGGATTGGTTTTTTCAGCATGGCAGTCGGCGTATTTATGGCGGTGCTGGATATTCAAATCGTCGCCAGTTCGTTGCAGGAAATTCAGGCAGGACTATCGGCGACGCAAGATGAAATCGCGTGGGTACAAACCTCTTATCTCATCGCCGAAGTCATTATTATTCCGCTGTCAGGCTGGCTGGGGCGGGTATTTTCCACGCGCTATTTATTCGTGCTATCGGTCGGCGGTTTTACGCTAGCCAGTTTAGCGTGTGCGTTTGCGTGGAATTTGCCCTCCATGATTGTGTTTCGCTGTATTCAGGGATTTCTCGGCGGTGCGATGATTCCGATGACTTTTACCGTGATTTTCATGCTGTTTCCTCAGCGACTGCAATCGTCTATGACCATTGTGCTGGGCTTGATTGTTACTATGGCTCCTACCATTGGGCCCGTGTTGGGCGGTTATTTAACGGATTCTTACAGTTGGCAATTGTTGTTTTTAATCAACGTGATTCCCGGTTTTTTGGTGTGCTTTTTTGTCTGGCGATTTTTGGACATTGATAAACCCGACTGGGCATTGTTGCAGAAAATAGATTTTGTCGGCATCGGCTTGATTGCCTTGTGTCTGGGATGTATGCAGTTTGTGCTGGAAGAAGGCGCACGCGATCAATGGTTTGAAGATAATTTAATTATCGCATTGACAGCGGTAGCAACACTGAGCGGCGTGGCAATGTTGTGGTGGGAATTAAAAATTGCCCACCCGATTATTGATTTACGCGCGTTTAAAAATCGTAATTTTGCCGTCGGTTGCGCTTATAGTTTTGTGCTGGGTATTGGCTTGTACACCATCATTTATCTAACGCCGATTTATTTAGCCAGTGTTAAAGGCTTGAACAGCTTGCAGATTGGCTACTATTTAATGGTAGTCGGTTTGTTTCAATTGGTGTCTGCATTTGTGGCAGGCCCTCTGGAAAAGAAAATAGATTTACGCGTCATGCTGGGTTTGGGTTTCGGCTTATTTGCCTTGGGTTCGTGGTTAAACGGCCAACTTACCGCTGAATCAGGGTATTGGGAATTTTTTCTGCCGCAAGCGATACGCGGTGGCGCGTTGATGCTGTGCTTCTTGCCGATTAACACGCTTACCTTAGGTTTGCTACCCGTTGAAGAAGTCAAAAATGCCAGCGGTCTATACAATTTAATGCGCAATTTAGGCGGGGCAATCGGCTTGGCGGTGGCGAATACCCAAATGCAGTATTTAACCAAAGCGCATTATGCAACGCTACGCGAATCAGTCACGGCAACCGCCGCGCCTGTGCAGGAGTTGCTTTATGGTTTAGAACAAACCATGCACAACGCTTTACTTGCCGACCCCAGTGCCGCCGCTTTAGCACAACTCACTGGCTTGGCATTGCGCGAAGCCGAAGTGATGACTTTTAATAACTTGTTTCAAACGATTGCCTGTATCTTTTTCGCCTCCTTATGCGTCGCGCCATTTTTACAAAAAGTCGATGCTGAAAAAGCCGCCTCGTTGCCGATGGATTGACAATCAAGACAAACAAGGTACAGCAATTACGCTAAAATACCGCAACAACAAGCCAAAACGGGAAATATTCAATGAAAACAGTAGCGTTATACAGCATTAAGGGCGGTGTCGGCAAAACCGCCAGCGCGGTTAATCTGGCGTTTAATGCGGCGCGTAGCGGCTATCGAACCTTGATATGGGATTTAGATCCGCAAGCGGCGAGCAGTTATTATTTTCGGATTCAACCAAAAGTAAAAGGCGGCAGCAAGGATTTAATCGCAGGTAAACGCCCGTTAGATGAGCTGATTAAAGCTACTGATTTTGATAAGCTGGATTTATTGCCTGCTGATTTTTCCTTTCGTAATATGGATTTGGTGCTGGATACCAAGAAGAAACCCACGCGACAACTGAAAAAATTACTCGCGCCACTGGCATCCGACTATGATTTTGTGTTTTTGGATTGCCCGCCTAATATCTCGTTATTATCGGAGGCGGTATTTGAAGGGGTCGATGTGTTGCTGTCACCGATTATTCCGACCACGCTGTCAATCGGCACACTGGAGCAGTTACAAAAATTTATCACCGATAATGAGCTGACTCATTTAACGTTGTTGCCGTTTTTTTCGATGGTGGACAGCCGCAAAAAAATGCACCTCGACATCATGGCGCATCTCAGTGAAACCTACCCGAACACCTTAAACACCGCGATTCCTTATGCCAGCGATATTGAACGCATGGGTCTGGAGCGCAAGCCGTTAGGCGCGTATAGTCATAATGGCAAGTCTATCAATGCTTATAATGACTTATGGCAAGAGATTCTGACTTGCATCGACACCCCTTGAGTCACCGCTATCGACAGTTAACATCATGACACAATCACCTTCTGGCAATATTCATTCTGAGCAATTCTTACAGCACCAGCTGCAAGAAGTCATCACGCTGTTAGAAAAACAGGAGCTGGAAAAGTCACTGGTTCATAGAGACATTTCAACCACTGATTTAATTGAAACCGTGCTGCATAAACAACAGCAAACCCGCCTACAGGAAAAATTTGCCCAATTACACCCTGCTGATATTGCTGCTATTCTGGAATCGTTACCGCTGGATCAGCGGCAAATCGCATGGGATGCAATTAAAAAAGATCACGAAGGACAGGTATTATTAGAAGTCTCCGATGCGGTTCGGCAAACGCTGATTTCAGGCATGGCGGCGGAAGAACTCGCCAGCGTTGCCAGTCAATTAAATACCGATGAAATAGCTGACATTGTCGCTGATATTCCTAAAAGGACGATGCTGAAAATTCTGCGCTCTTTAAATAGTAAAGAGCGTAGTGACTTAAATGCTATTTTGGCGTATTCAGAAAATCAAGTCGGCTCCTTAATGGATTTTGGCATGATAACGATTCGGGATGATTTGAATTTAAAAGCCGTAATTGCCTATATTCGTAAATTGGGCAAATTACCCAGTCACACCGATAAATTATTTGTTGTTAATCAATATGATGTCGTTTTAGGAATACTGCCCTTACAACGCTTATTAACGCATAGACCCACGCTACAAGTGGCAGATGTGATGGTAACGGATTTTGTCCGTTTTGAAGTCACTCAAGAAGCCGCTGAAGTAGCGCGTGCCTTTGAACGCTATGATTTAATTTCCGCGCCTGTGGTTGATAGCGCGGGCAAATTACAAGGTCGCTTGTGTATCGACAATATCTTACATTTTGTTCGTGAAAAATCGGATGAAGAATTGCTAAGCCAAGCAGGTGTTGGTGAAGAAGAAGATTTATTTTCCAGCGTTTGGAAAAGTGCTAGAAATCGCTGGGGTTGGTTACTGATTAATATCGTTACCGCGTTTGTCTCCACACGCATTATTGGCTTGTTTGAAAATATTATTTTGCAATTGGTCGCGCTGGCTTCGCTCATGCCTATTATTGCCGCAATGGGCGGTAACACGGGCAATCAAACCAGTATGTTGATTATTCGCTCGCTGGCATTAGGGCAAATTACCCCCGCTAATGTCTCGCGCATGATTAAAAAAGAACTGACGTTAGCGATTATTAACGGCACATTCATCGGATTAATTATCGGTGCGTTAAGTCTATTACTGTATCAAGATTTGGCATTATCGGGAGTCATGGCAACCGCAATGTTTATTAATATGTTAGTCGCGGTCGTGGTTGGATTAGCCATTCCGTTGGTACGGCATAAATTCGGGCGTGACCCAGCGGTAGGCACTAGCGTTATCCTTACCGCCATCACCGACTCGATGGGCTTTTTTATTTTCCTCGGCTTAGCGAGTTTATTTTTAATTCATTGAGGTCGTTTTAAGTGGCTACTGAATTTTATCGAAACTGCTGATTTATTCAATCGACTACTACACGCTACAACTTAAATAATGACAGGTCAGTTTTTAGCTCACGGCTATTTTTTTAACGTAACTTCTAGCATCGTTTTTGAATCACTTTTAATCTCAACAGTTTCCGAATGTGCCGCTTGACCATCTGGTATCAATTGATACTTGCCTTGATGCAAACTATCAATAAAGAAAACGCCTGCGCCGTTGGAAATGGCAGAGCCTTTGTTACCTTTCTCTGATAGCACAGCGTCTACTTTCACACCGTCAACAGGATTGCCTTGAGCATCTAGCACTCTACCCGCTATGGTGTAGGTCACTGAAAAGGGAATTAAGACCGTGACATAAGCCCCCGACGGCACTTCAACCGCATAGCTTTCTTGACTGGGTTTCCCCTCTACTGGATAGCCAGCTGGATCGAGGTCTAAGCGACATTTCCCTGCTTGTTGACTAATATAAAGCCCTTGTAAGCCGATTTCTATATTGTGTTTAGTGACAGGATAACCATCTATTTGCAGTAAGCGATCCGAATTTTCGAGGTAAAGACTGTCCTCGTCATCATATTGTCCATTGTCATTTTTATCCAAAAAAGGCTGAATAAATAAGCCACCGATACCGCGTAATTCTTGAACACTGGAACTTCGATTGCTTAAACCCAGTGTGGGTTCTACTCTGCCGTTCATATAGATATTCAGGGAAAACTGCCTGTCGTTGGATGCAATTGAAATATCTTGATAATTGGCACTCAGTTCAACACCTGGAATCATGACCGTTGATAAACTGGCTAGTAAACCTTGTCCTTGCGTTCCCATACCATAGCCTATTTGGACATCCGCTAATATACGCCCGTCATTCAGCGCAGCAGGAGGGCGATATTGCCAAACAATCATCCCAAATTTATTCACGCTGGCAGTCGTTTTATTAGTTTCCGCGCTGATATTGAGTGAATGCCCGTTAGCATACTCAAACTCAGACTCAGGAAATTTATAAGATAAATCCAGTTTTTGCCTGCTACCATCCCATTGATAACCAACCGCCCACGCATCTCGATTGACTGAGCTACTAATGCGCAACACCGCATTACTATCAAAATTAGCATTAATCGATGCAGAGGTTTCGTAAAAACGTCCATTAGCGGTTGTGCCTGCAAACCACGTTCTGGGTTTAACGGTGGCAGTGGTGCTTGAATTCACTGCACCACCTGCGCTAAACGTTAACCAAGATAACGCATTCCAATTTAAAAAAGCCTGTTTTGCTAAAGGTGTACTGGTAAAGTTAGCACTGAGATTGTCCAATAACTGTAATTGCGCTTGGCTGTTATAGTCATACTTACCTGTTTTAAAATCATATAATGCCACTATGTTTGAAACATAAGGAAACCATGACGGACTGTAAAAATACTCCGCTAAAAGTTGCCAACCATTTGAATAAACTAAACCTGCACCAACCGTTAATGACTCAAATAACCCATAGCGATAACTCGCACCGCCTGCAAAGCCAATGGGGTGTCCCCATGAGTCAAGCAGGCTATAAGCAGCTTTATTCTTAGTAGTTGTGCCATTTCCCTGATTTAATTGATTATTGCTCCCGTTGGCAGTGTTTGTTGACAGGGAACGATTAATCCCACCGCTAACGACCCAAGTCGATGTCCCTTGCTGTAACTGCGTAGCACGGCTGACAAAACTGGATCTAACCCGTTCAGGTTCTGCGGTTAAAATGCCATTCGGGTACAGCAAAATATCATACTCATTGATACTGCCCGCATTGCTTAATACATTATTAAATGTATACAGCCCACTGGAATCAACAAACACTTCAGCAATCATCCGATCATTAGAAGACCGATCAACCAATCTGGCTAAGGTATTCGGCTGAGCTTGACCTGTAATCGTGCGTCCAATACTGCCAGTGGTGCGGCGAGAAACAGGATCAAAACCACCCGTTGATTGCGGCACATTTTTAAAATCATCACGCTTTAACAGTGTCACTCCCCAAAAGTCACCACCTGATTGGTTCTGCCAAAAAGTAGGCTGTGAGCCGATGACATAATCCGCGTCATCGGTTTTCCAAAAATATTGCAAATCCTGCACACGCCAACTTTCAGGCTTATCCATAACCGCTTGGTTAATATCAACATACCAACTACCGTGATCCAAATTACCCACCGCCAATAAATTACCGCTGATATTAACGGTCTTTTTTTGACTGCTAACGTGCAGGTGTTGAGTAACCGCTGAGAAATTAAAACGGTCTGGCTGTATGGTTTCCAGCCCCTCAAACGAAATAACTTTTTTAGTTTCTTGTTGCGTATCATTGGTAGCTGCTGCCCCCGCTGGCAATTTCAACACCAGTGCATATTGACCAATATCAAACGAAACAGTGGCATTGAGTAAGTGGGTAATATAGGCGACCGACAAAGACGTGCCTATTTCTTTATCCTTGTGTATTTGTTGTTCAGATAAGCGCACCGCTATTTCAGGCGAGCGTAATTCGATTTGCCCATCATCTAAAGTGCGCGTTTTAATATTTAACGCGGTAGTGACAGCCTCCAAAGGAATCAGCCAGTCCTCTAAATTAATCGCTTGTTTACCGTCTTCTGCACCCCGCACCAAGGCAGACGGAACGATATTACGGCTATCGTTATTGATACCAATAGGGAAAACGTAAAATTCAGGCGTTTTTGTGGCGGGTGATTTTTCGGTAGCGGGGGGAGTGGGTTTTTCAGCTATTTCATCTGCATAACCGTCATTGCCAAAGAGCATTAACATGGCAAAAAAAGTGATTTTAAGCGCATTGTACATTTTCACACGCTAGTAATCTGGTGAGGTATTAAATTTGTTATTTTTATGGCTGCCAGTCCTTTAAAGGACTGGCAGTCATTCATGCTGTTGTAAGTTTTTGGAAATAAGTTGACTGGTATTCAGGAGTGCAAGCTTTGCTTGCAAGTCAGGCAAAGCCTGACCTCCAGCGTTTAGCAATACATCCCTGTGACTGGATACTGGCATCCATGCCAGTATGACAGTGCTAGCTGAACAATCTTGCTATTCAAATTCGAGGCGTTAACTTAATGCCCGACGACCAAAGGTTGGTCAAATTTCAAGGTATTTTCATCATGCTCACCCCAAAATAACGTACCGATTAACTGATAATTACCAGCGGCAAGTTTACTTAACGCATCATCATTTAATTCAACAGTACGTTTGCCTTCGGCAATCACCGTGATTGCGTCAAAGGCAGTTTTATGAGCCGCGTTGGTGGCAACTGTTTTACCTGCTTGTTCTAACGTCCATTCCATACGCGGACGTGCGCTGGCTTTGCCTGCATTGGTAACGGCCAATAAAACTTTTTTATCTTTGTAGCTGGCACTCTGCACGGCTAACTCTGCTTTTACTCCGCCTACTCGCACATAGATAGCAGAACCGATGCGTGGAATGATTGACGTTGTAGAACCTGCACTTTTCTCGGCAGCCGCTTGTTCAACAAACACCATCGATCGGTATTCACCTGCTGCCGTGCTGGGTAAAAACCGCGCATTAAAACGTATTTGTCTACTTTCGTTGGGTTTAAGTTTTACCGATTTAGGTGAAAAAACCAAATAACTGCTTAAATCATTAGGGCTAGATTTCAGAGCTTCAAAGCCTTTGTCATTGTAAGTAAAAGGCATACTATACAGTTTTGCTTCTTGTTCAGTTGACTCGGCGTTAGTCACGGTAATAACGCCGCTCACGCCTTCATTAGTCGCATCTGACTGAATCACAAGAGGCGAAACCCCTAAGGCATAGCTGTTACCCAGAAAAAAAAGGCTGCCTAAAAACAGCATTGTTTTAATCGTTGTTTTCATTATTGTTTTCATCATTATTGTTAGCAAAGGTTAATAGAGATGTTTTTACATGGTCAGCGTTAGTTGGCTAATAAAGTTGTGGTAACAGAGACGGTATAATCACCTGCTGGCAACGGTGTCGTGCCGTTATCTATCCAAACACTGACACTAAAATTACCTATGGGTATAGATGAAGAAGTAGACGACCCTCCTTTTGAGGCAGCGACAATTAAATTACCATTTTGATGAATTTGCGCACCATACTGCGTATTACCTGCAAATGCGGCAATTGCCGCCGCACCTATTGGCACAGGATTGGCTACCGATATGCTCATAGATCGGTTTGCAGCATTACTGGTCATCGAATAACTGACATCTGACCCTGTGCCTTCAGTTGGCTTGGAGGAGATGCGAGTAGAATTTCCTCTTGTGAACGCCATTTCGCCACCTGAGCCAGTGTTGACTATTGGCTCCACGGTAAATACGTCGATGATCGATCCAGAAAAATTCGTGGTCGTGGTTAGTGCGAATGCCATGCTACACGCCGCGAATAAATTAACAACCAGCGTTGTTTTTAACAAAAAAATTGTTTTTATAAGTGCCTCCTTGTATGAATTAAATCTATCAAACAATAAAAAGGATTTACCGTAGGGGCAATCCCTTGTGGTTGTCCTGATAACGACCTGTTCACAGGGCTGGCACAAGGCACAGCCCCTACATTTTTGTCTTAGCCATTAAACTTAGTTAGGCGTTATAGTGGTGGTTACACTGGAAGAGTAATCACCAACAGGTAGTGGGTTTGCTCCCCTAGCTCCAACAGAATATACTAATCCAACTTGATAAGTCCCTGATGGTTGCGATGTGGCTGCTGAACTACCAGTCCAGGTTATCACTGTATTAATATCTGTGGCTGCGTAAAGATAAGCTGTAGCAACCGCAGGGGTGAACATACCCGCAGTAAGAACAGGTGCAGCGATACTCATATTAGCGGTACCTGTACAAGTAAGAACAAACGTTCCTCTCACACCACCCAGATCACTATCAGTAGCCATCGCCTTACCATCAGTCGTCCTGAATGCAAGGACACCAGCAGTGCTTTGTGTCACTGAACAAGAACCAAGTACAGTACCTGTAAAAGTAGTGGTTACTGTTGATGAAGCTGCAAAAGAAGTCCCGCTAATCGCCAATAAACCCGCAATTAACGCTGTTTTTAAAAAGGTTTGTGTTTTCATTATGTTTACTCTCAAAATACAGGCTTTTGTTCTTAGCCATACTGTATTTTCAATGGCTACTGTTTAATGCAATGGCACCCTTTAACAGGATGCCATCACCGTTAAACTTAGTTAGGCGTTACCGTAGTGACTACACTGGAAGCGTAATCACCAGTCGCTAGTACTGATACACTACCAAGCGACATCTCAACTTGATAAGTCCCTGAAGGTTTCGAGGTAGCGTTTGTAATACCATCACCAGTGGCTATAGCTACGCTAGGTGCTGTGGATAAGTAAAGGGAAGATTGCTTAGTAGTCAACGAAGCTATGTTAGTAGCTGCTGTAGTCCCCGCATTAGGAACAGGTGCAGCGATAGTCATATTAGCAGTACCTGTACAAGTAAGCGCAAACGTTCCTCTCGCACCATTTGTCTGAGCAGTACCCATTGTCTTACCATCAGTAGATAGTCCGAGGGTACCAACAGTACCTGCTACCATTGAACAACTAGTAGGTATAGTGCCAGTAAAAGTGGTGGTTACTGTTGTTGGGGCTGCAAAAGAAGTCCCGCTAATCGCCAATAAACCCGCAATTAACGCTGTTTTTAAAAAGATATGTGTTTTCATTATTTTTACTCTCAAAGTTATATTAAAATACCCGCTTTTGTTCTTAGCTATAACTAAAAACGCGAACAGTACTGGCTAATTTTCATTATTGATTACTAATTTTTGTTAACTGCCCCCGTAACTTCTGGTAAAACTAATCGTTGACGGCAGTTTCGAGGCACTAAACGCAGATTTTTTGTTGCACTCTCATTGCGTTTTAAATTCTACAGAGATAGCAAGTTATCGTGATTTATTTTTGTAACAACGTGTAACAATTGCCTCTTTTGTTACACTTTGTTACAAATCTTGTTAAAAAATTGCAAACCGTCAACTAGGCGGGTATTCTTTGAACTTAATGTAATTATTCGGTTAGAGCATCACTTTTCAATATGGTCCAAAGAATTCTGATTGTTGACGACGACGCTCGTCTTCGAAATTTAGTGTCGAGTTACCTTGAAAAGCAAGGCTTTGAAACCTTGGTTGCGGCAGACAGTGTCGAAATGAAAAAACTACGCGAGCGTTTCGACTGCCATCTTTTAGTGCTAGATGTGAATATGCCAGGAGAAAGTGGCTTAGCCATTTGTCAAAGACTGAGAGCTGAAGGGGATGTAACGCCGATTATTATTCTTACCGCGTGTAATGAAACTGTTGATCGCATCATCGGTTTGGAATTTGGTGCCGACGATTATCTGACCAAGCCTTTTGATCCACGAGAACTGGTTGCACGCATCAAAGCAGTGCTTCGTCGAACGCCTGATGTCATTTCTAACGCGAATGAAGCCAAAAACCTCCACTTAAAATTTGGTCCTTTCCTGTTGGATGGACAAACCAGACGATTGTCATGCAATGGTCAACCCGTCGCACTAAGTCAGGATGAATTTACGTTATTGATGCTTCTAGCCAGCACGCCTGGCAAGCCATTATCCCGCAACCAATTGGCGAGCCAAATCAAAGGTAAGGGGAGTGACCAAGCACCTGATCAACGTAATATTGATATGTTGATCTCACGTCTGCGTAAACGTTTGGAAGATGATCCTACACATCCGCGTTACATCAGTACTGTGCGATGTTTGGGCTATGCTTTTACTGACGACTCAATTGAACTTATAGATTCATGAACCATTGCTGGCAAAAGAGTTTTATTAGTCAAATCTGGCGACGGTTCGTGTTATTTGTGGTTAGCATACAACTCATTGTTATCGCCTTTTTTTATCTTGAAGGCGGTGAGATAGTTGGTATTCGGTTGGGAACCAGCATGGCTGTTTTACTAGACATTGTGGATGTCGTCTTTCGTCAAGACGATCCAGTCCTGTTGAAGCAGGTAGTTGACGCACTTGATAGGGATGCTGGCATTAAATTTCTGTCAGGCACTGTTGTGAAAGAGGTCATTGATCTGCCACCGTACCGCGCCTTGCTTGTGTTTGCAAAAAAGATTAATACTATATTGAATGAAAAAGTCGTCATTAGCTATCAGCGCGATCCTTATCCCATGATGTGGCTACAAAAAAAAGACCCCCACGCTTTTGCCTTAGGCGTTCCGTTCATCGGAAATCGCTTCTTCCTGATTTTTGCAGCATCGGCTTTCTTTATTATCTTTTTGGGGGCAATTTTTATGGGGTGGTGGATTGCCAAGCGCATCAATCAACCACTGCTAAAACTCGCCAATGATGCCTTACAAATGGCGAATGACCCTGAAGCTGACAGAATAATTCTGGAACGGGGGAGTTTATCGGAAATTATCGTGCTTGCTGATTCATTAAATAAAATGCACACGAATATTTATCGAATGATTAAAGAACATGAAGTTTTCTTGGCGGAAATTTCTCATGACTTACGCACACCGTTAAGCCGTTTACGAGTAGCCTTGGAAATGCTTGATTCAGATTCACCAGAATTTGTAGACGGTATGAAAGAGGATATTGAAGAAATGACTGCCATTTTGAAGCAAACGATAGAGCTGGCTCATATTAATCTCGAAGAAAATGGACACTGGATTGAAGGTGATATTAATGAGCTTTTATCAGAGGTGCATACTAAATATCAGCGTACTGGCTTCTCATTCGCGTTAAATTTGGCACCTATGCCCAACATTAGATTTAGAAAAGTTGCATTAACCCGATTGCTTTACAATTTGGTGGATAATGGTTTGAAGTATGGTAATGGTTCAGTGTCTCTGATTTCTTATATGGATAATGATACGCCGACCATATCCATCATAAATAGTCACAAGGTATTGAATAATAACGATCAACTGAATTCATTTCAGGCATTTAATAAACACGATATATCAATGAGTAATGGACTCGGTCTGCAAATCGTTGAACGCATTGCCCTGATGCACGGAATCACATTGAAAACCACCGAGAATACTGATGATGCGACCCGTCAGGTTAGCTTGAGCTTTACAGCGCATCATTTGCAGTCGCTAAAAGTCTTTTAACAAAATGGAAAACAGGCTTAAAACCCACATTGAATTCTAGCGACTTTAAGCGTGCAATTAGGGCTTGTATTTCCTAACAACTAAACTTTTTAACTGATGATTTTCAAAAAACTTTAAGCCTTTAAATGTCACCCATCCAACAATAATTAAGCCAATAGTGAAGCTGGCATAAGAAACTTCCCAAGGCAAACCTTGCGTCATCATGGAATATTCCGACATACCGCCCACCCCTGCTAGTAGATTCAACGGCATAAAAATAACGCTGATAATGGTCAATCGCTTAAGGTCTTTGTTCTGATTGATATTGATAAAACCAACGGTAGCATCCATTTGGAAATTGATTTTATTAAACAAAAACGCGGTATGTCCGTCCAGCGATTCAATGTCACGCAAAATTTCGCGTACATCCTCACCTTGTATTTTTGACAAAAATTTACCGCGCATCAAAAACGACAACGCGCGGCGGGTATCCAGCACATTACGGCGGATGCGTCCGTTTAAATCTTCCTCGGCAGCAATGGCAGCGAGAATTTTTGCCGCTTCTTCATCGGTCATCTGGGATTTGAACACTTGCCGACCGACCTCTTCCAGTTCGGTATAGACATCTTCCAGCGCATTTGCCGAATACTCCACCTCTGCGGCATACAAGTCGAGCAATACGTCTTTAGCATCCGTCACATAACCTGACTGAGCGCGGGCGCGTAAGCGTTGTAAACGAAACACAGGCAATTCTTTCGCGCGTACTGAAAACAGCATATCTTCATTCAGCACAAACGCCACCGCGACGTTGCCCGATTCATCTTTACGATCCAGTAAAAAATCGGAATGCAGATGAATTTCGCCATTGTCTTCCACATAAAACCGCGCACTGGATTCCAAATCGGTTAAATCACGCGGATTGGGCAGTTCTACGCCAAAAATATCTTCTGCCCATGCCAGATGCTCATCTTCCGGCATCACTAAATCAATCCAAATCGGCTTAACGCGGGCTAAATCGTCTTTGGAATCTATCGGAATTTGCCGCAAACGTCCCTCATGCAAATCAAATACCCGAATTCTCATGTTACGATTGCGCTGCTTAATGTCAGTCTGCGCATCTGTATTAGGTTGTGCAGACATCACCAGACGGATACTTTCTCTGCGTTCGGCACGAATCAACGACCAGAGAATAAACCTGTCGTCCGCAGAAGAAGCCTCCAGAATACTTGCCACCGCCTCGGTATCCAGTTGTTCAAATAACCGTTGTATATCAACCAGATTTTGTTTGCGTACCAGACTTTCCACTATTTTATGTTTAGCGAGAATATTTTTTATGTCCAGCAAGTGATTTTTCAGGTATTCAGAATCGTGCATTTGTTTTACCTTATGTACCAACGTAAAGTTCGTTGCTGGTTTTATTTTTATTATCAATGAAGGAGATGTTATGGATTTTCAATGCGACACACTTAAAGTATCCGGCAAAGACGCACTGGCTACTTATCAAAGCCTGAAAGCCACTGCTGATATTATTCCTGTGATTTTAGGTGATGACGATGATCTTGCTTCAATGGTAGAAGCCGCAGATTATATCACCGAGTCATTTAGCCAACTATTACAACAGGCAGAAAACATAGACGCAGCCGACTGGTTTGATAAACGTCAGGCTCAGGATGCCGAATACTACGATTTAACCACAGGCGAGTGGCAGGACGATCTGTCCTCTGCCGACAATCTTTCCGTGCATTTAGATATATTAACAGGCGAACCTAAACCCGAAGTGAACATTGCTCTCGTACCTGTGCCAAAAAGCTGGATGATACCTGCATTTTTAAAAATAGGCGGCTGGAATGAATGCCCGACTGCCGCCGAACACGCCGCTATTTTTAAATACTGGGATGAACGTTACGGCATCACCGTAGCAGGTATCACCGCCGATGTCATTGAACTGGAAGTACAACGCCCGCCCACCACACGCGAACAGGCGTTACAACTCGCCGAACAGCAATTCATTTACTGCCCTGATATTGTCTATCAAGGCACGCAAACCATTGCCGCCTTAGCCTCAACCTTATTAAACGGGCGCGTGTGGTTTTTCTGGTGGGATTAAATAATCTATCATTAAAGTTCATCAGGGGTGTAGCAAGCCTTATTACACTATGTTAATCTGAACAGGCTAAGGCATTGTCCTTAGTGAAGCAACGCGGAAGGCTTCGCGTATTTCAATATTTATTTATTAAGGTGATAACAATGGCAGAATGGCGCAAAGTAGCTAAAGCATTTGCTTTAGGCGATGGACATATTTCTCAAAAAGAAGTAGAAATTCTTCGGAAAGAAATTCTGGCTGATGGTGCGCTTTCTAAAAGTGAGCTGGATTTTTTACATGAAATCAAAGCTGAAGCCACCTCATCTGTTAAATTGTTGGATGAGTTGATTGCTGAGTGTGAAGCAATCGCTAAATAATCTGTGAGATAGCCTTTCTCCACATCAATCACAAGCGGTAAACCGTTTGTGCTTGACAGGATTAAAAATAAAATTGAAAGACGTTGCTTGCAACGTCTTTTTTTTAATTACCGTGTTCTGGATTTACTCGGCTTGCCTGTACCGCGCTTGCTGTCAGTCGGTTTGCTGGGTTTGCCCGCACCGCGTTTGGCATTATCCGCTTTCACTGGTTTTTTCGTATGGCGAAAATCTTTCTTGCCCGTGTCTTTATGCGGCGCGTTTTTCTTCGGTGCATCAATCACTTTCAACGACACAGGTTCATAACCCGTATCAGCGATACGCGGAATCTGGCGTTTCAACAACTTCTCAATTTCCACCAATAAATAGGCATCTTCGGGACAGACCAACGAAATCGCCGAACCCGACGCACCCGCACGTCCTGTGCGTCCGATACGATGAATATAATCTTCCGCCACTTGCGGCAAATCAAAGTTGATAACGTGCGGTAAATCATCAATATCCAAACCGCGTGACGCAACATCGGTCGCAACTAATACCTGTACTTTGCCCGTTTTGAAATACTCCAGAGCTTTATTACGCGCCCCTTGGGTTTTATCGCCGTGTAAGGCAACGGTGCGGATGCCGTCTTCTATCAGCTGTTTTTCCAAACGGTCTGCGCCGTGTTTGGTACGCACGAATACCAGCACCTGTTTCCAGTTATTACTGCCGATGAGATAGGAAATCAACTCGCGCTTGTATTCTTTGCCGATGCCATAAATAAGTTCGGAGACGTTTTCAGCAGTGGCATTTTGTTTGGCAACCGCGACTTCCACAGGATTATTCAGCAACTGCGCGGCGAGGGCTTTCACGCCATTGGGTACGGTCGCGGAGAATAACACCGTTTGCCGTTGCTTGGGCAGCAAGGTCATGATTTGTTTAATGTCAGGTAAAAAACCCATGTCCAGCATACGGTCGGCTTCGTCCAGCACCAGATATTCCACATTGCCCAGATTAACCACGCGCTGATTAATATGGTCGATTAAACGTCCTGTGGTGGCAATAACAATGTCACAACCACGGCGTAATTGGCGGGTTTGCTGTCCGATACTCGCACCGCCGACCACTAATTCCGCGTGTAACGGTGACAACGCACCGTAAGTCTGCACACTTTCATACACTTGCGCGGCAAGTTCACGGGTCGGCACTAAAATCAACGCGCGTATGCGGCGTGGCGTTTGTTGCGGGTTAAAGGTTTCCGTGAGTTTTTGTAATAACGGCAGAGTAAAACTGGCGGTTTTACCCGTGCCTGTTTGCGCCCCTGCCAGTACGTCTTTGCCCGCTAAAATTAACGGAATCGCTTGTTCCTGTACAGGCGTGGGCGTGGTGTAGCCTTGTTCAGCTATGGTTTTTAATAAGGTTTCGGATAAACCGAGTTGGTTGAAGGTCATAAGTGATTTTGTGTGGGTGATTGAGTGTGTGTTGTATGGCGCGGCGCGCCGAGACTGCATTCCCACGCGGCGCGTGGGAACGAGGTATCTTACGAGTTATGTGCTACGCGATTACATTCTTTTACAGTGCCATTAAAAACTATTTAGGACTTCTTTCCTTTTTTGTTCATATTCATTTTTAGTAATTAGTCCTCTGTCGAAAATATTTTTGAGCTTCTCTAATTTGCTTGAAGTCTGGTCTTCGGTTTGTTGTGATGAAGTGCTGGTTGAAGGGAGCGTAGTAGGCAAAATAGGGGTTGCAGAAATACTATCAATACCATTGTATTTTGTTTCGAGTAGTGAATGTTGCATTTTCAATAGTGCATCTTCCATTGCAAGCTTCCCTGCAATCCCGTCTCCAGAGTATTCCGCTTGCCCGTTTCCAACAACGCGCAGATTGTTTATGTTTTTTCCTGTTGCATCTCTAATATTACTTGTTAGGTCAACGGTGAAGTTTGTTGGAAAAATGTGAGAACCACCTGAATGAGTAATCAAGTCAGGCAAAAAAACAAAATTTACTGCATTTTTTGCTATCTCATTGCTATCGTTTGGGGATACTAGTCTTACGACATTATCAAACACGTTGGATAGCATCTTCCGATACCCAGCTTCTAAATCCTTATAAGGAAAGTATTGGGCACTGTGTCCCTCGCCTACAGGTGGTGTAGTTACCGCAAAATTGATTACATCGACTGGAATGAAAAAGCCAGCGGTCGCTTTAATTCTAGGTATAGAGCTCGATTCGCGTTCAATTTTCGCTAGGTTCTGTTGACATTTCATCGTAGCCAAATGAGTGCGGAAACGAAGCGAATAAAGCCCATGTAATTTCTGGCGAGCTTGTCAAATCGGGAAAACACTCGTCTGTAATGTTTGATTTTACCGAAAAAGCATTCAATCAAG
>JAUYBJ010000028.1 GCA_030693155.1 Methylococcales bacterium
GATATAGCTAACCGCTAATAAAATGATTACAAAACCGTTCGTGGTGAGCTTGTCGAACCACGCTCACACCATTCGACAAGTTCATGACAGGCTTCGACAGGCTCAGTGCGAACGTTATCATTTTATTGTGCGTTAGCTCTACAAGCCCGTATGGAGTGTAACGAAATACGGGTGTAGTTCTATTAGCAAAAAATATATCCCCCGAACATTGGAGATTGTAATGAAAACAATCACGATAGAAATTTCAGATAACGACTGCCCTGAATTATTAAAACTGCTAAAAAAATTCTCTGCTCGCGTTATTAAAGAAAGTGAGTTAAAGGAGATAGCATTAGTCAATGCTATTCAAGAAGGCGAAAAATCAAAAACCATTTCACGCGCTGATGTATTTAAATTATTTGAATAACCATCATGTAGGTAGAATTTAAAGAGAGTTTCGTTAAAGATTTAACTAAAATAAATTCGGTTATACTCAATAAAGTTAAAGGTGTTATCGAACAAATTGAATTAGCGGACTCCTTAAATGCTATTGCTCATGTTAAGAAACTTAAAAGCTCTGCACAAAACTATTACCGAATTAGAATCGGTGATTATCGAATTGGCGTGAAACTTGAAAACAACACTGTTATAGTTATTCGATGCTTGCACAGAAAAGAAATGTATCGTTATTTTCCTTAGTCGCATACTCATCAACAAAAATACACCATGAAAAAATTAGTCACTATTCAATTAGAGACAGGTAAATTACAACTCGAACTTGAAGCGGGACGTGTGCCGCTGAATCGTTTGCTCGGTTTTGCCGCACGCGTCAGTAGCAAACGCAAGTTTTTATTAGTCAGCAAAGTATTGGCTAAGCATTACCCTGTCACGCCCAAAATGATGAGCTGGTCTTATCGTGCTTTGGCGCGATTGGTACTCAACAGCGGCGCGGGTGACAGTTCTTTATGGATAGGCATGGCAGAAACCGCGACAGGGTTAGGTTATGGCGTATTTGAAGCCGCGTACCGTGAAGGCTTGCACAATGCCTTATTCATGCAAACCACCCGCTATCATCTCGCTGATACTGAACGCTTGGAATTTGAAGAAGCGCACAGCCACGCTACCGACTTTTTTCTGTATTATCCGACTGACCCTGCCTATAAACAGCGATTTTTAACTGCCGACACGCTGGTGTTAATTGATGATGAAATCAGTACGGGCAGAACGTTTTTACGGCTGATTCAAGCCTATCAAAAAGTGAATCCTGCGTTGCGTAAAGTGTTTATTGTCAGTCTGGTTAATTTTGCCCATCCTGATGATCGCGCTTATTTAGAAAATGAATCAGGTGTTGCGGTTGAATGGGTGTGTTTTCGACAAGGCTTATTAAGTTTTACCGACAGTTATAACGCCGCGATTGATAACATCAGCGTCAATGCCTCCAGCAACAATGCCTGTAAAAAACATTTGCTGGCGTGGCATGGGCGTTTAGGATTGACTGAACCTGTGGATTTACAAGCGAATCCAGTGCCGCATTTTAAAACGACCGAGCAAGACCACCGCCCGATTTTAGTGTTAGGCACAGGCGAATGTAGTGCCCCTGCTTATTTATTAGGGCGTGAATTAGCCGCACAAGGATTAAAAGTTAAAGTGCAAAGCACAACCCGTTCACCCATTCATTTAGGTAACGAAATCGGCTTGATTTGCCAGTTTGAAGACAATTACGAAGACGGTATCAGCAATTTTATCTACAATATGAATCCAGCCGATTACCGTGAAATTATTTTGTGTCACGAAACGCCGTTAAACCCGCCCTTGCTGAAACTGCTCCACGATTGGAACGCTATCAGTGCACGCTTTGAACTCACACCCAACGCACCTTATGCAACGCTACATTTTTTTAGACCTTGATGACACGCTGTTTCAAACCAAACGAAAATGTGAATTTGGCGAGGATGATCCACGATTGCAAATGCGGGCGACCTTACCCGACGGCACACCCAATTCTTTCGCCACTCATAAGCAACAATGGTTATGGGATTGGTTGTCGCAAGGTTTTAAAATTGTGCCTGTGACAGCGCGTGATGTTCATGCCTTTGGGCGGTGTACCTTGCCGTTTCAAGAAGAGGCGGTGATTAATCACGGCGCGGTTATCTTAGACAAACAGCGGCAAGTGGATAAGCTGTGGATGGCGCGAATGATGCAAGCCTTACCCGTTTATCATGAAAAATTTTTCGACTTATGGGCAGAGGTTGAACGCTATGCCCAGCAACACCAAGGTTTTAAGCCGCGTTTGGTCAATGATTTTTCTGTTACTTGGTACGGCTATATCAAACACCAAGACCGCACCGAAGCCACGCTGAAAATTCTGCTGGATGAAGTGATTAAGCCCCATCCCAGTATTGTCGATGGCAATTTATACTGGCATTTGAACGGCAATAATCTGGCAGTATTGCCGAAAATTATTAACAAACAAGATGCAGTCAGTTACTTATTGGCGAATTACAAACATGAACATCCCGATTTATTAACCTTTGGTGCAGGTGACAGCAGAACCGATGCCGCGTTTATTACCCTGTGTGATTACGCGCTGATTCCTAAAAATACCCAATTGTTTCAAACCTTGGCATCGGCGCATACGGTAATTTGATAAACGTTTATACTGCATCATTAAGCATCACATCATTTAATAAAATTTTATTCCTTGGCAAATAAACAACAACCCTCTACGACCTCATGGCGCACCATAGTGCGCACAGGATTATATTACTTACTGCTTACCTACCTCATTTCCTCGGTGGGTAGCTGTATTTTATTGCGCTGGATACCCCCGCTTACATCCATGTTCATGATAAATCAGCATATAAAGGATTTGCCGTCTTTTAAGTCGATAGACCAGACGTGGGTCAGCGCGAAAAATATTTCCCCTCATGCGTTTACCGCCGTGATAGCGTCAGAAGATCAACGCTTTATGCAGCATTTTGGTTTTGATTTGCACGAGATAGCGTCATCGGTAGAAGATTATATCGACGGTGAGCCGCTCAGAGGTGCAAGCACCATTTCCCAGCAAGTCGCCAAAAATTTGTTTTTAACCCCGTCTAAAAATTTTATTCGCAAAGGTTTGGAAGTGTGGTTTACGGGCTTGCTGGAAATATGCTGGAGTAAGCAACGCATTATTGAGGTGTATCTTAATATTGCTGAATTTGGCGATCATATCTTCGGCATAGAAGCCGCCAGTCAGCATTATTTTGGTATTCATGCCAAACAGATCAGTCGCTCACAAGCCGCGTTACTCGCCGCGACCTTGCCTAATCCCATACTCTTAAAAGCCGCCGCGCCGTCCAATTATGTGCTGAAACGGCGCAATTGGATATTGCGGCAAATGCAGAATGTGAGTTATGCGCGTTGAGTTGTTGTAGATACTCTGTTCAAAATCAAGCGCATTTTGCTAACAAAGCCCATTAATTTTCAGTGACGGGGATAGCATAAAAACGGGAGTTATCGAAAGGCTGGTTGTGTTTCAACATACCGTGAATAGCGTGTAGCAGTTTGCGCATGACTGCGCAGACCGCCTGCAAGGGCAGCTTACCGTTATCGACGAGATGTTGGAAGTA
>JAUYBJ010000032.1 GCA_030693155.1 Methylococcales bacterium
AATGTAATACAAGCCAAGGAAGATAAATGCAAGCTCATTCGCAGTTAATGTGAGCATGAGTACCTTTTCATTCGCAATTAATTCGAGCCGAAATTTGCGCTAAATGCGAGCATGACTGTTTTCAAATGCAAGCCGTTACACGTAGGGGTGAAATGTAAATGAGACAAACATTTCGCCCCTACGGGGGCTTGATTGTGTTTATATTTTGTTGCTACAAACATCTCACCGCTACGCGGTTACGGATAATCAGGCGTAGCTAACGCATTGCGAACCCTGCGAATCTTATCACCTCATTCATTGATGTGTAGCATGGATTGCCGCTTTTTGGCACCTCATATAAAACTCAATACACATCAAATCAATGGCTTTTATTTCATTGTCATATCAGAGCGGTATGATTTTTGCTGTTCAAATCTTAGTATCAATGAGCAACTCTTTTAAAAATAACCTATTACACAGGAATTATGAATAATCAAAAACTTTGGCAACATTACCAAGACTGGCTGTATTATCACGAAAGTCTGGGGTTATATGTGGATGTGAGCCGAATGCGTTTGGAAGACGATTTTTTGGCAACTATGCAACCGAAATTTACCCGTGCATTTCAGGATATGGAAGCATTGGAAGCAGGCGCGATTGCCAATCCCGATGAAAACAGAATGGTCGGGCATTATTGGTTACGCGCTCCTGAATTAGCTCCTGCGGGTTTGGGGCAGGACATTAGTGATTCTGTGGTGCAAATTGAAGCATTTGCCACAGATATTCATAGTGGTGCAATACGTCCGCCACACGCACCAAAATTTACCGATATTCTTTTTATCGGTATCGGCGGCTCGGCTCTCGGCCCACAATTTGTCGCCGAAGCGTTAAGCCCCGATTTTCCGCCTTTAGCCACCCATTTTATTGACAATACCGACCCGTCGGGTATCGACCGCGTGTTACACCGTTTGCAAGACGCGCTCAATCGCACGTTAGTTATCGTGGCAACAAAATCAGGCGGCACACCCGAAACCCGTAACGGCATGGTCGAAGTTAAACACGCTTATCAGCAGCAAGGTTTGTATTTTGCCCGTTATGCGGTTGCCGTCACTATGCAAGACAGCAAACTGGATGAGATGCAACGCGCCGAAAACTGGCTGGCGAGTTTCCCGATGTTTGATTGGGTAGGCGGACGCACCTCGGAAATGTCGGCGGTCGGTTTGTTATCAGCGGCATTAATCGGTATCGACATTCGTGCCATGCTTGCGGGTGCAAAAATCATGGACGAAGCCACGCGCATTCATGACATTAAACGCAATCCTGCCGCTTTGTTGGCGTTGTCTTGGTATCATGCAGGACATGGTAAAGGCGAGAAAGACATGGTGGTATTGGCGTATAAAGACAGCTTGTTATTGTTCTCTCGCTATCTGCAACAGCTAGTGATGGAATCGTTAGGTAAAGAGCTGGATTTAGACGGCAACATCGTGCATCAAGGCATTACCGTTTATGGCAATAAAGGCTCAACAGACCAACACGCTTATGTGCAGCAACTGCGCGAAGGCGTGATGAATTTTTTTATTACTTTTATCGAAGTCTTGGAAGACCGTCAAGGTGCGTCGATTGAAGTTGAACCCGATGCAACTACAGGCGATTTTCTGTCTGGTTTTATGCAGGGTACGCGCGAAGCATTGTATGAAAGTGAGCGTGATTCCATTACTGTGACCATTAACCGTGTTGATGCGCAAACGGTAGGCGCGTTAATTGCTTTGTATGAACGGGCAGTGGGTTTTTATGGCTCATTAGTGCATATCAACGCCTATCATCAACCGGGTGTCGAAGCGGGGAAAAAAGTTGCCTGTACCTTACTGGTTTTACAACGCGATATTTTAACAACGTTAAGAGCGGCGAATCATCCCTTGTCATTAGCACAATTAGCAGAAAAAGTCGGCGCGAGTGAGCAAATTGAAATTGTTTATAAAATTGTTCGCCATTTAGCCGCGAATCAGCGCGGTATTACTTTGCAAGGTAATCTAGCCAAACCCACTGAGTTGATTGTTTGCTACCATTAAATTTTACACGACTGCCAGTCCTCAAAGGATTGGCAGTCGTTGCATGACAACGGCTTCCGATTAAGAGCTAACAGCTTTTATAAATTTGTCAGTTCCAACAGCTAACTACCAACCAACGAGATTATTTATGAGTTTGAAACTTTATTTATTGCGCCACGGCGAAACCCCCTACAGTCAGGAAGGCGCGTATTGCGGCACTTTGGATGCCGAATTAACTGCCGAAGGTCATGCGATGGCTCAGGCATTTGCAGATAGCTATGGATTATTGAACTGGACGGATGTGTATGTGAGTCCGATGAAGCGCACCATTGCCACTGCTAAGCCCTTGTGTGATTTGACGGGTAAACCGATGCAAATTCGCGACGGTCTGAAAGAAATCAATTACGGCGAGTGGGAAAGTCAGGACACAGAAACCATCAAACAACTCTACGAACAGGATTATATTCGCTGGATGACTGAACCTGCGTGGAATGCACCGACAGGCGGCGAAACTTCGGTACAAATCGCCAACCGCGCCATGGCGGTGATTGCTGAAATTGAAGGCAAATACAAAGACGGCAACATATTGATTGTGTCGCATAAAGCCACGATTCGTATCATTATCTGTAGCTTATTGGGCATGGATATTGGACGTTATCGCGACCGTGTCAACGCATTGGCAGGTTCTGTCAGCATCATTAAATTTGCCACCTATGGGCCGATGTTAGAAGCCTTGGGCGACCGTCATTATATGCCGCCAGAGTTGCGCGAACGCACAGGTACTTAACAATATTATCAGTGGTTATCCATAAATTTTGTGGATAACTCTGTGGATAACTGGTGTTTTCACTCGCTTAGTATCGGTTTTTATTACAGTTTTGTTAAATTGTATAAAAATACGCCAACTTACAAAAAATCAGTTTTACTGGCTAATTAACATAACCGCTAATGCACCGTCAGCGGTACGCAACTCCAATCGTTTGCCATCAACTTGATAAGTCGCCACCGTTGCCAATGCTTTTAAAAATAATGCTTCTTGTTCCATCACGCCCGTAGGTTTGGCGCACATTTTGCATGTAGTGACGATTTCGCCAATCCTGAGTGTTTTTTTAGCTACGTTATAACTGGAGTTATAGTTATTGCATCCCGCAGATCCGCTGAGCCTGCCATCAGCACTGAATACGCTGGTCAGTGTTGAATCGTTAACAAGGCTGGTCACTGCCTGTTTACCATTATTAATGTTGGTTACCCGCCACGATGTCCCGCTCAACTCAACGCTTTGCTTTTTAAATGCTGCCAATGGTTTACCCGCTGTATCCAGCAAGGTTAATTGTTCCCCTTCAATCTTATAACCAGTCGCCTGTGTCAACGCACTAATGTAACTGGATGCCTGCCGCATAATCGGTTCAGGGCAAGCCATCATGATTGTGGCTACATTTTTATTGATGTTTATGTTATCGGCGTTCAGCGTATAGGAAGCGTTATAACGATTGCAACCATCCGAACCAGTCATCTTGTCGTTATCAACGTTAAGCGTAATCTGTGTGTCAGGCACTAGTGGTTGATTGGGTAAAGTGACCAACGACCAACTAGTGTTTTGCACTGATTTTGAAGTGTCAGCCGAGAGCGTAGCCGTAGCGCATGACGCTAAAGTCAGACTTGCAACGGTCATCAACACGACTAAAAATTTCTGGGTTTGCATGGTGTTCCTTTATTAAAATAAATGGCGAGATTTATGGTCTCACAGAAACAGTAGGTATTGGTAGTGTGTGCTGTATGAACCCCAACAGCGGATTATGTGTGTCGGGGTTCGTACGTTACGAACTGAAATTAGCAGTAATCAAAATAACGCATCATGCCCATTTCTTCGTGTTCTAAAATATGACAGTGAAATGGATAACGACTGATTGCCGAGGGTAAGGGTTTGCTTGGTTGTTCGTAGCCTGGCGGAAAATAGAGGATAAACTCCACGATACAATTACCTGCAATACGCACGGGATCTCTCAAACCTAACTTGGCATACAAACCAATATTAGTTACTGATGTTACGCAGCCCTTAATTTTTGCAATGCTTCATAAGCCAACTGGTTTGCCTTGATGAAGAGCCTGATACGCAATGCAAAATGATTGGTTTTGTGTTTTATCTTCAAGCATTCCAGCTTGAATACCGCATAAATAG
>JAUYBJ010000035.1 GCA_030693155.1 Methylococcales bacterium
TGCGCAAACTGCTACACGCTATTCACGGTATGTTGAAACACAACCAGCCTTTCGATAACTCCCGTTTTTATGCTATCCCCGTCGCTGAAAATTAATGGGCTTTGTTAGCAAAATGCGCTTGATTTTGAACAGAGTATCTACACATCAAATCATCACAGACTCATTCGGTAATTCATCAAGATTATCCGCTGTGGCTGGAAAATGGCGGACTAATAACGCGGTAATGCGTTCAATGCCCAGCAGTGAGCCGCGTTGAAAGTTGCCTTGACTGAATTCTGTCTGCATGGCGCGGGCGATTTCGTCCCATTTTGCTTGTGGGACGCGCTTGTTGATACCTCGGTCAGCGATAATTTGCACGGTTCTATCGGCTAACAGCAGATAAATCAATACGCCGCTGTTGTCTTCGGTATCCCAGACGCGCAAGTTGGAAAATAACTCTAACGCCCGTTGTCGTGCGGATAGGTCATGCCACACTTGCCGAGAACTGAGCGCGTTTTCAACGGCAAAACGCAATTCGCCGCTGTGCGTGGTTTCGGATTGGGCAATCGCGGTTTCAATCGCGGTGAGTGTTGCTTGAGGAAATAACACCCGTTGCCGCCACGGCGGTGTGAATGCGTGTTGTAACCAACGTTTAATTTTTTTTACCATGAGTCTGATGCGCCTCCGCCGCTAAAACCACCACCGCCGCCGCTCCATGAACTGGAACTGCTGCCACCACCACCGCTCCACGAGCCGCCGCTACCGCCGCCGCCCATATAAAACAGTTTAAGAAAGAAATACATTCCGATGCCCATAAAGACGGCGACCCCTATATCCAAGGCTAAAAATGAAGCCACGCCTGCGCTGATTGCGCCGATACCGATGCTGGATGCTACCGCGCCGATGCCACTGCCAAACAGTGAAGAAAATAGTAAATCGACAACGATGCAACAGAAAAATAAAATAATCAGAAAAGTATCAAAACTATCATCGGAGGTGTCGCCTGTCGGTGCGGGCAAGGTTTCGCCTTGAATCAAGCCGATTAATTGCGTGACACCCGCATCAATACCGCGTGCATAATCTTCGTTTTTAAAATACGGTTTCATGGTTTCGGCAAGTACCCGTTTGGCAATCGCGTCGGGAATCACGCCTTCTAAACCGCGCCCGACTTCTAAGCGTGATCTGTGGTCGTCTTTGGCGATAATCATAATCAGACCGTCATCGACTTTTTCACGCCCGATTTTCCACGCATCGGCAACGCGAATGCTGTATGCGGCAATGTCTTCGGGTTGGGTGGTCGGCAATAATAACACCGCAATCTGACTGCCTTTTTGGGTTTCAAAATCGGCGAGTTTGCTGTCCAGCGCGGCGATTTGTTCGGCGGTCAGTGTGCCTGTCAAATCAGTCACCCGCTGGGACAGGTTGGGGATAGCAACCTCTGCGCACAGCGTGGTCATAAACAACAGCAGGATGATGCCGACGGTGTAACGTAAGTTAATTATCATCGTCATAATGCCTATTTAGGGACTGGCGCGGCATTAAAATCAACGGTTGGGGCGACGGAAATGGCTTTTTCATTTTCGACGGTGAAGCTGGGTTTGGTTTTGTAACCAAACATCATGGCGGTTAAATTGGATGGAAAGGAGCGCACGGTGATGTTGTATTCTTTGACGGCTTGAATATAGCGATTACGCGCCACAGTGATACGGTTTTCTGTGCCTTCCAGTTGTGCCTGTAAATCGCGGAACATCCCATCGGCTTTGAGTTGCGGATAATTTTCTGCAACCGCTAATAAGCGCGAAATGGCACTGGTCATTTGCCCTTGCGCGGCGATGAAGTTTTTAAACGCCTGTTCGTCATTGACCAATTCAGGTGTGGCTTGAATCGAGCCGACTTTGGCGCGGGCTTCGGTGACTTGCACTAATACCTCTTTTTCATGTGCGGCGTAACCTTTGACCACATTAACCAGATTAGGCACTAAATCGGCACGGCGTTGGTATTGGTTTAAGACTTCTGCCCATGAGGCGGTGATGGATTCGTCACTGGATTGTAAGGTGTTGTAACCACAGCCTGATAACAGCGTGATGATGAAGAAAGCGATAAGCGATTTAAACATGATAAAGCCCTTGAATTAAGTTGATGGCTGATTGAATGCAGGGTGAAACCTAGTATTCAGATGACCATTATACATTGCATAGGCTATGAATGACTGGCAGTCATGTTTGATATAAATGGGGGATTGGCGTGTGATAGAGACCTGCGAGGTTTTTAAAACCTCGCAGGTCTAGCAACTTTATTCGTCATACACAACTGACGCTATGCTACGCGGCAGATTCCGCATAAGTTTTACCAAAAATCAGTCCGTCGCGCAGTGCGGCAAGCGGGGTTTGTTGTTCCAGCAGTTCCTGATACCAGGCGCCGTCTACGGTGTCGCCGTATAATACCGCGCCGATGAGCTTATCGTTTTTGAGTACCAGTTTTTTATAAATGCCTGACGCGGTATCGGAAAAAACCAGATTTTCCGAGTGTTCATTGCCCTGAAAATCGCCGATGGAAAATAAATGAATGCCTGTGACTTTGAGTTTAGTTGCCGCAGGTAGCGTGATGTATTCCGCTACGCCGTGCGCACTCAGATGATTGGCGCAGACTTTCGCCTGTTCAAACAAGGGTGCGACTAAGCCGAAGGTATCACCGCGATGTTGAATACATTCACCGACGGCGTAAATGCTGGGATCATAGGTTTGCAGGGTGTCATCAACGACAATGCCGCGCTCACAATATAAGCCTGCTTGTTGTGCGAGAGTAATATTAGGGCGCACGCCGATAGCCATAATGAATAAATCACAGTCCAGTTCAGTGCCATCTGCAAAATGGACGCTTTTGATATGGTTGTGTTCATCACCGAGCAGACCGTTGAGTTTTGCCGCCATTTTAAATTTGATGCCTTTTTGTTCCAACTCGGCTTGCAGCAATTGTCCCGCAGGTTTATCCAGCTGGCGATTCAATAACACCGCATGATTATGAATCACGGTGACATCCATACCGCGCAACACCAAACCATTCGCCGCTTCCAAGCCTAATAAACCACCGCCTAATACCACGGCTTTTTTATGGCTGCGGCTATAATCCAGCATTTTATTGACATCGACAATATCGCGAAAACTAATCACACCGTCTAAATCATTGCCGACTACATCGGGTACGACGGCTTTTGATCCTGTGGCAATGAGCAAGCGATCGTAATCAGCGGTTGTGCCGTCTTTAGAAATGACTTTTTGAATGCCGCGTTCAATGCTGATTACCGCTTTGGACGCGCCTGCGTGGAGGGTGATATGGTTGTCGATATACCATTGGCGGCTGTTAATCACGATGTCTTCAAGGGTTTTATCACCCGCCAGCACCGCTGATAACATGATGCGGTTGTAATTGCCGTAAGGTTCTGCGCCGAATACGGTAATCTCGTAGTTATCAGGCGCGGCACTGAGCAGTTCTTCAATGGTGCGCATTCCTGCCATACCGTTGCCGATGACGACTAATTTTTGTTTTTTATTGTGCATGGTTTTACCTTAAACAACACTTTGAATCGCTGCGTGGGAATTCATTCAGACCGCGTTGCGGTCTACAACACGGATTAAGTTACTGATGTTACGCAGCCCTTAATTTTTGCAATGCTTCATAAGCCAACTGGTTTGCCTTGATGAAGAGCCTGGTACGCAATGCAAAATGATTGGTTTTGTGTTTTATCTTCAAGCATTCCAGCTTGAATACCGCATAA
>JAUYBJ010000042.1 GCA_030693155.1 Methylococcales bacterium
TGATAATAAACTGGTCAGAAAACCAAAACCTAACAGCAAGGGTAACGTCCCCAGCCCAAAGAAAAATAACACCATCGCGCCTTCCGACCAGCTCCCCGTACCCGCCGCCATGACATACATCGCTTGCAACGGGCCGCAAATTATCATCAAGCCATTCAGCAAGCCGATGACAAATGGATTGCCATGTTTACGGTATTCCTTACCGATAAAACGGATTAAAAATGCAGGCGGTTTAATTTGAAAGTGACTAAGTGAGGGGAAAATTTCCAGCATATGCAGACCGAAAATAAACAGAAACACGCCCGCCGCCACACCTACTACACCCTGTGAATAAGGTGTGAAAGCCACAACCGAACCCAATGCACCAAACAGTGCGCCGAAGCTGGTATAAGAAAGTGTTTTGCCAATACCGTAAAGCAGATGCGGGTGATGGGTTTTATTACCTTGAGCAGCGGCTTTGGCGGTATAACCCAAAATTAAAGGGCCGCACATACCCACGCAATGAAAACTGGTTAGAAAGCCAATCAGCAGCAATAAGCCGTAATTCATATCACTGCGCATTTGGGGCATATCGACATGATCCATAAACCAGCTGTCCAGCCAGAGAATAAAGCCTATTCCGATAAGAGCTAACGAGATGGCAAACAGCTTTTTAAAAAAGAGGCGTAATGAATGTGTTGCAGATGAGTGATTGACTGTATTCATAGTTATTGATGGTGCATCGTATGAGCCGCGTGTCTGTCTATGGCATGGTGTGCATTATTATTGAGTTGCGCAGCTAAATAATGTTTCATGGTATTCCCTGTTTACAGGGATTAGAATTAGCAAACAGCCTGACTGCCAATGCTTTGAACGATACAACACAACCGACATTATAAAATGTGTATATGACATATTTTATAATGCTTAATGCGTCAAATAACAAACAAAATCGGTGCGAATATATGACCAAACCCAAAAAGCCTAAAACTGTTACACAACATGACATTGACAATCCGCCGCTATTTAAAGGCGATATGATTGCTAAAGCCATTGTCATCAGCGTTACCGTTTCAACCATTAATCACACGGGCAAAGCGGTTTTAAAATCACTCGCCCGACACCCGTTAATTGTCTTTGGACTGGGGGTCACTACGGGTTATTTTGCCCATAAATACCGCAAACGCCTTATTAAGGCAGGCAATCAGGCTGCCGATGAAGGCAAACAATTTGTATTGCGTCAGCGCGAAAATATATTGGATTTTCTTGCTGAAAATCAGGACGATGCAGAGGAGCAGGAGCATTAAAAAGTAAAGCGATAAGGGGTATCAACGACTTAACCCACGGTACGATAGTACATGATTTAAAACGACGTGTGCGCATTATCAAACAAAACCTGTTTTGGGCATTAGGTTATAAACACTATCGCCATTCCCGTCGCCGCACTGGGTAAACTGAATCCAATGATTGCCTCGGCGGCGATGGCGTTTAGTTCTATATCAGTGGTGTTGAATTCGTTACGTTTGCAACGCAAATAAACGTAAAAACGGGGCTGGATGATTTATATCATTTTGTTGTTTCGCGAGGATAAAAGATATTAGGTTGTGATAAACATTGAGTGACTGGAATACAAACCTAGGTTTGTACTCCGCCTTATCGTAAAAATAACTCAGTATTTATGGCTATCAAATTATCAGTGTTCAATATCACGAATCATGTCGCTAAAATAAACCAGCATTTGTTTCAAAAACTCAATCGCTACGGTGAGTTCCTCGGTAATATCATGAATAAAATGATTGTGCATGAAAGTATGCGGATCGTAAGACATTAAGCCCATGTAAATGGTATTACAGCCCATAGCAATCATAATAAACGCGGCGAGTTTCAACATCAAACCTCTGACACTGGCACTCATTCTGCCAAACGCGAAACTGATAAACAGCATGGTGGGTAATGTACCCGCACCGAAAGTGAGCATTAACGCGCCGCCTTCCAGAATGCTGGGCGCGGAAGTGGCTTTCACTGCCATTGCAAATGTGAGCGGACAAGGCATTAAGCCGTTCATTAACCCTGCGATGGATGCACCTAAAATAGGGCCTTTGGTTCTGGAAGACGCATAACCTTTGCGCAGTACATTCATTGGTAATAAGCGAAATGAACCCTGAAAGGGAATCCAGCCTAAAATACCGAAGGCAAGAATAATCACCACCGCGCCGATAGTGATTTGCAACACGCTTTGCACTTTGCCGAATATGCCGCTGGACACCAGCACCACACCTAAGGCGGCGGCGGCAAAACCGACCAGCATATATACGAAAATACGCGCAAACTGATAGAAAAAATACGGCCAATAACTTTTTGCTTTACCCGCATTCATGAAATAACCCGACACCAACGCACCGCACATTCCTAAACAATGTCCGCTACCCAGTACCCCCGCCATAAACGCAAGTCCGTAATCAAAACCTGCTGAAACGTTCGCAGCATGATCCATCATGCCCATATCCATTGTTGAATGATCCACTGTAAAACCTACTTTTTATTGAGTCGTAAAGAATTGACAATCACTGACACGGAGCTGAGTGCCATTGCCCCTGACGCAATCATCGGATTCAGTTTACCCAATGAGGCAACAGGAATAGCGACTACGTTATAAGCAAACGCCCAGAACAGGTTTTGTTTAATGATACGGATGGTATCAGTGCTGAGCTGTATCGCAGAAGTCACACGGCTGATGTCGCCTTGCACCAGCGTCATGTCGGCAGATTCTATGGCTATATCTGTACCTGTGCCAATCGCAAAACCGACATTGGCGGCGGCTAAAGCAGGCGCATCGTTAATGCCGTCGCCTATCATGCCGACGTTTTTACCTTCGGCTTGAAACTGGCGAATAATGGCGAGTTTTTCGTCAGGTTTGGCGTTGGCTATCACGGTTTCAATGCCGACTTTAGCGGCGATATAATGCGCGGTTTTGGCGGTGTCGCCTGTCACCATCAGCGTTTCAATACCCAATTTTTGCAGGTGTCGAATGGCGTGTATCGCTTGCGGTCTGGCTTTATCGGCAATACCGAACACGGCGGCGGCTTTGCCGTTAATCGCCATAAACACAGGCGTTTTACCCTGTTCGGCAAACTGACTGGCGGCAGTTAATAATCCCTGTACATCAACACCTTGATCGACCAGCCAATCATTATTGCCCAGCAACAGTTTTTTACCGTCAACTTCGGCTTCAATGCCGCGTCCTGTCGCGCTTTGGAAATGACTGCATTCTTGCAACTCAAGGGAATGTTCTCTGGCATAGGCGACGATGGCTTTACCTAAAAAATGCTCCGAACCATGTTCAGCGGAGGCGGCTAATACAATAATTGTGTTTTCGCTCAGCCGCGATAATTTCACTAAATCGGTGACTTTAGGCTTGCCTTCGGTAATCGTGCCTGTTTTGTCGAATACGATAACGTTGAGTTTCGCGGCGGTTTCCAGACTTTCGCCGTTACGGATATATATGCCTTCGCGTGCCGCCTGCCCTGCCCCGACCATAATCGCGGCAGGTGTTGCCAAGCCCAAGGCACACGGGCAAGCAATCAATAACACGGTAATCGCATTGCCGAACGCAAAACTAAACGATGCACCTGCCAATAACCAGCCGCCCATCGTGAGCGCGGACAACACCATTACCGATGGCACGAATACCGCTGAGATTTTATCGACCTGTTTTTGTATCGGCAGTTTGGTGGATTGTGCCTGATCGACCATGTGGACAATGCCCGCTAATACGGTATCCATGCCCACAGCGGTGGCGCGGATGCGCAACACGCCGCTGCCATTGACACAGCCGCCGATGACTTTATTGCCGATGTCTTTAATCACGGGAATGCTTTCACCCGTCACCATGGATTCATCGACAGTGGATAAACCATGAATCACCACGCCGTCAGTGGGAATTTTTTCACCGGGTCGCACCAGCAAAATGTCATCAATGATGATGTCATCTATACCGACAATGGTTTCTTTATCGTCAGTGATGCGCGTAGCGGTTTGCGGTTGCAAGTCAACCAACTGGCGTATCGCTTCACCTGCTTTGCCTTTGGCGCGTTCTTCTAAAAAACGCCCCAATAACACGAAGCTGATAATCGCCGCCGCCGCTTCAAAATACAGATGCCCGCTGCGTCTTAACAGCGAAGGCAAACTGTAGCCGTAAGCCGAACCGACACCTAAAGCAATCAATGAATCCATATTCGCCGTGCGTCGCTTGGCTAATCGCCACGCTTTCGCAAAAAACGGCCAACCCGCCCAAAACACTACGGGAGTGGTCAGGGCGAACTGCATCCAATGCAGCCAGCGCGTGGTCGGCATCGCCATACCGACGGCGACGACGGGAAAACTTAACACGCTAGACCAGATAAAACGGCGTTTAGCGAGAACAATGCGTTGCTGTTCTTTGTCAATCAGGCTTTTCCGTTGTGACAAGGTATCCATTGCGTAGGTTTTATAACCTAGACCTGCTACTTTTTCATCGACATCGGCTTTGGATAACTCCCCGTGTACGGTGAGCGTGGAAGTGCCGAAATTAACGCTGGCGTGCTTCACTCGCTCATCACGCTTGAGTACCATTTCAATCAGCAAGGCACAGGAGGCACAGCTCATGCCTTCAACAGCAAGGTCAATTTCCTGCAATGCGCCATCAAATACTTTTTTATGCGCCGCGTCTGAACTGCTCTGCCGTTGCGCAATATTGCCCAGCACGGCATCCAACAGAATAAAAAGATTCTTTTTCGGCAATCCAGCGGGATCAAATTCAATAATCACACAACCTAAAGCCAGCACGGAACGCACTTTTTTTATTTCAGGTCTTTTTTTGAGAATAATTTCAAACACAGTGCTGCGTTCGGCATCGTTTTTCAACACGGGCGAGATGATTCTGACTCGTCTGTTTAATTGATGAACCAGCTGAAAATGGGTAGGTGTGAAAGTGTGTGTATCCATGACTGAACTCTTAAGGTGAGTTAGTTGTAGGTTAAATTAGCATAACCCGACTAAGTTTTGCGTTAAATAAGTTTCGGTATTTATAAGAGTTTTTGTAATTGCTCACGACTTAATTCACAATCACGGAGTATTTTGCTAATTAATCCAGTTCCAATTGTTTCACCCGCATGAACGGGAACAACCGTTGAGCGTCCGTCAGCGTGTTGCACAAAATGATGACTTCCTTTAATTCGAACTAATAAAAAACCCGCTTTTTTCAAAGCAAGCAATAACTCCTTACCCGTCAAACTTGGGAAAAATGTCATGCTGCAATCGAAACTCGTTGAATGCCAACAAAATCGAGTGATTCAGGTGTTTCGCCCTGAACTTCCAAACAAAGCTCAATGGCTTCACGAATACGCTCCATAAGTACATCCAGTGACTTAGCTTGTGTATGACAGCCTCTTAAAGCTGGAACAGAAGCCACAAAATTACCCTCGGAATCTTTTTCAATAATTACATCAAATTGCTTTATCATATTTTTCAAATCCCATGATTGTGGTTTCATCATCATTCTCGATTGATGGGCTTCGTACCTCAGCCCATCCTATCGTGCTACAATTCTAAGATTAGGCTCAAGACTTACAATATTTCTTCGCAGAGCTTTTTCCATATCACGCTCAAGAGAAATTTTTTGCTCTATGAGTTCTTCTACCACTTCGGATTCTGAAGAAGCATTATATGGTTCTTCTTTGAGGAAATTTTGATATAGCTTGGCAGCATTTTTATATGTAGCAAGACCATTCCGAATATTACCGTCAATTGGAATTTTGGAAGGATTTTCTCTATTTTTTCGCTCATCTTGTGTAGAGTATTCAAGAGTTTCAACTACTTCTTGCTGATAAGTTCCATTTAAAAAATGAGAATCTAACTTTCCGTAATATCTTTCAATCGTTTCAACATTAGAAATTCTCGATGTTGTAGTGTTTTCATCGTAGCCTTTGTGCTGTTTAAGCCATTCGTAAAATCCAGTACGCATATTTCTCCTAAATTGTTTAGTTACTTGTTTTTGTTGGGGTTCGTGCCTCACCCCAACCTACATTATTTCTTTTTCCGCGACCGAACCAGCAAAAAGAACATATAAAATAACGCCATCCATTCGTAACGGTATTTCAGCGGCTTTAATAACCATTGTTGGGTGATATTCGTCCAATGGAGTTTGATGAGAAACAGCACCAGAATATCATTGAAAAAATCAATCATGGCTTTTTCGGGGTCAGCAATAAATCCTTTTGGTTTTTTCATCCCTAATTTGGTAATGATTTTAGCTGCCTGTACGGTTTCTTTGGCATCGCCGTATTTTTCTTTTGCCCAGCGGGTGACTTTAAAATGTCCCAGTTTGACTTTAGCGCGTTCTTTCCATGCAGCAAGTCGCCCAGTTTCAGGACTTTGCGGTTGCTCAAATGCCCCTGTTTTTTCCAAGTCAGCCAGTAGCTGAAACAGTTGCCGCGCCAGTGATGTAAAATCACAGACTGATTCTTGAAACCGAATAGATAATTTTTGTTGTCCGCGATAAAGATTGACGCGATACACCCCTTCTATTGCCAGAATACCATCTGTAATCGCTTTGGCGATAGTCGCATCACACAATGCAGCGGGTATTTGAAACCTGATATGCCCGTCTATTCGATAACGCAGTACAAATTCTCTTTGGATAGACATAGTGATGTTAAGTCATAAAAACAAAAAGGATGCCCTGACAAGCAAGACACCCATTAGTGACAGAGACGCGCGGTTTATTGTTCCTTGGTTTCCGCGACAATATCTTCCAGATTTTCTTTTTGTTGTAAGACAAAATCTTTGCCCGCATCCACTACTTTAGTGGTGCTGGAAATAATTTCTTTACGGTATTTGTATACCAGATAGCCTGCTGCTACCCCTAAACCAAAAACTAACACTGGATGTTTAGCTACATTACTCATCAATTTTCTCCCGCTGTGTATCGTTGCAGAGGTCATAGACCCCTTGATAATATCGTTGGTTACTTTACCGTGTTTAGCGTGACTCATGGTTATTTTCCTTAAATTTTTCAGATTCATTCATCACTTGATCCTCGTGTAACATTTGATAAATACCCAGACACCCTTCACAACAAAACCCCTTGCTGCCTTGTTGGGTTTTCAACGTAAAACCCGACACTTCAATAGGCAGACCACAAAGATCGCACGTTTTTTTAGTTTCGCTCATGATAGATAAACCTGCTCAGTTAGCTTATTCCTTATGTGGATTTGCTTGATATGCTAACAAAATTTACTCATGACGACAATGAAGCTGTTATTTCATTGCTAAACAAAAAATTTCCTTATATTCGGTGAGTAACAATATTGATGAGTATGACAAATTTAATTACAACTATTATCTGACAGGGTTGAGTCATTCGTCGTTGTTGGATTACCACACACGGCACGGCTTGAGGCCTTCATCAGTGCAATTCTTAATGCACCTGTCAAACTCGCGCCCAGTCCTAACCGCATAGCTAATGCGGGTAATAAAATCATAGATGCCACCACCAAACCTGTTCCTAATAGCAAAGAACCGTCATTGTTTCTTTTAGCAGCTGACTGTGTTAATTCCTGACTCATTTTGCACCTCTGTTATACAATGAATGATTAAACATAGAAATACCACAGCATATCTAATGCCAAAATAACAAGTCATTGATTAAAAAGCATTTTTAATAAAAATATGCGCTTATTTTTATTAAACTGTGTTATATAACTTAACGATTGCGTTATAAGACATAATTAATATTACCAAATGATTATATGTCAGAATTCAGGCTATCAATTAACACTAGGTTCTGTTGACATTTGAAAGTTACATCCCCAAAACATGGCGATTTTGGGATGACATGAAAAATCGAATAGAACTGAGTGATGAAGAATGGCAAGCGATTTATAGCGTGTTACTATTGAATCCACGGGTTTATGTAG
>JAUYBJ010000044.1 GCA_030693155.1 Methylococcales bacterium
TATCCATCCCTATCGCCGCCCGACACTGCCTTTCTGTTTTTAAATCAGATAATCCCAATTTCATAGCCGTTTATTAGTCCTGTTTTATTGATAATAGTGATTATCTATTCTTATTTATTCTGGTGCAACAAGTCTATTGTATTTGGTGAGCATTGCCAAACCGCCTGCCACACCCAGCAACATCCACATCCACAGTCGTTCAGGTTGCAGCACTGCGCAGTAAAAATAATACAACACGGCGGCGGTGAACGGCAGCGACACCGTGTTGTGATTAAACACAATCGCTCTGAAATTATGGTAGCCGATTAATGTCGTAATCAGCACGGCGACGATTGCCAACTGAGGCGGCAGCATCCGTTTCGCCAACAGCCAGACATACAGCAAGGCAATTACATTGCCGCCTTGGGCTGCAAAAGCACTCAGCCCCATTGATGGTGTGCCGAATAGATGCGTTAAGCAATACATCAATAAAGACGGCAACGGCGGGTGCTTATAGTAGCCCCACTGCGCTGTTCGTGACCAAACCACTTGTTATCCATAGACAGTGGCAGCCATGCCGCTAATAACGTCCATGCCACTAAATAAACAGCCAGAAAAGCGAATAACTGCCATTCATCCAGATGGATTTTTAACATTGGAGGTGTTGTTTTAAACATAATTAATAATCTGACTTTCCTATTCCACTGGAAACATGGTGCTCTATGCCCTTAAATGACTGGCTATCAATAAGATAATCGTCACTTACGGCGGCGTCCTAATTCTGTAGTGATGTGTAAATATTATCGCCCTGATTTTTCACCGCTGGGCATAATTATACAGAGCACGTTTTTAACAAAAATTAGCAAAAGCTATACCTTAGCTTTAAAATTATATCATTCAATAAGTTACCTATTTAAAAAGTTATCTCTACTTAAAAAAGGTTGTTTTAATCCGTTTATCGACAACCCAACGGTGTAAATCGACAATGTAGTAAGTCGCTCACTACCCAATAATGACAAGGAAAAACTTTCGTACTGTTCATATTTTTCGTAGACAATAACACGCACTTTATACCAACCCGCCAACGCCACCGCAGGTAAAACTCATGAAGCGTCCCGCTCTGCTCCTTATTCTTCTTTTCATTACTGGCTGTGCATCGCTTATTTATACCGCTCCTGATTATCAAGCCTTATATGGCGCATCAGCCCCGAAACAGCGAATACTGACACCAGAGCAGGTTATTCTCGCTCAGCAACAACATAAAATTTCTTTTACCCACGACGTTAAGCCCATACTGGATTCACGGTGCGTAGCCTGTCACGGCTGCTATGACGCGCCCTGCCAGTTAAAACTCAGCTCTATTGACGGCATTGATAGAGGCGCGACCAAGCAACTGGTTTATGATTCTGCGCGATTGAGTCCTGCCAAACCGACACGCCTATTTATAGATGCCGACAATACGACTGAGTGGCGTACAAAAGACTTTTATCCTGTGTTAAATGAACGCACTGATTCACCGACCGCCAATCTGGATAATTCGGTATTAGCCAAACTGCTGGACTTAAAACGCACCCATCCACAACCCGCCACAGGAAAACTGGGTGATGATTACGACCTGACGATGGATCGTGAATTGCAATGCCCGCCAGTCGATGAATTTCCCAAATACCAGCATGAACACCCACAATGGGGAATGCCTTACGCCATGCCCGCCTTATCTTTGCAAGAAGACGGCATTATTAAACAATGGCTACAAGAAGGCGCGAAAGTCGAACCATTGCCGCCGTTATCAAGCGATATCCTTACTGAGATTGAGAAATGGGAAAACTATTTCAATGGCTCCAGTCTGAAACAAAAACTGGTATTCCGTTATATTTATGAGCATCTGTTTATCGGGCATATTCATTTCCAAGGACATCCTCATAATGAGTTTTTCAATGGGTGCGCTCCACCACGCCCACAGGTCAGCCGATAAACATCATCCACAGCAGACGACCTTATGACGATCCGCACTGCGTGTTTTATTACCGTTTACGCCCCGTTACCGAAACCATTGTGGATAAAACCCATTTTGTTTACGAACTGAGCGATGCCAAAAAAAGACGCTATGATGAACTGTTTTTCAAAACTGATTATCAGGTAACGACCTTACCCTCCTATCAAGCTACCGTTGCCGCAAATCCGTTTACCGCCTTTGCAGCCTTGCCGATGGTGTCCAGATACCAATTCATGCTCGATGATGCGCACTACATCGTCTCAGGTTTTATAAAAGGCCCCGTGTGTCGCGGTGACATTGCCACCAATAGTATCAGGGATCAATTCTGGGTGGTATTCACCCAACCGGGTGGTTTTTATCCCGAGAAAATGGCAAAAGCTTTGGAAAACAACCCGCTGTTAGGCTTGCCGGGCGAAGAAGCCAATGACATCGGCTTATTAGGCTGGACTAAATTTGATAAGTTCGGCAGGGAATACCTGAAAGCCAAAGATGAATTCATCAATTCAGCATTACCCAAAAATCACGGCGTGGGTTTGGCTAATATTTGGAATGGCGAGGGGCATAATCAAAATGCCGCACTGACAATTTTCAGGCATTTTGACAGCGCAACCGTGGTTAAAGGTTTGGTCGGTGACACGCCGCTGACAGGCTGGGTAATTGATTATCCGACGCTTGAACGTCTGCATTATTTATTGGTGGCAGGTTTTGATATTTACGGCACGGCAGGACATCAAATCGCCAGCCGAACCTATATGGATATATTGCGTCAGGATGCCGAAGATAATTTTTTACGCTTCATGCCCGCCGCGCAACGAAAAAATATCTACAACAGCTGGTATGTCGGCTCAAACAGTTTGCGTATCGCCGCGCCGCTATTCAGCATTGACCACCCCAGCGAAATCAATTACCAGACTACCGCCTATAAACGCGAGTTTTTTGACCAAATCAGACAACACTTAGGCAATGCCGCAGGTGAAACAGACAGCATTAATCGTTGTCCGCAAAACACCTGTGTCCGCGCCAACACCACACCCGCACAACAACAAGCAGACAGCACCCTGCGTACGCTTGCCCAAGTCAAAGGCGGTCAATTAGGCGCGTTGCCCGAAATGTCAATGTTGCGCATAAAAACAGGCAAGCCCGAAGGCGACTTGGTTTACACCCTAGGTTCTGTTGACATTTCGGAAATAGTCGTTAAGAAACAACCAGTTATAGATATATAGCAAAATCATAACTTACTGATATAGTTAGCGATTTTACCAAATGTCAACAGAGCCTAGTGCTGAATAAAAACTACAGCAATATCTCGAATATGTTAGCGGAAAGATCACACCGCGTGCCGCAAAACGACAGCATAACCATTGTTTCAGGCTTTATCGGCAGTTATCCCAACTTTTTCTTTACCGTAGAACAGAACCAGCTCACCGAATTTGTCGCGCTGATTAAAAACGCCCGCACCAAAACCGATATGGATGCCGTTTATAATCGCTTTGGTATCCGCCGCACCAACCCAGAGATTTGGCAGCACGCCGATTGGTTTAATCAACAGCACCCAAAATACCGAGGCTTAGAAGCAGGATTATTTGATATGAACCGATATAAAAATCTATAGCAATCGCAGACCTGTCAGGTTTTAAAAGCCTGACAGGTCTAAAAAGAAGTTTTAAATCACCCGCGTCATACAGCGTTGCTCATAAAACGCCTTCACAAACGCATCCAAGGTCTGACTGGCAATTGCATCCCGCAAGCCTTGCATCAAATGCAAATAATAATACAAGTTATGAATGGTATTCAGCCGTGAGCCTAACATTTCTTTGCACTTATCCAAATGCCGTAAATAGGCGCGGGAATAATTCTGGCAGGTATAACAACCGCAGTTGTCATCCAACGGACGGGTATCAAACTCATACTGGGCATTACGAATTTTCACCACGCCGAACGTGGTGAACAAATGCCCGTTACGCGCATTGCGGGTCGGCATCACACAATCAAACATATCAATCCCGCGACACACCGCTTCCACTAAATCTTCAGGCGTACCCACACCCATTAAATAGCGCGGTTTATCGGTCGGCATTTTGCGATGAATGCCGTCCAAGGTTGCCATCATTTCCTCTTTTGGTTCACCGACTGACAAACCGCCAATCGCATAACCATCAAAGCCGATGTCCATCAAACCGTCGATAGATTCTTGGCGTAAATGTTCATACATCCCGCCCTGCACAATACCAAACAACGCGGACGGATTATCGCCGTGCGCGTCTTTACTCCGTTTTGCCCAACGCAATGACAAACGCATCGAATCGGCGGCTTCCTGCACCGTCGCAGGATACGGTGTACATTCATCAAAAATCATCACAATATCCGAACCTAAATCACGCTGCACCTGCATGGATTCTTCGGGCCCCATGAAAATTTTACTACCGTTAATCGGTGACTTAAAGGTCACGCCCTGCTCAGTAATTTTGCGCAACTTACCCAGACTGAACACCTGAAAACCGCCCGAATCAGTCAGAATCGGTTTCTCCCAGTGCATAAAATCATGCAAATCACCATGCGCTTTAATCACAGGCGTGGTCGGGCGCAGCATCAAATGAAAGGTATTGCCAAGAATAATCTGTGCGCCGATACCGAGCAACTCATCGGGCGTTAATGCTTTTACCGTGCCGTAAGTCCCGACCGGCATAAAAATCGGCGTTTCCACCACGCCCCGCGCAAACGTCAACCGCCCGCGCCGCGCCTCACCATCGGTATTGAGTAAATCAAATTTCATGCTTTATGTATTCCTTAAGATTTTGTCCACGAAAAGCACGAAAGACACGAAATTGTGTAGGTTGGGTTGAGGCACGAAACCCAACAGAATTGTTGAATTGTTGGGGTTCGCAAACTCACGCCAACCTACCTTCTTTTTTCGTGCGTTTCGTGCTTTTCGTGGACACCAATCATTCAATCACTTGAAAAAATGTCTCGTTGTCTTTAATCATCCCTAATTCATCCCGCGCCCGCTCTTCCAAAGCCTCCTGCCCTTTACGCAAATCCACCACTTCCGCATACAGAGCTTCATTACGCAAATGCTTTTCTTCAACCTGCTGCGTCAAATCATCAAGCCGCTGTTGATAAGCTCTAATTTCAGTAATACTCCCATCACCAAACCACAAGCGATATTGTAAATGGGCGATAAGGGCAATGAGGATAACAATGAGTATTTTCATATAAGCAGGGCTTTAATAAAGAATTTATTTAACTGACTTAATACCTAAATCTTTGCAAATTTTATTCGCCAGAATATCGCTAATTTCATTATGACGTGGAACAGCCGACCGTTTGTTTTGCAATGCGTTATGCCACCACGAATGTCGTCCACCTTCTCTTAATAACTCACAACCTTGCGCGTTTAAATAACGGATTAATTCTGAACGTTTCATAAAGCAATACGTTCTTCTCTATAATCTGAACCCGCACATAGCATTGCTTCTTCACGATTAAAAATTAAAGCTTCTTGCAAAGTGATTTTTAAACTTTCTAATAATTCGCTGTAACTTGCTTCCTGACAATTAACACCCTGCACTTCTTCAATCCAGCCAATCCACCAATCACCATCTTGTTTTATGATAGCGGTATATTCGTTATTCATAATGTGTACCTTTAATTTATAACGTGATAAAGTTTTTATTGTGCATTACAATCCTGTTGTAATTGTTCCAGTGTTATTATTTCCAAATTCTTTTTAGCGCGAACATCTAACATAGCCGCCTTAGTTTGTTCATTGGGATTAACTAAAGCCGCTTGATAATTTTTAATTAAGTCTTTTACGGCTTTTTCAATCAAAGCCTGTTCCGATTTAATACCGCTTAATTCAAAAGCAGTTTGCATTAAATCATCGTCTAAATCGATTGTTGCGTGCATGGGTTTATCCTCATATTGCAGAGTTATAGGATGTGCTGACGAAGGAAGTGCATTGTTCGCGATTGATGGGCTTCATACCTCAGCCCATCCTATCGTGCTATTTAAAAATCCTGCTAAACAAACCACCGAAAAGTGAAGATTTCTTTTTTTCAGGCTTTTTTTCAACGACATTGAATTCCATAACAGTTTTTGAGTTATTTTTTTTAGAAGTCGTTACAACTACATTTACGTCGAAAAGTTCGTTAGATTCTTTCCTCTGTTTAATAATTTTATTTTTCTGTTCTTTTCCTTTCGGGCTTAATAAGGTCGTTTGTAACTTTTCTAGGCGATAAATATATTCGTAATAACAGTTGCAACCGTCATTGCGTGGTATAGGTAATTCATCAGTGTATTTTGCTTTTTCTTCTGCAATAAAACCTTCTTTACTTGCAAAATTACCTCGTATTATATAAGTTTTACCATTATAGCGAGAATGATTACAGTCATCGTCACAATATTCGCTACAATGCCAAATAGCGGCAATAGCATTAGCTTCATCGACAAGACGGCTTATTCGATTACTGAAATTTTGTCCTTTTAGCGAAAAATAAAAATTTTCCCATTTTTGAACTGATTTAAGCTCTTGCCTCACATAACCTGCATCTTCTCTAAAGGATTTATCTTTAGTTCCTCCTTTGGGTATGGATTGCGCCCACTCATCAAATGTATTCAAAGCAGAAAGTATTATTTGCTGGCGAAAAGATTTAGCTTGAGATTCCACATCTTTAATACATTCTTCAAATATGCAATAAATCTTAGGCTCGAATAACTCAAATTTTCCTTCCATACCTATGCCTTCAATGCTTCTATCTGACTGTGTGCCATCAGATGAAACGATGCTGCAAACTGGTAACCCTCTATATCTGATTACGCTGTCTAAGTATTTTTTATAATGTCTTTGCAAGTAATCAATAGCATCTGTTGGTTGTGCTGCTGCTTCATCTAAAGCTTGCGCTAACCCGTCCTTTAAACGCTTTTTAGTATCGGGAGATGAACCTGTTTTTAATAACTCATTTATTGCTGCATTTATAATTGCAGCAAGAGCTTTTGCATCCATAATTTAATCAACTCGCAATATGGGTGTGGGTGGGGTGATAGGGAAGCACATTAGTGCATAGGATGGGCTGAGGTACGAAGCCCATCAATCGTGATAGATAAATCAGTTAATATTATTTTTTTGTCGTTAATTATCACAAAAAGGGTTATAAGTTTCTAAATCGAAGGTTTTAAAATCTTTGGTATTGCGTGTAACTAAAATAGCACCTTGGTATATAGCCGTTGCCGCAATAATTGCATCGGGTAGTTTAATACGCCTTTCCTGTCGAATATCAATAACTCTCTGAACAATCTCATCGGTTAATTTTATAATCGTAGCGTATTCTATCAATTGTATTGCCTATTTTTTCTCTGCTAAAGAAAAAGGAAAACCTAAAAATTCCATTTTTGAAATAACTGAAATTTGAAAAATATCAGTTATTAACGTTGAAACTTTATTTTCAACGGAACTTTCCATTTCACCATTAAAATAATAAATCAGAATATTGGTATCCAATAAATAACGATTCACCTTTAACGTTCCCACTCGTTGCGCATTTCCTCAAGCTGTTTATCAATACTTTTTAAATGGCTAGGCTCTGTTGACATTTGGTAAAATCGCTAACTATATCAGTAAGTTATGATTTTGCTATATATCTATAACTGGTTGTTTCTGAATGACTATTCCCGAAATGTCAACAGAACCTAACAGCAAAAAACTGTTTTGGATTAAATAATTTTTGTTCATTATCAAAACAAGGAACGACTAAATCATCGGTTGTTTTCCCTTTGACAGTCATCGAGTCTGGTAGTTGATTGGAGTTTTTATTAATAGCTGGATGGTTTTTTATTAATTCACGCAACGCAATATTGATAACTTCATTAATATCATCCATTGCTAAACAATGTGTTGCATTATTTAATAATTCATCATCAATCGTAATTATTTGCCGCATGACTATCTCCTAACTACTTGTTTAACGCATTTTTAATGGTTGCGTGTATGGGATTATCCTCATATTGCAGTAGCAGGGTACGCAATGCGTACCCTACAGGGAAATAAAACCGTTAAGTTTTAAATTTTGTTAAACGCACTACGACCTGCATAAACTGCTAAATCGCCTAGTTCTTCTTCGATTTTCATCAAACGGTTGTATTTAGCAACACGGTCAGAACGGCTTAATGAGCCTGTTTTGATTTGACCTGTGCCTGTGGCGACGGCTAAATCAGCGATGGTGGTGTCTTCGGTTTCGCCTGAACGGTGTGACATAACGGCAGTGTAACCTGCTTCGTGTGCCATGCTAACAGCTGCTAAAGTTTCAGTCAGTGTGCCGATTTGGTTTACTTTAATCAGGATTGAGTTGGCGATGCCTTTTTCAATACCTTCTTTCAGGATTTTTGGGTTGGTGACGAATAAATCATCACCGACCAATTGGATTTTGCCGCCCAATTTTTCAGTTTGATCTTTCCAGCCTGCCCAGTCGTTTTGGTCTAAGCCGTCTTCGATTGAGATGATGGGGTATTTTTCTACCCAAGCCGCTAAGAAGTCGTTCATTTCAACGGACGTGAAGCTACGGTTTTCAGCTGATAAAACGTATTTGCCGTCTTTGTAGTATTCAGAAGCCGCTGCGTCCATACCTAAGAAAATGTCTACGCCTGCTTTGTAGCCAGCTTTTTCGATGGCTTCTAAGATAACTTCAATCGCTTCTTCGTTGGATGACAGGTTAGGTGCGAAACCACCTTCGTCACCAACAGTGGTTGCTAAGCCTTTGGCTTTTAATACTTTTGCCAAGTTGTGGAAAACTTCTGCGCCGTAACGAATCGCTTCACGGAAAGTTGGTGCGCCAACAGGCAAAATCATGAATTCTTGTAAATCAACGCTGTTGTCTGCGTGTGAGCCGCCGTTGATGATGTTCATCATTGGCACAGGCATGATGAATTTACCTGATTTGTTCAAGAAGCGGTACAAAGGTACACCTGCATCTTTTGCGGCAGCATGAGCCACAGCCATAGACACGGATAAAATCGCATTCGCGCCTAAACGGGCTTTGTTGTCGGTGCCGTCCAACGCAATCATGACGTTATCAATGGCTTCTTGTGCGTTGGCATCCAGTCCAATCAATGCCGCACGGATTTCAGTATTGACGTTGTTGATGGCATTCAATACGCCTTTGCCCAAGTAACGGTTTTTATCGCCATCACGCAATTCAATCGCTTCACGCTCACCTGTTGATGCACCAGATGGCACCATTGCGCTACCGATAATACCTGATTCTAAAATCACATCGGTTTCTAAGGTAGGGTTGCCGCGTGAATCTAAAATTTCTCTTGCTTTAATATCAACGATTTTACTCATAGTGTTGTATTGCTCCGAAGGTTAAAAATAAAAGCAACGGGGGGTTGCAGTTGGGGTTGAAAATTGGAAACCTGCTAGGTTTTTAAAACCTCGCAGGTTTGTGTGAATTTATAACGTGGTTTCAATAAATGGTTGGCTTTTAACGGCTCTGTCTAGCACCATTAAGGTTTCTAATAATTCGCGCATTCTGTGTAATGGCCATGAATTCGGCCCGTCACTTTTGGCTTCGGCTGGATTAGGATGCGTTTCCATGAAGATGCCAGCGACACCGACGGCAACCGCAGCACGGGCTAAAACAGGAACAAATTCACGTTGTCCCCCTGAGCATGAGCCTTGTCCACCGGGTAATTGTACCGAGTGAGTAGCATCAAATACTACGGGGCAATCGGTGTCGCGCATTACTGCAAGTGAACGCATATCGGACACTAAGTTATTGTAGCCAAACGATACGCCGCGCTCACAGACCATGATGTTCTGGTTACCTGTGGCTTTGGCTTTGTTGGCGACGTTTGCCATATCCCAAGGAGCTAAAAATTGCCCTTTTTTGATATTGACGGGGATGCCTTGTGAGGCAACCGCTTGGATAAAATTGGTTTGCCGACATAAAAATGCAGGGGTTTGCATAACATCAACCACGCTGGCAACTTCGGCTAACGGGGTATCTTCATGCACGTCGGTCAAGACGGGTACGCCGATTTGTTGTTTTACTTTCGCCAGTATTTCCAAGCCTTTTTCCACACCTAAACCACGAAAAGTTTCATGCGAGGAACGGTTGGCTTTATCAAATGACGATTTGTAAATAAACGGGATATTTAATTCGGTGGTTAATTCTTTTAGAAAACCAGCGGTATCTAAAGCGAGTTGTTCGCTTTCAATGACGCAAGGGCCAGCGATTAAAAATAAGGGTTGGTTTAAACCGACTTCAAAGCCACATAATTGCATAGTATTTTTCTCTAGTTTGTAACAGATAATTTTATATTAAGTAGCTGACAGCGTTGAAAAGTTTATACGTTATCAAAAAACGTACTCACATCTTCATTAACTACACGCTCATATATTTCATTAACGGACATTGTTAAATCAATGGCGGCAAAGATTATTTCATCACCCATGAAATAATGTTCTGATTGCCAGCTTTGACTGCGGCGGCAGATTTCTATATCAACAATATCCTGCTCAATTAATACATATTCTTGCAAACTGGGCATAGTTTGATATAACCGCCTTTTGGTGGTTTCATCTTTGCGGCGCGTGGATTTTGATAATACTTCGACAATAATTACGGGGCTTTCCGTGTAATAATTATTATCAGTATTATCTTCGCAAGCAACGATAATATCAGGGTAGAAAAAAGCAAGGTCGCCAATTCTAACTTTTATATCGGAAGTAAATGTATCACAGGGCGTATTTCTTAAATGCCCACTGAATACTCTAACCAGATTGCTAATAATGCGCTGGTGATTTTTACTTGCACCCGCCATTGCATAAAGTTGTCCTTCCAGATATTCATGTTTAGTTTCGCTGGTTAATTCACTTTGCAAATAATCGGCAACAGTAATAAAGCCAATAGACTGCGAGGATGACATGGCATTACTCGTTTATTTGTTTATGCTGCGCGGCGGCAACGACAAAACCTGAAAACAACGGATGCCCTTTGCGGGGTGTTGAGGTAAATTCAGGGTGGAACTGGCACGCTAAAAACCACGGATGATCAGGAATTTCAATCATTTCTACCAGTCGCCCATCAATGGATTTGCCTGAAAAACGCATTCCTTTGGCTTCCAAGCGTTCGATGTATTGATTATTGAATTCGTAACGGTGACGATGACGCTCGGTAATCACGTCTTTTTGATACATTTGATAAGCCAAAGTGTCGTGTTGCAAGCGGCATTGTTGTCCGCCTAAACGCATAGTACCGCCTAAATCAGAATTTTCATCACGCGTTTGTAATTCGCCGCCTTCCATCCATTCGGTAATTAAGCCGATAACGGGATGCGGGGATTTAGGTAAAAATTCGGTACTGTGCGCACCTTCCAAACCTGCAACATCACGCGCAAATTCAATCACTGCCGCCTGCATACCTAAACAAATGCCCAGATAAGGGATTTTATTTTCGCGGGCATAACGCACGGTAGCAATTTTGCCTTCTACGCCACGTTCACCAAAGCCACCTGGAACGAGTATGGCATCGACATCTTTTAAACGCGCCGTCCCTTCGTCTTCAATCAGTTCAGAATCAATGTAAATAATATCAACTTTGGTGCGCGTTTTAATACCCGCATGAATCAAGGCTTCATTGATGGATTTATACGCATCAGAATGATCGACGTATTTGCCTACGATGGCAATTTTAACGGTATTACTGGAATTCTCCAGCGCGTCAATAACCGCGTGCCATTCACTTAAATCCGCAGGTGGAACGTCTAAACGCAACCGTTTAACAACAATATCATCCAGCCCTTGGTCGTGTAACATCAACGGGATACGATAAATAGAATCGGCATCAATGGCTGAAATAACCGCACGTTCCTCTACATTGGTGAACAAGGCGATTTTACGGCGGTCGCTGACGGGAATAGGGCGTTCAGAACGACAAATTAAAATATCAGGTTGAATACCGATAGTGCGTAATTCTTTAACAGAATGCTGTGTGGGCTTGGTTTTTATTTCCCCAGCGGAGCGGATATACGGCACCAGCGTTAAGTGGATAAACAAGGAACGGTCACTGCCCAGCTCAAAACGCATTTGACGGATGGCTTCTAAAAACGGCAATGATTCAATATCGCCAACCGTGCCGCCCACCTCAATTAAAGCAACGTCCATGCCTTCGGCACTGGCGTACACGCGACGTTTTATTTCGTCAGTAATATGGGGAATAACTTGTACAGTCGCGCCTAAATAATCGCCTTTGCGCTCATTACGCAACACGCTGTCATAGATTTGACCCGTGGTGAAGTTATTTTTACGGCTCATGGTGGTTTTTAAATACCGCTCATAATGCCCTAAATCCAAATCGGTTTCGGCACCGTCTTCGGTCACAAACACTTCGCCGTGTTGAAACGGACTCATCGTGCCAGGGTCAAGATTGATGTAGGGATCCAGTTTAGTCATAGTGACTTTAAGACCGCGCGCTTCGAGTATGGCGGCAAGCGAGGATGCCGCAATGCCTTTGCCTAGCGATGAGACAACACCGCCAGTAATGAAAATATATTTTGTCATAGAGGATTTATCGGCTTCGGAAGGATGATTAACCTAAGCATTTTAATCGACAATAGCCTGTTCGTCATGGTCTTTTCGGCATTTATTCTTCGTTTTGAATGATTAAACGCACACAGCCATTGGGTTTCGCGCTATAAAATTCCGCGCTTATCCATAAGTCGCCCACCGCCGCCAACTTATTATTCAAATAAATTAACGGTGTCAGTTGGCGTTCCCAAGAAGGAATACCTGCTTCCTGAAACAAATTTTTCAGCGAATGCTGTTCTTTGCGATTAGGTAAATAGATTTTCTCGCCACCGCTGCGAAATTTCACGGTGACTTTTGCTTTCTGCCATAGTTCGTACAAAATGCCGTCTGATGCAGGCGCGTAGGATAATTTTCGATGGGTAGCGAATTTTACAAAACTCTGCTCGGCAGACCAGTTAATATCCTCAGGCGTTTCCTGCTCTGACTGCCTCAGGCAATACAATTTATCGCGATAGCGGCGAATAAAACAGCCCTGCCCTATCAGAATCGGATCACTGTCTTCGCGTGCGGCAATGACCTCAGTTTGTATGCGCTCAACAAAGGCTTGCGCAGGCATTCTCAAGCCCAGACTTTGAAACCAGTGCCTGATAATGAGCTGTTGTCTGGGGCTTTTGTGGGCTTGTAATTGGCTGATACATAAAGTTTTGCTGGATTTACTGAATACAGGATAAAACAATTCATCGGCAACCGCCGACACCACCACCTGCGCTTCCGCGCAATGCCGTGCCGAACGCGCTACGGTTCTATCACAGGCAACCCAGCGTTCCTTTAATAACGGGACAACTTTATTGCGTAAATAATTGCGATCATAGTCATTCTGTTGATTACTAGGGTCTTCAACCCATTGCAACTCATGGTCTTCGGCGTATTGATTGATGTCACATTTTGCGACATTTAACAGAGGTCTTAACATAAGACCTTTGCCGAAAAAGGTACTCTCAGGCATCCCTGACAGTCCGCGTAAACCTGAGCCACGAAATAATTGCAGTAACACCGTTTCAAGCTGGTCGTCTCGGTGCTGACCTACCAGCAGCATCTCATCGGCATTAAGCAATGATTTTAACGCGGTATAGCGAGCATTTCGTGCCGCTTCTTCTGGGCTTTCACCTGAAAGTGCCGTTGCATCAACGCGCAATTCTATAAAATTGACCTGCAAATTTTCAGCGGTTTTTTGGCAATGTTCCGCCCATAATGAGGCATCAGCCTGCAAACCATGATGCACATAAACAGCGGTAATTTTACCTTTGAGGCTGTTTGATGAGGCGCACAAATGTAATAAAACGTGAGAATCGACACCGCCGCTGTAACCGATGTAAATGTGTGCAGGCGTTTTATACTGGATTAATACGGATTCTATCGTCTCAGCCGAAAGCGGGTTAGTCATTTACTGTGCCTTTTGGGGTTCTGTAAAATTTTATAATTTTTATAAGACCCTCTGTGCCGAGTCTCTATTTTCAATGCCATAGCCGTTAAAGATTATAGGGTTATGGGTAACAAATAAACCCTTGTCTGTAATAAAATTCGTTTGCCTGATAACAGCATCGGCGGCAGGTTTGATTATGAACACCTCAGCACGCACCACTTTTGTATTAGCAGGAGAAAACATCCATTACTAAGCAATTGTTTTTAAATAATTCTAACGCTAAAGTTCAATTAGTCATGCTAAACGACCCTAAAAAAACTAACATTATCTCCCTCTTGCTCATCCTGCATATATCACAATGATTAATTGTTCTATAATCATACTTTATGTGTATTAATCTATAACCGAATTATTACTTATGTCTGCTGTAATGGAAGAAAAAACGTTTCGTGGCTTGCGTGAAGTGGCTGTTTTAGTCTTTTTCGCCAGTGCCTTATTTTTCTTGATCGCACTGGTGACTTTCAGCAATGAAGATGCGGGGTGGACGCACAGTGGTACGACGCGCACCATTGCCAATGCCTGCGGGGTGCTGGGCGCGTGGCTGGCTGACTTCAACCTGAGTTTTTTTGGTCTGTGTGCCTATTTTTTCCCCGCCATTATTTTCTGGCATGGGTATTTATTCCACAAAGACATTAAACCACCCCAAGAAAAAATATTCATGGCACTGCCTTGGCTGGGTTCTATCGCCGCTATTATTTCCAGCTCGGCGTTATTACACCTGTATTTACTGAGACCGCATATTGAATTACCGCGCACTGCGGGCGGTATTGTCGGTGAGGAAATAGGCTCTGCGGCACAGATTTCACTGGGCAATTCAGGCGCGACCTTATTCCTGCTGGTGTTGTTAGTGACGGGGATTACACTGATTACTAATTTATCGTGGTTCAAACTACTGGATAAAATTGGTCAATATACCGTTGCATTCTGCCGCCTCATTTTTCGTCATGCACAAGAAAGACGCACCGCTACACCCGCCGCCTTTGCACCTGCCCCTGCGCCAACCAGAAAACCACCCGCAAAAAAAACTGGCGGCATTAATGTTGTTCCCCATATAGAACAAGCCGTTGCCAAAGTGGTTGCCCGCGTGGAAAAGTCCAGCAATCCCGCAAAAAAAACAACACTAGCTACGCCCTATAAATCGGGTGAAAGCGTGTTACCTGCGTTAGATTTACTGGATCACCGCGAGATTCGCGTTATCGGCTATTCACAAGAAGATTTAGAAGCCATGTCGCGACTGGTAGAAACGATTTTAGCTGACTTTAATGTCATCGTGACCGTGGTGGATTTTCACCCCGGCCCAGTGATTACCCGTTTTGAAATACAACCTGCTGCGGGTGTTAAAGTCAGTCGTATCTGCACCTTATCCAAAGATTTAGCCCGCGCCTTATCCGTCACCAGTGTGCGTATCGTGGAGATTATTCCGGGTAAAACCGTAGTCGGTTTGGAAATTCCCAACCGTGAACGCGAAATGGTTACCCTGCGTGAACTGCTGGTCTCGCCCAATTTCGTCAAAGCCAAATCTTTATTGACTCTGGCAATGGGCAAAGACATTGCAGGTGCGCCGATGGTCGCCGATTTGGGCAAAATGCCGCACGTTCTGGTAGCAGGGACAACAGGCTCAGGTAAATCAGTTGCTATCAACACCATGATTTTGAGCCTACTGTACAAAGCCACGCCCGAACAAGTGCGCCTCATCATGATAGACCCAAAAATGTTGGAGCTATCGGTTTATGAAGGCATTCCGCATTTATTAACACCTGTCGTCACCGACATGAAAGAAGCCAGTAACGCACTGCGCTGGGCAGTCGGAGAAATGGAACGCCGCTACAAACTCATGTCTAAAATGGGCGTGCGCAACTTGGCGGGCTTTAATACCTTGATTGAAGAAGCCGCCGCGCGTGGTGAAACTATTAACGACCCGATGTTTCAAGCTCTAAACCCGTTTTCAGACGGTGACATTCCCGCCTTATCGACCTTGCCCAGCATCGTTATCGTCATTGACGAACTTGCCGATATGATGATGATTGTCGGTAAAAAAGTCGAAGAACTCATTGCCCGCTTAGCACAAAAAGCCCGCGCGGCAGGGATTCACTTAGTATTAGCCACACAACGTCCCTCGGTGGATGTGTTGACAGGCTTGATTAAAGCCAACGTACCGACGCGCATCTCCTTTCAAGTGTCCTCGCGCATTGATTCACGCACCATTCTTGACCAAGGCGGCGCAGAAACGCTGTTAGGTAACGGGGATATGTTATTTTTACCCTCAGGCACCAGCATTCCCATCCGCGCCCACGGTGCATTTGTTGATGACCATGAAGTACACCGGGTGGTGGAATTTTTAAAACAAACTGCACCACCGAATTATCTGGAAGAAATCACCCGTGAATCGTCTGATAATGACGGATTCAGCGGCGGCGGTGGCGACTACAGCTCAGAAAATGATTCGCTATACGACCAAGCAGTGTATTTTGTCACCGAATCACGCAAAGCCTCTATTTCCAGCGTGCAACGGCGTTTTAAAGTCGGTTACAACAAAGCGGCAACTATCATTGAACAAATGGAAGCGGCAGGTGTGGTCAGTACCGCAGAATCAAACGGCTCACGGGTGGTGTTAGCACCGCCGCCTGTTAGAGATTAACGGATATTGTCCACGAAAAACACAAAAGGCACGAAATACAGTTCAGCCGTTCGTGGTAAGCTTGTCGAACCACATTCACACCATTCGACAAGCTCATGACAGGCTTCGACAGGCTCAGTGCGAACGGTTTTGTCATCACAAAAACTACTTTAGCTATACCCTGCTTACCACATTAACCCAGTTACGCAGCTTGTTGCTTGCTTTGTGACAGCAACATACTCTCAATACTGAGGTGATAATCCAGCTCATTCCATTCTATGCCGGTGCCTTGACAAATAAACTGATAATTCGTTAATTGTTTGAACGTAGCAGTTTGCAGTTCTTTGTACCACGACATAGGCGTTAAGATGACACGCCCATCTTCCAGTTCAACGTGCAGATAACGGTCATCAAAATGTACCGCTTTGCCTTTAGTTAAAATATTCATCCCATCTCCTTTCAAACTCGGTTTGGTGTTCTTTTACAATCAACAGGGCTTTTCCTATGTCTTTAGGCTTCATATAGTCAGCTAGAGTACGCTGTGCGTACATTATCATAACGGAACTACACGGCTTTAGGTTATTACCACAAATCATTCTTTGATTCCAAACAGCCGAACGAACCACCAAAGGAAATAACGCCTTATGAAAACGTGGTTTTGTCAATGGGGATTAATTCGAGGGTGTTGGTTTTTTTATCGCCTACGATCTGACACAGTTTTAAAAAGACTGTGTCTGGCAATTGATAACGTGGGGATGTGACTTTTAATGCGGTGATGGTCTTTGCCGCTATTGGTGTGATGATTGATGATATACCCATGTTTTGCACTCCTTTCGTGCTTAATAAATCTAGCACACCAAACCTTTAAAAGATAGGATAATAAGAGCCTTACTAAATGACAGAGAGAGAATATCATTCGTACCAGCCCAATTATAAAACTGACTGATGAACAAAAACAGCATCTGGAAGAAATCACCCGTAGTCGTT
>JAUYBJ010000050.1 GCA_030693155.1 Methylococcales bacterium
GCTAGACGCTTATGCCCAAGCGCGATAATGTTCTTTGCCGCATTAATATCTCTATCATGCGTCGTGCCACACTCGGCACACGTCCATTCTCTTATTCGCAAACCTGTTCTACCTTTCGGACTGCTTTGGCTAATCAAGCCACAGCACGAACAAGCTTGGGTAGTGTAGCTTTCGTTGACTTCTACAAACACGCCTTGCGTCGCTATCGACTTATATTCAAGTTGTGTTTTTATCATGCACCAGCCTGCATCCAGAACGGACTTCGCCATCTTGGTTTTTGCGAGTTTCTGACTGCTGACGTTGCCAACGATTATTAAGCTATTTTCACGAACAATCTTGTTTGTGAATTTGTGTATTGCGTCCTTGCGGGTGTTTTTTATCTTGGCATGAACGGCTTTAACGCGCTTTTTATCCTTAGCACGTTGCGCTTTGCCCAGTTTTAATTCCAGATTTCGGTAGCAATCCTGTCTTGCTAAGCTGTCGCCATTGGAACAAGTTGCCGTGGTTTTTAGCCCTAAATCAATCCCTATTTGTCCACCGTCGGCTTGCCGTGCGACTGTTTCAATCTGAACAACGATATTGAAATACCAGCGACCGCGTGTATCCTGACTAAAACAGCCTGAGCGGAACTCAAATTTAGAAAGCCCAAAACTATCCCAAACCTTGAAATAAACTCCCGCATATCTGACCTGACCATTCACCCACTTTGCTGCCCCTGACTTAAACGGAATCCAGCCCAGTGCCTTTTTAGAACCACCCGAACACCGCCAATTCAGTTTGTTTTTCTTGAACTGCTTGCGGGTTTTTCCATGCACTGCAATGGTCTCTTGCACTGCCGTGGAGTCGATAATCATGCCGCGTTCCTTGCGGATGCCTTTCAACTCTTTCATCAAATCAAACGCTGATGTACCTAAATTCATAAAACCGACTTCTGGAATCGCCACCCACGACAATTCAGCGCAGTCCGCATTCGCTGCGTTCCACACTTGATTGACATCAAATGCCATACGATTTAACACACCAGCGTGTTTGTCGCGGACTCTGACGGAGAGAGTTTTGATTATCGGTTTCATGTCTGCCAAGATACGACTTGTTATCTACGTTGTCAAAAATCAACAGCACACCTTATATCCCGCCCTAAAGAGACGAGGCTTTACGGTGCTTTCTGGTAAGTAGTTAAACATAAATTTTTCTGTATCCGTTGGAATCCAAACTCATGAGTTTGGACTCCTGTTGGGGCACACAATACCGAAAAACTTTTGCTATGTTACTTAACTGTGAGCATTTATTGTGTTATGAAATGGCAACGCCTAAAATGAATAAGATTACGCTAATTCATTTCATGCTGAGTGCTTCATGACCGCCCAAAAAAACACACCTTCCAGTACACTCCAAAACAGGGTTACTTTCCCCATTGTCGGCATTGGTGCATCTGCGGGCGGTCTGGAAGCCTTCGAGCAGTTTTTTCGTGCCATACCCGCCGACAGCGGTATGGCGTTCGTGCTGATACCGCACCTTGATCCCACCCACGCCAGTCTGCTCGTTGACATTTTGCAACGCGCAACCACGATACCCGTGATTGAAGCAGAAGATCAAGTTTCCGTTCAGCCTAATCATGTGTATATCATCCCGCCCAACCGTGATATGGAAATTTTGCAGGGTGAACTGCAACTGAGTATGCCGACTACACCACGCGGACAACGCCTGCCTATTGACAGCTTTTTACGTTCATTGGCAGACGATCAGCAGGAAAATGCGATTGGTATTATTCTCTCTGGTACGGGGTCTGACGGTACGCAGGGGGCGCGAAGCGTGTGTGGCGCGGGCGGTATTACGCTGGTGCAAGATCCCTCCACTGCTAAATATGAAGGTATGCCTAACAGTGTTATTCACGCGGGTTATGCCACGCACGTTCTACCCGCTGATAAAATGTGGAACACATTGCAATTTTGTGCTTCTCACTTTTCCCTCCATGGCGAGACACGCGCTACCGCTGAAAAAACCAGCGGTATCAAGCGGGTGCTGATTCAGTTACGCTCCATCACGGGTCATGATTTTTCCCTTTACAAACAAAGCACTATTCATCGACGTATCGAACGGCGGATGTTCCAGCATTCTTTCGACGACATTGAGGTTTATGTGCGATTTTTGAAAGAAAATCCCGCCGAAGTGCATTCTTTATTCAGAGAATTACTGATTAATGTCACCAGTTTTTTCCGTGATCCTGAGGCGTTCAGCGTCTTAAAAACGGAAGTATTGCCGTATTTGTGTGAGGCTAAAATTGATGATTCACCCTTTCGCGTGTGGGTGGCGGGCTGTTCGACGGGTGAGGAAGCCTATTCGATTGCCATATTACTGCGTGAACTGATGGACGAAACGCAGCAGGAATTTCGCGTGCAAATCTACAGCACCGACCTTGATGACGAGGCAATCAACATCGCGCGGGCAGGTCTTTATGCCAATCATATTGCGCAGGATATAACCCCTGAACGCTTGCGGCGTTTCTTTACCAAAGAAGACGCAGGCTATCGCATCAAAAAAGCAATTCGTGAGATGGTGGTGTTCGCCATACAGAACGTCATTAAAGACCCGCCGTTTACTAAACTGGATTTGCTGAGTTGTCGCAATTTGATGATTTATTTAGGTCATGAACTGCAAAGCAAGCTGATTCCGACCTTTCACTACGCACTCAAGCCCAACGGCATCCTGTTTTTGTCACCCTCGGAAGGCATCGGCAATCATACCGAACTGTTCTCGGTGTATAGCCGCAAGTGGAAATTCTACCGCGCCCAACAGACCCGTGCATCCACGCAGATAATGATAAACAGCCCGTCCCTATTGACAGAAACAGACAGTGGTTACGCGCCTGAAAAAATCACCAAAAGCAGCAAGGACATTAATTATGCGGACTACGCACCAAAAATACTGGCGCAATTTTTCGCACCTGCTTCGGTGATTACCGATCTCAAAGGCGACATTCTTTTTGTGCATGGCGATACAGGCAGATACCTGCGCCCTGCACCCGGTCATGCGACGCTCAACATTATTGATATGGCACGCGAGGGCTTAAATCTGGAGTTACGGGCGGCTATTCATGCCGCCACCACTGATAACACCCTGATATTAAGCCGTGAACTGCAAGTGAAGACCAATGGCGGCTTCAGCACGGTCAGTCTGGGTGTGCGCCCGTTGCCTGATACAACGGGTTCGTGTACTCAATTGCTGGTCAGTTTTCAGGATATTGCTACGCCGAAGCCACGACGGAAACGGACGATTAAATCCGCCGAAACACAGCATATCGAAAAACTGGAACGGGATTTACTGTATTTGAAAGAAAGCTATCAAATCAGCATCGAGGAACAACAGGCGTTTAACGAAGAGCTTAAATCCACCAATGAAGAAATACAGTCCACCAACGAGGAATTGCAATCGACCAACGAAGAACTGGAAACCTCCAAGGAAGAATTGCAATCGGTCAATGAAGAACTCATCACCGTCAATTCAGAACTGCAAACCAAAATCGAACAACTGGCAGATATGCAGAACGACATGAAAAACCTGCTGGATAATATCAGTGTCGGTATTATTTTTCTGGACAGACAGTTGATAATCCGTCGTTTCACTCGTGAGGCATCGCGTATCTATCGCTTGGTTGCTACCGATGTAGGACGGTCTTTAAACGATATTAAAAGCGTTGTCGCCGTCGATGATTTACTGGTTGCGGCGCAACAGGTACTGGAGTCACTGATTCCCTTCGAGCATGAAATTCATATCAGTGATGATAGCTGGATACTGGCGCGTATTCAGCCTTACCGTACATTGGATAACATAATTGATGGGGTCGTACTCACCTTTACTGATATTAGCGTGCACATCAAGGCAATCGCCACTCAAGAAGCATTGACGGTCGCAGAAGGCATTGTTAAGACCATCCGCGAACCGTTTGTGGTGCTTGATGGCGAACTGAACGTTATTTTTGCCAGTGAATCATTTTATGTACAATTTCAACTCACACCACAAGACAGTATTAATCAATCCATTTATCAGCTGGGCAACCAGCAGTGGGACAGCCCCGCTTTGCATGAATTGATGGACAGTGTACTATTGCGCGACAAAATCCTAGAAGATTATGTGCTGGAGTATGATTTTCCTGTGACGGGTCATCACAAGCTGCTAATCAATACCCGTCGTATTGTCAGTAAAACAGGCGCATTAAAAATGATTTTGCTATCAATGGAGTAATTCATGACTAAAAAAACCGACGATAATTACCAGCAGCTGGAACAACATTTACGCGACACTGCCGAGACACAACTTAAATACACCGAACAAACCGTAGTCCCTTTCACCTCGCCCAGTGAAATTCTGCATGAACTACAGGTGCATCAAATTGAACTACAGATGCAGAATGAGGAATTACTGCGCACCCAACTGGCATTGGAAGAATCCCGCGACCGTTATGTTGACCTGTACGAGTTCGCCCCTGTCGGTTATCTCACACTGACTGTAGACGGCACTATCGACGAGATCAATCTTACCGGCGCGACCCTGCTGGGCGTTGAACGCATGAAACTCATTCATCGCCGTTTTGCACACTATATTGTCCCCGAAGACCGCGACCGCTGGTATCGTCATGTAATGGCTGTCAAGCAACACCGCGGTCATAAACAAACCATTGAATTAGCCCTGCGTCGTGCCGATGACACGCGGTTATATGCACACATTAATTGTATGCTTATAAACTCGACCGATGAGCTGAACACGTTGCGCATTACTGTTACCGACATTACTGAACGCAAAAAGATGGAAGACGCGCTGAGCAAGAGCGAAGCACAACTTGCCGGGATTATCGAAGGGGCTGAACTGGCAACATGGGATTGGAATATTCAAACGGGAGACCTCCTTTGCAATGATTTCTGGGCAGAGATGCGCGGTTATTTACCAGAGGAAATTGAAACTAACATTGCTTTTTGGGAACAAGGTATTTTTCCTGAGGATCTTAATTGTGTGCAGAACTTACTTAAAGCGCATCTTAGCGGTTACGCACCGTTTTTTTCCGCTGAATATCGCGTTCACACCAAATCGGGGGCGTGGATATGGATATTGGCACGCGGTAAGGTAGTAGAACGTGATAGCGTGAACAATCCGTTACGCATTACGGGTATCACCATGAACATTACCAAGCGTAAACAGATGGAACAGCGACTGCGCATTGCCGCCGCCGCCTTTGAAACACAGGCAGGTATCATCGTCACTGATGCGGACAAATATATCCTGTGCGTGAATCAGGCGTTTACCGAGATAACGGGCTACGCAGAAAAAGATGCCATTGGGCGCAGTGCCGCTTTTCTGCAGTCAGGACTGCTTGATGAACGTTTTTATCAGACCATGTGGTCAGATGTGAATAAAAATGGTTACTGGCAGGGTGAAATGTGGGATAAACGCAAAAATGGCGAGCTGTTTCCTGTCTGGCTTACCATTACTGCCGTCTTTGATAGTCAGCGGCAGATTAGCCATTATGTCGGTTCGTTCATGGATCTCACCGTACAAAAACAGGCGGAAAACGTCTTGCTTGAGGCGCGTCAACAACTGGAATCCAAGGTAGCAAAAACACAGGAAGAGCTGGAAAAAATCAGGCAAGATTCGTTACACATCAATACCGCGCTCAACGTATTGCTCAGACACCGCGAATCCGATAAATGCGATGCCCAAAACGCCTTGTCCCGCGAAGTAGAAGGTACAGTATTGCCGTTTTTAAATCGCCTGAAAAGTGGGAGTAGCGATAAAAATCAGGCGCGTTTGATTGGTATTCTGGAAAAAAATTTACATCAGCTGGTAAAATTTTATGGCCGCGAAACCAGTCTATCGTCTGTTTACCAAAAATTAACGCCCGCCGAAATACAAGTCGCGTCTATGGTCAGACAGGGTTTATCCACCAAACTGATTGCAATCACCTTGCACCTGTCCACAGGCACTATCGGCATTCACCGCAAACATATTCGCAGAAAACTGGAGCTGGACAGCAAAGAAATTAATCTTTATAGCTATCTGACCTCGTTAATTGAATAAATCCCCGCTGTTTTTCAAGGAATGGGTATTTTATATATCCAATCTATACCCATTAATACGCCATTCGCAGTGATTGCAACTTTTAGTGTCTTGCGCCAAAATAAAGCCATGAGGTAAGACGCTCTCTGTTAGCCTCATGTGGGTTGTGCGATCCACGGTTCTTATAGCTGCACTCAGAGTTCATGTCGAAAACATTTGGAATGAGCTGGTTTATTCACTGAGTGCAGTTTTTTTTAAGCGCGTTGTCTTAACACTCCTCACTCTGCGTCACCCTCACTTACAGTGAAGATTTTCCATTCATCCTGAGTTTGTCTGGGTGAATGGAAAATCTGTTATCAGGCGTTCAGAAATCTAAATACAACCGTGTAGGGTACGCTGTGCGTCACTGCCATTAAGTTAGTAGAATTCTGATTGCCTTGGGAGTGGCTTTAGCCACGATAATCGTGGCTAAAGCCACTCCCACAATTCTGTAAAAATCCTTAACTTAAGGCAGTGACGCACAGCGTACCCCACATAACCACCACCGTTTTAATCCACTATTCGGAAAATCCATGCCAGTTATCTCGTTAGTTGTCTTTTTGGTCATCTCCTTATTTTTTTTGGTACTGGTACAAATTCACCTGTTTGAAATCGCCTTTACAAAACTGGGGCTGACACCTGAAAGTACACTGCTGTTAGTCATTGGTACGCTGGTGGGCAGCGGCATCAATTTACCGCTGTTTGAATTGCAGACCAAACAAGCAGTGCATCTGGTTGAATTACCGAATCGAAAACTCATCTGGGAATTATTTCAACCAGCCAGAGAAGGTAATGTCATGGTCGCTGTTAATGTGGGCGGTTGTATCATCCCTGTTGGACTGTGTATTTATTTTATTTCACTGCAACTGATTGACCCCGTTAATCTGTTGATTTCCGTGTCCGCCATCACTTTTTTAAGCTATCAGAGCAGCCGCGTCATTCCTAATATGGGTATCGGTATGCCGTTACTGATTGCCCCGCTGTTTGCCGCTCTGTTTGCGCTGATTATCGAGCCTGAGTATGCAGCACAACTGGCTTATATCAGTGGTGTGCTGGGTGTACTGATCGGTGCGGATATGCTGAGAATCAAGGAAATAAGCAATTTGGGTGCGCCCGTTGCGTCAATTGGCGGCGCGGGTACGTTTGATGGAATTTTTCTGACGGGTATTATTGCGGTGTTGCTGGCTTGATTGCAGTGGGTTAGCATGACTGCCAGTCCTTTCTCGTTCCCACGCGCTGCGTCTCGCACCGCACCGCAGCGCAGAGGCATTCCCACGCTGCGCATGAGAACGAGAGTAAAAAGTACAAACTTAGTAGTCATTCCATTTTATTATGACGGTGTGACAAAGACCTGCGAGGTTTTTGAAACCTCGCAGGTCTAAGTAACCTTAGCCGTCATAACTAAACTGACGGTTTACTCCCGCTATATGCTTACAAATTCGCAATAATCACATCGGCAAATTCACTGCACTTCACTTCCGTTGCACCGTCCATCAACCGCGCAAAATCATAAGTGACGTGTTTACTGGCAATCGCCGCATCCATCGCGTGGATAATCGCATCAGCGGCTTCTGTCCAGCCCATATAACGCAACATCATTTCCCCCGATAGAATCAACGAACCTGGATTGACTTTATCCAGATCGGCGTATTTAGGCGCAGTGCCGTGCGTGGCTTCAAACACCGCGACACCTGTGTCGTAATTGATATTGCCACCCGGTGCAATGCCAATACCGCCGACTTGGGCGGCCAGTGCATCGGATAAATAATCGCCGTTTAAATTCAGCGTAGCTATCACATCAAACTCATCGGGACGGGTTAACACCTGTTGTAAGGCAATATCGGCAATCGCGTCTTTGATTAAAATGCGACCACTTGCCAGCGCGTCTTTCTGCTCCTGATTAGCGACGGTTTCACCGTGTGCCGCGCGGGTGCGTTCCCATTGCGACCAAGTGTACGTCTGTTCCGCATACTCGCGTTCTGCTAGTGCATAAGCCCAGTTGCGAAACGCGCCTTCGGTGAATTTCATGATATTGCCTTTATGGACAATAGTGACGCTTTTACGTTTATTAACAATCGCGTACTCAATGGCTGAGCGCACTAAACGCTCTGTACCTTGTTGCGACACAGGTTTAACGCCAATGCCTGAGGTGTCTGGAAAACGGATTTTTGCGTATTGTTTGGGAAATTTTTCCTGTAAGAAATGCAAAAATAACTTCGCATCCACACTGTCCTGTTCAAATTCGATACCCGCATAAATGTCTTCGGTATTTTCCCGAAAAATCACCATATCCACCGATTCGGGTTTTTTTACAGGCGACGGTACGCCGTTAAACCAGCGCACAGGACGCAGACACACATACATATCCAGCCGCTGCCGCAATGCCACATTTAATGAGCTGATGCCGCCGCCGATAGGTGTGGTCAACGGGCCTTTAATAGACACCAAATATTCCTGACACGCTTCTACTGTCTCATTAGGTAGCCAGGTATCAAACAGGCGAAACGCCTTTTCACCTGCATAGACTTCCAGCCACTGAATCTGTCGCTGACCAGAATAGGCTTTAGCAACCGCCGCATCCAACACGCGCACGGTTGCCCGCCATATATCAGCACCCGTACCATCACCCTCGATATAGGGAACAATGGGATTATTCGGCACAATGAGCTTGTGGTTTTGTATGATGATGGGACTGCCGTTTACTGGGGGGGTGAGTGTAGTCATAGATAACTCCTGAATGAAGGGTTTGATGTTCGATGCTTCAAGGAAATGTTTTATAAAAATCTTCTCGAATGACCGTTCTCCAATTATTTATTCTAACCATTGAGATTTTACACGCTATCAACCATAAATCGAGCTTAGTTTTCTATGAATCCCCCGTCATTTCTGTGTATGATTGTATTTCTATTTAAATCGTGGAGAAAATAAATGCGCATTGTAACGTTGATTAAAGGGGACGGTATCGGCCCTTCTATTATGGATGAAGCTGTTAAGGTATTAGATGCGTCAGGCGCGAAAATTCAGTGGGAAGAAGCCTACGCTGGTCTGGCGGCATTTGAAAAATTCGGTAATCCATTACCCGATGAAACCTTGGCTTCATTTGATAAAACCCGCTTGGCATTTAAAGGCCCGTTGACTACTGTAGTCGGCTCAGGGTTCAGAAGTATTAACGTGGCATTACGTCAGCAATATGATTTGTATGCCAATGTCCGCCCTGCCAAAAGCTGGCCAGGTATCAAAACCCGTTTTGAAGATGTTGATATTGTCATCGTCCGTGAAAATACCGAAGGTTTATATGCAGGACTGGAGCATTATTTAACGCCCAAAAAAGACGTTGCCGAAAGTTTGGCAGTGGTTACCCGTGTAGCATCTGAGCGTATTGTGCATTATGCGTTTCAATATGCGCGTGACAATCAGCGTAAAAAAGTCACTGTCTGTCATAAAGCCAATATTCTGAAATACACCCAAGGTTTGTTTTTAAATGTCGCCAGAGAAATTGCTCCGCTGTATCCCGACATTGAATTTGATGAAAAAATCGTTGATGCCGCGTGTATGCACATGGTGATGAATCCACAACAATTTGATGTCGTCGTCACCACCAATATGTTCGGCGATATTTTGTCGGATTTAACCGCAGGTCTGGTCGGTGGTTTGGGGTTAATTCCGGGTGCAAACATCGGTGCGGATGCCGCGTTGTTTGAAGCGGTACACGGTAGCGCGCCTGATATTACTGGCAAAAATTTGGCAAATCCCATCGCGGTTATTATGGCGGGTGCGATGATGTTGAATCATATCGGCGAACATGAAGCGGCGAACAGAGTGGTCAACGCCGTGGAAACAGTGGTCAATGAAGGTAAATATGTGACTCCCGATTTAAATCCAGCGTCTAAAGCGGGAACGATTGAAATGGGTAATGCGATTGTAGGTGCAATGGCGTAACGTCAAGGGTGGGCAATGAGTTTGCCCACCCTGTTTTAGTATCAAACGGAGTGTAACCACTTACCCTGTATTTTCATCAAAATCGTCGAAATCCGTTAGATAAATATCCTGAAGTAAGCGTCTTTCTCCTGCTGTTAAAGCAAGTCGCTTATGCGCCAACTCAGACTCAAGAACCTCATTTGACTGTTTTTTGTCTTCCTCACGCCTAATCATTTTACGGCGATCTTCTGCGGGACATTCAAGATTATGATCTGTCATGAATGCCAACCACTCAGGTGAACCGAACTGATAAGAAACTTTACGTCTGTCAAAACCCCGCCCTGTTGTTGATAATTGCAGTAACTTTTTACGCAAATCAATGATGTTCATTATTGTCGTTCTCGGTTCTAATATTGTGTGATTTATTAGCATAATGAATCAAGAATAGAAGACGTTTGGATAAAATACAACAACGCGACTGATTTAGTACGCAACAGGGAGGTAATGGGTTAAACACATGAATGACTGCCAGTCCTTTAAAGGACTCGCAGTCATAAAAATAACGGCTTTAATAGGCCACCCACGGCTGAAAATACGCAATTATAAAGAACGTGCCAAACGGTGCAACGCCTCACTGCCATGACTGAATATCGGCCAGCCATCACCCGTCAACACGGCGGTAATATTGGGCAGTTCCGCCAGACGTTTCACGGATTTTATCGCCAACGCCTTATTAGTCAGTTTAGCATCGGGCAGTAAACACAATTCGCCCGCACTATGGCAACGGATTAAATCACCTGTTATCAGCGTGTGATGATCCAGCAATAACGCCAGTTCACCCGCTGTTTTAGAACCGTTCAGTTGATAGGCAATCAAGCCTGCAAACAGCTCTTCTTTATCATGAATCCAATGATCGCAGACAATAGGAAAGCGGTCTTCCTCACCCGCAGACGCATACACCAACGCCCCCGTGCTGCTGGCAATGTGTTCTGCCGCACGACAGTGATCGCTGTTGGTGATGATAATATAATTAACGCCGCCCAGACGTTGTAAATGATCGTGATCGTGTTCAGACATGGGCAATGGGTCAATCAACACATTACCCTCATCACGCACCCACAACACACTGTGAAAATCGAGATTACGTTCTTCATTAAACTCAGACCAGCCAAATAAATCTTTTCGGTGTAATTGTTTCATTGCGAATCTCCTCTCTCATCGGTTAGGAACACCCCCATTATAAAGCCAATCACTTTTGCTGATAGTCTTTTTCACGGCTCTTGGCATTCACCAGAAAACACTGGCGAGTACGTTCATCCACCGAACTCCACTGCCTGATTTCCTCAAGTGAACGAAAACAGCCCAGACAAATATCATTATTATCCAAACAGCAGTTTCTTACACAAGGCGAGGAGGATGGTTCTTTAGTCGAATTAATTGATTGTTGCTGTTGGGATTGCATACATTACCTATCGCGAATAACTTACGTTTTTTATTAAAGCATTGTCGCTGGTTTTGGATGTTTTTGCTTGGTTTAATGGTGCAACGAAGGAGTAATAACAGACGGATTGTTGATAGCTGGGGGATTTGATCGAAAAATAAATAAGGTTATAAATTCACACCAATGATGCAAGTTACAGGTGATAATAAAAAACAAGCCCCGCAAAGGGGCTTGCTGATTTTATAAAGCCCAAATCGTTAAACAATCCATAATGCACCATCTCCTAGACCAGTATTGTTGACACTACTAGCACACCAAACCTTTAAAAGATAGGATAATAAGAGCCTTACTAAATGACAGAGAGAGAATATCATTCGTACCATCCCAATTATTAAACTGACTGATGAACAAAAACAGCATCTGGAAGAAATCACCCGTAGTCGTT
>JAUYBJ010000057.1 GCA_030693155.1 Methylococcales bacterium
TTCATCATGCCACCATCATTCAGTGTGAAGGAGGCAGCTACCGAAGAAAATCATCTATGCAAAAACAGTAGTAAAAATCTCAGCGTCAACTAGACAAGATAATTGTCGCTGAACTGGACAAGATAGTTGACGCGCTACAGCAAATTGGTTTATTTGCAGAGGATAAGAACTTAGATTTTTTATACCCAGTATATGTAACCTCCGAAGTTTCGGCTTTATTACAAGACCAGTCAGTAGTAGCAGTAAATAATTCAGGTGGTAAAGACAGCACCGCCGTAGCTATCCGTCTAAATGATTATTTGAATGAGATCGGGCATACTGGGCCAAGAGTGTTAATTCATAGTGATCTTGGCCGTGTTGAATGGAAAGATTCAATTAAGCAGTGTCAGATAATTGCCCAGCGTTTAGGTTGGGAGCTGATTATTGTTAAACGTGCAGCAGGCGATATGATGGATAGGTGGGAAACGCGCTGGAAGAATAATGTTGCCAGATATGCAAACTTAGAATGCGTAAAATTAATACTGCCTTGGTCAACGCCCAGTATGCGATTTTGTACTTCTGAATTAAAAACTACTTTGATTTGTGCTGAATTAACTAGGCGTTATCCTAAGCATAAGATCTTATCTGTAACTGGAGTCAGACGGGCTGAAAGTTCGGCACGTGCCAAAATGCCAATTGCAAGCCAGAACATTAAGCTTTCCGCTCGTGGTTGCTACGGTATAAATTGGAATCCAATTATTACATGGTCTACTCCAGAGGTATTTAGTTACTTGCAGGATATGGATCATCCTCTACATGAGGCTTATACAACCTATGGAAGTTCACGTGTGTCATGTGCATTTTGTATTATGGGTTCAATGGGCGATTTAGCAGCGTCAGCATCATGTGAAGATAACCAGGACATTTATCGTCAAATGGTAGATCTTGAAATTCAATCAACCTATGCGTTTCAAGGTAATCAGTGGTTGGCTGATGTAGCACCTCATCTATTAAGTTCAGAAACTATAATTAGTCTGGATAAAGCAAAGTTAGCTGGAAAAGTAAGAATGCAAGCAGAAGCAGCTATCCCAAAACATCTTTTATTCACTAATGGTAAACCAACAAGTATTCCAACTCATGAAGAGGCAGTATTGATTGCAATGGTGCGTAAAGAAGTGTCTGCGGCTGTAGGCATTAAAGTTCAATATCTTGATGCGCAATCTATTGTTGATAGATATACAAGCTTATTAACAGAGTCATGTGAGGTGAATTAGAATGAAAGATAAATTTAGACATAAAAACATATTACATTGGGATGACGAACGTAATATTGATAATAGTTTGATTGTATCTCTTATTCATGGAATGCGATTTGATACGCAAGAAGCAAACAATGTGCATGTAATGGGATTCGATACGGTGGTAGAGGCCATGAGTGCGGTAAGGAAAGCTATTAAATGCGACTGTGTGGCATGTTTAAAAGAAGGGAATAAATTAAATGGGCAAAAATAGAACTTGGCACAATCAATGGGAGGTAGATCTGGCTAACAATACAGTAACTCATAGCAGTGGCCTGATTGTTAAAATTGAATATTCAGATAATGCTAATTACGTTCTAGAAACACCTAATGTTGAAGAGTGGAATAAGCTGCAGTCTTTGAAAATGAATTTAGATGATTTAATTCGCCACACTCAGAAATTATGTAATGAGAGCAAAAAAGCCTACGATTACGCAATTAAAAAAAAGGAACGTTGATAGAAAGCATAATTCAAAGACATAAATAATGGTGTACATTTAATATTGTACAATATATAATTATTTCATCGACTAGTAAGATTTGTTGATATTTGCATGATCTCCCCGTTGGGTGCCTTAATTGGCACCCTTTTTTTTGATAAAACAGCTTGATATAGGCAAAATAAACGCCTGGGTAATGATGTAGTAAGGGCAAGTGTAAAAAAACCGCTAAAAAGCGGCTTTCTGTTGGTTTTGCGCTGTAACACAGCTATAAATTATAGGCTAATTGTTCTGGAATGATATTGTAGCGAGATAGAATCGATTTTTTGAAGTAATTTTATAAAATCGGCTTGTACATCTTCAAAATAATATTCATGGCCATTATCTAGAATAGATTGGAGCTGGTGTTTTAATTTCTCACTTTCAGCGATTAACTTCTGGATTTCAAAAACCAAATCTTGATCAGCGCCCCACTCTTTTATGCGTAATCGAGATTTATCTTGAAAACCATTAATTAGACTTAACAAGCCTTCTGCACTTTCAAATAGTTCTAATTTGGCCATTTTCATAATTAATGTTGCTTGGCTTGTTTTCTGAATTTCCAAGGCTCTATAGGATTAGAATCCACCCATAAACCACGTTTGTTTGTTTTAGCGTCTATTTCTAATCGATAAAATTCAGGATCCTTGACATATTGTTTATAGGCCCATGCCATACCTGTTTGTACTTGGTGTTTGTTTGCATTAATACCATCACAATTAACATAACCAATTACCCTATTGTATTGATCATTTTCTGACGTTGTTATGGTTGCTTGTTTACCGTAGCAAAGGCTAGATAGGTTTTGTTTTGAGTTGTTACCGAATGACTGTTTTTTTTCTGGTGCATCGATCTCTGCCAGGCGAGTTTTATACTGGTTATTATTTGCATCAAGAATTGTTAGTGTGTCACCATCAGCGATACTGACCACACGGCCAGTGATGACTGTTGCATTGGCGCTTAAGCTCTGCAGTAATAACATAGACGCAGTTATGACTAAAACTTTATTCAACGGAATGGCTTTATACATAAATTAGATCCTAAAAAATAGCCCCGATAAATCGAGGCTTAGTATGGCGATAATAAATTAACAAGCTAAAACGGCGCGTCGTCTTCTGGTTCGCCTGCGGTTGGTGGATTATCGGTTGGAGGTGGAGTGTAATCAACAGCTGCAGGTTTTTTATCCAGCATCTGCAACTCACGACCGACAATTTCAGTTGTGTAGCGTGTGATGCCATCTTTTTCCCAGCTACGTGTACGAAGTTTACCTTCAACATAAATCTGAGAACCTTTTTTAACGTATTCCCCTACTACTTCGGCTAATTTACCGAAGAAAACAATACGGTGCCATTCTGTTTTTTCTTTTGCTTCGCCAGATTTTTTATCCTTCCATTTATCTGTTGTAGCAATACTTACAGCTGCTGTAGCTGTGCCATCAGGCATATACCGCATTTCTGGATCTTGGCCTAAATGACCAATAATTGATGCTTTGTTTAATGACATTGCATAGCTCCTAATTATAAAAATACCCAGTAACCCACTGGGCTAGGGTTTTACTACTCAATACGCCAGCCAGATACGTTTTTATTGTTATCCATTGGTACACAATAAATATGTGAGCCTTGTTTTGTTTCTTTGTATCCTTTGCAACTAAGCATTGCTTGAATATTATTAAGCTTTGAAAATTCAATAGCTGCTTGACCATCAGTGGACGTGATAAAACGCTCTGCTACTTTAGTTGAATTGGCATAATGTAAATACGCAAGGTGCCATCCTGCATAACCACTAATGCTAGTAACAATTAAAATCAAAGTTGTAGCTAATGAAACATAAATAGCTTTATCTGCCTTAGAAGCCCTTTCTACGGCTTGTGTTGCACGTACTAAGTGTTTATTTGATTCAGATTGAATGTGTTGTGAATTTTCTAAAACAGAATCGGACAATTGCTTTTTTAAAGCCTCGTGCAACTGTTCTATTCTGCTTTCTACCGCTTCGCTGATTAGTTCAACAACTTCTAGATCGCGCTGGGCGGTTTTTGCAGCCACATCTTCTAGGGCTAACTCAATTAGCTTGTTTAATTCCTCTTGTTTTGCATTTAAAACACCATCGGCTGAACTCGAAAGTGTTTTCATTTGTTCTGCAAGTGCTATTAACGACTCTTCTAGGCTGGTTACAGTTGAGCCTACTGAATGTTCAGCATCGACAAGTTTTACACTAATAGAATCTAACTTACTGGCTAATTCAATAATTTCAGCCCAGAGAACTTCTACTTTAGTTAAGGAGCTGCTTTGTTCAGACATATAGTTCCTATTTCCTATATAGGAAATCGTTATTTTTTGGAATTCTTAATTGCCGTAGCTTCATGCGCAGGCTTTGAAAGATTAAGGTGAGTAAAAACGGAATCAAGGTTATCGCTCACTGTACTTGCCATACGTAATGCCATATCGCGTTTTACATAGCGCTTTTTAGCTTGCGGATTTTCTGCTGAATGGATTAGGCTTGGATAATCAGATGTGTCGGCCAAGAGTGAGGCAACAGTCTCACCGAGCTCACCTAGTTCTTTGAAAAGTTCTGTTTCATAAATGCATAAATTACGATCAAATACAAACTGATATTCATTTGTAGCAGATGCATTATATAAAAGCTTGAATTCGTCTACTACATCACCATGAACACGTGTATAGACCACATGTAGCCTGTCATCCCCTACTCCGAATGCACGAAGCAGTTGTATTGTTTTCAAGGTGTCATGCATTTCTTTTACACCAGATGTTGTCGGTACAATGAATTTATCAAAAATATGAGCCGAACCTTTGAATGTGGTTAATTGCTCAAAGAATGGAACAATATTGGATGCACCTACATCGACAATAAGACCTTTTTCTTCATATGCCATTTCATATACATCACGGTATTGCGAACCTGTTTTTGCGATAGTTGTAATGCCTGGTAATCCTGCAGCTGATTTATTGTAGGTTTCTACTTCTACTAACGTTGGGAGTTCTCCGTTAATATCTAGCATTCTTGGATATAAAAGTTGAGCAGAAATTGTAGTTTTACCTACATTACCGCTAACATTTAGTACGACAACTTTTTTGTTAATATTCATTAAAGACTCCAGATAAGATTAAATAAAATAATTTATTTAATTATTAACTATTGCAATAAAATATGCAATATAAAATTATATATGAATGACATCTGCATTGTAACTTTGTGGATATTGCCCAGGTTTAATAATCATATTCAGATAGTGTTGTGGTTGTAATTCAACTTTACGTTTACGAGGACGTTTAATAAGTAAAAATTCACTCTCGTTTCGTTCTATAAGAAGCCCGTACCCATGAGGCACTTCATTTGGAGTAATAATGCCTTCTGGTGCAACATAATATACTGCCTCAGACATTGCAGCATAAGCCTCACGTTTCTCAGGTTTGGCCAGATCTGAGAAAAAATCAGCTCTAGAGACTTTTACTTCATGAACACAAGGATTAGCTCCCTTAAGGTTAAGTGAAGGTAATATAGAAAACACATCTGGCCGAACAGCCTTCCATCTTTCTATGTTGTATTCACAATCAATAATTTTATTTTTAAACTCAATATTCTCCCAAGTTATTCTTCCTGATTCACGAAGATGTGCAGCTAGCCTTTCACCAAGAGTGTGATGTACTTTCCTCACTTGTATATCGGCTTGCCTGTAATTATGTAATGTATCCATACCTAATTCAGTAATTTGAGCATAATTACCCCATGACGTAGTGTCGATTACTATCATTTTCCAACCAACTAAATCAAGATCAATACCGTCCCTTGTGCAATTTGCACGTCTGTAGGTGAAATAATACCTAAGCTTTTTTATATGATGACGTGATAAATTGGTAGTTAAACTCATATGATAAATATCCAAGTATTTTTAAAATTACTTCCTATGTAGGAAATTCCAGTATTAATAATTTATGTTTCTTTATCACGATCAGGAATATTCGTAATATCAACATTGGACGTAAGAATATTAGTTACTTGCTGTGGAGTAGGGGAGGGTTGATTAAAGTTGCTTGATATTTTTTCTGGATTAGGTTTTTCGACATGCTTATCAAGAAGCTTTGATAATTGTGTTGAATTTGGTTTGCTTTGAGTATTGCTTTCCTCTGAAACGCGCCGAGTGCTTGCACTCGGCGCCGCCGTTGGCTGTGGTTCAGTTACATCAGGAACTGGTGACTCTTCTGGTTTTGGAACATTATTAATTTTTTTTGCAGCTGCATCATCAACAGCTCTTTTAACCAATGAATCTAAATCTCTACCGAATTTAACGTGATAATCAGTTAATGCAGATTCAGCGGCTTGCTTGTAACGCTCTGCAACACTATGTAACGACTCTTCGTCTTGTTCGCGTTTCTCTTCATAATAATAAGTCCTCAATGTTTCACCAGAAAGTTTGCACCCAAACTCCTTAAGAGTCTGTGCAATCTCTTCAAAATCTATACCCAATGTTCTCAATGCTTTTATTTCCGCCATCAATTCTTTAATGAATTGTCTTTGCCTGATTTTTACATCCGTATCTGGCGATAAAAGCTTTAACAAAAGTGCTTCTCTAGCGGACTGTATCTCTCTACGTTCTACCTTATGAAGTACCGTTTGAGTTATTGTCATAACGTTTCCTGCTTTGTCTGCGCTTTGCGCGATATGTGTTTAATAATCATTATATATCTATTACATAACAATTTACTATATCTAGTCAATAGCACTTAATTTGCATCAACGATATAATTACCATACCGTTAGTATTTTAAACACTCAAATACTACTAACCTATCGGTTATATGTTTTATAAGCATTTATTATCTGCGATTTATATGTCTTTATATCATTAACTCTTATGTTAGCGTACCGCCCACCGAAGTATCCACTTTAAGCATAGTCTTAGGGGACAGGATGCCAGTTGTACGTACAAAAATAAATTTTTGTCCTACACCGCCATAAAATATTTGGTAGCTTTGCTCCCTTCACATTTTAAGGCTACTGATAAACTCAGGGCTACGCCCCGAGACCCGAAAAAACTTTCAATTAAACTAAGATTAACTTACTATATGAATATTGTATTTCTATTAAATAAATATGCTGTTTAAAACCAAAGAAATTACTAAAGCCAAACGTTATGAAATTAGGCTTACAGATAAAGAAAAAGTAGAACTGCAAAAAAGAGCAGATGCTAGTAATTTACATTTGTCTGAATATTTAATTCGGTGTGGTTTAGGTAGACCAATATCAAAATCTAATACATCTGAATTAATTGTGGAACTTATTCGACTAGGGCGGCAGCAAAAAGAGCTTCACGCGGTTGATCATAAATATGAGAATCAATATTTAGAAATATTGAAAGCTATTGTTGATGCAATAAAGAATATTCCACATAGATTCACAAGCCAATAATAATATTATTTCCTACGTAGGAAATGAAGATAACGAACTAATAATAAATATATATTGTATTATTATATTTTTACCAATTTTATAACCATTTCTAATATGAGAACTGATCACAAAAAACTGATTGATGAGATAGATGCATTAGAAAAGCGATATGAAGCTGCTAAAGATTTATTTAGTTTTAAAGAAGTAAAAAAACACTTCAATATCCTGATCTATGAAAGTAATAAGACTGATGCAGAAAACATACTGTCGGTATTACATAAAAACAATATACGGAGATTGGTATTAAGAAAGCGTGGTGATAATTGGTTAGATGATATAACTGTATATAGCCCGAAGCTTATTTTAATTAGTATGTCTCTCAGGACAAAAAGTGGTTTTGAAATTGTAAGAGAAATTGTTCATTATGAAGAATTTGAACATATACCAATCATCATGTTATCAAAGGATGCTACAGAAGTAGAGGCGAGCTGGGCTATCAGATGCGGCGCTAAAGCTATGGTGAAAAAGCCAGTAAATAATGACTATTTATTCATAGAAATTTTAACCAAGATACTCAGATCAACTATGTTTTATTCGTTTGATTATGACTTGTAATATTTCCTATATAGGAAATGATTAGTTATGATTGTTAAAATTCCACCTAAAAGACAAGATACAAAATCTTCGTTTAAAGACCTTACTAAATATATTACCGCCGAGTTTGATAAAGATAATATCGATATTAGTATGCCTGGCTTCGGCGCATTAACTCAATACATAACAAGAGAAACAGTACCTGATATTCTTACAGGCCTTACTGTTGAAAAAACAATAGGTGTTGAAATTGGCAACCTAGTAAGTTTAGCTACTGCCGCACAAGAAATGAAAGCTGTAGCAACTCAAAATATTCGTGCAGAAGATCCCGTTTATCATTACATATTAAGTTGGCCAAATCATGAACGGCCAGAAGTGAAAGATATGTTAGCAGCCGCTAGAGACTCAATTGCTGCATTAGGCATGGAAGACCATCAATACATAATTGCTATACATGCAAATACGGACAATTTGCATGCTCATATAGAGGTAAATCGAATACATCCAGTTACCTTCAAATCCCAACATATTCAATGGGCACAAAAAACATTACATCGGGCAGCGCGAGAGGCAGAAATAAAATATGGCTGGGATCATGATAATGGGCTTTATGAAGTAAAAGTAATTCAAGGAAAAAAAATCATCGTTGAACGGAATAAATCTAATGATGATAAAACCAAAGTTAGTGGGAAAGCTTCTACTTATGAAGTATGGAGTGGTGAAGAGTCGCTTGAGACATGGTGCAAAAATAAACCTGGCAGCGTTATTAAACGTTTATTGCCTACTATGAATAGTTGGCATGATCTGCATGAGGTACTTAATGCTTATGGTCTTGAATTAATAGATAGTGGAGGGGGCGGCATGAAAATCCGTACTCTCTCTACTGGCGAAGAAAAACAGGTAACAATTAGCGCATCAAAAGCATTTAGATTTATTAAACGAGCTGAACTGGAAAGTAAATTCGGCTTATTCAAACCATATATTTTAATTGGAGAGTCAGATGACAACGGAAACACAGGAAATCCAAACATTGAAGACATTGAACGAAATCTCTCTGCAGCAGCTGAAAATCTGCGAGCAATTGGATCAATTGATTCTGCTGCTCAAAATGCCATCAGAACCAATGCTGCAAATATTACAGCAACTCTTAATCCCACTGGGCCAGGATATGAACAAGATAACCTTGGACGTAGCAGGGGTGATGATGCAGGTGAAGGAATAAATAATGAATCCGAATATATTGCCACTATTGAACACAATCTTAATGCAGCAGAAAGAAATCTCCGAAAGATTGGGGATTTTGATAGAGACTTTGCAGCAGCCGCGCGATCCCGTAGAGCCTCTATTGCGGACTATGCTGAAACCGTTGTCATCGAAGATCGACCAGCTGGACAATATCGTGCATCCGAAAGACGACGTGCAGATCCAGTAAAAACTTACAAAAGAGATCCTGAAAAAAGGCTTTTGGCTAAACTCGAAAGGGCAGAGGTAAGAAAACAATTATTCAATCGATTTGAGAAAGAAAAAAAAGTACATGCAGGTGTACGTAGTCAAATGACATTGGAAATAAAGGAAAGACACAAAGCAGCAAGGCAGGCGGTTATCGATTTTAATCGAGCAGCTAAATTGTCTTTGGCCAAAGACAACTCAATGACACCTATTGAGAAAAAGCAGGCTTATTCTATGCTTGCATATCAAAACCTCATCAGGAAAGAAGCGATTGAGCAGAAAAACAAGGTAGAGCTGGATCAGCTCAAGCAGGCATTCAAAAACCTCCCAATTAATTCATGGCGTAGTTGGGTTGAAGAACTCGCAAACGAAGGCGATGAAGCCGCAATTGCAGCTTTACGTGGCATGATCTATCAAGAGGAACGTGATCGTAAGAAAAAACTTAAAGAACTTGAAGATGAAGATGGTGGTATGTTTTCGTATATTGAAGCGCCATTTGGTGGTACACATGATCCACGTAGAGCCGCTGATTTAAACTACAGATTACACGCTGGTAGGCTTTATTTTAACTTTGATGATGGTAGGGCGGCATTTGTAGACAATGGCGATACTGTGAGTTGGGATAGGGCGCTGGTGGACGATGATGCTTTAAGGTTAAGTTTAAAACATGCAGCGGAGAAGTGGGGTAAAAAGTTAACTGTAAATGGTGGTGATGCAGCATTTCAGAATCGATTGTTAGATATGGCTGATAGTTTAGGTATTGAAATCATCAATATTTCTAGACAAGTTGGTACGTCTTCACCTGCTGCTAGACCGATTGAGCAACCGCTACCACAACCATCAACTACACAACCAAATAAGGGCATTGAACCTCAAGCTATTGATCCAGTTATTCCAGAACGAAATAACATTTTGCTTCAAATTGAGAAGCTACAACCAGGCGCTATCGTCAAAGATATTGATCCTTTAGATAACAAGATAGTTTATCAGGGTGAAATTATTGCTACTAATGGTGAGTTTGTTGCACAGCGATTATCACCTAACACTGTTGGTCTACATCGAGCAAAGATGTTTAAGAAGGTACCTAAATCAGGTGCTGAAACACGAGTTAAATACGATAACGGAATTGCTGTAAATGTTAAAACAAAATCTGAAAAATCAAAGACTAATAATCGTTGATATATCCCAGAATATGTGCAAAAATAGGACATTATGAGAGTGACATTTGTAGATAAAGTAAGGCAAAAAGTGAATGCTTCAAAAGAGCAGGTATTTTTACGTCGAGACTTTGATGAGTTGGGTGATTATCGTCAGGTGGGAAGGGCACTTGCACGTCTTCAAGATGAGTATGTGATTATTCATGCAGGGCATGGTGTTTATGCAAAACCAAGCATAGCAACTAAACCAGAACTGGTAATAAAAAAACTCAGTAAAAAATTAGGCGGTAGAGTTAAGCGCACAATTAAATTGGGTGGGACTCGCGTATATTTTGATAAAACAATTACGATCCAGAATGTTCAACAAAGATTAGATAGATTAAAGCTGTTAATGGCAGAAAATGTGCTACAGCGATATTCGATCGAGCAAATTAGAAAACATAGTCTGGATGCTTTGTCACGTTGGAAAAAAATCAATTCATGGAATCCAGGATATACAGAGTGGGAGCATATTTTGCTAACTGGATCTGATGATTTGGTGCGTGAAATAATGACTTCCGACAAACAAGAGCCATGTAATAGGTTGCGTCAGTCGCCGCCTTATGTTGATTTGGTTGATGAAAAGATTATGGAGAAGCTTCGTGAAACGCGATGAAATTGAACATACCTTGCGAGCTGCAGGCGATATTTTAGATGAAACTAAATTTATTATTGTAGGTAGTCAATCTATATTAGGAAAGTTTCCTGATGCTCCTGATGAATTACTAATGTCTGCGGAAGTGGATATGTATTCAAAGAATAAACCCTTGTTATCTGAAAAACTCAATGCAATCGGTGTTGGTTCGCAGTTTGAAAAAACATATGGTTATTACGTTGATCCAGTAGACGAAGGAACGGCCATCTTGCCAAAAGGCTGGAAAAGTCGGTTAGTTAATCTTAAAAGCCCAGCAACTAATGGTGTAACAGGATTATGTCTGGATCCACATGATTTGTTTGTGTCAAAAATGGCAGCTTCAAGAGAAAAAGATATTGAATATTGCAAAGTTATGATTGAACACAACCTTATTGGTAAGGAACGGGTGCTTGATTTGGCTGCAACAATTAAAAATCCTATTGATGATCCAGAATTAAGTAACAGGACGATAAGAAAAATAGAAACTATTTACCAGGGTGTGGATTTATCAAAAACAGTACATGTAAATACAGAGAATGGGTTCTATACAGGAAAAATTATCAGTGTGACAGACACGGTAGTTCAGCAAGATGCAGGGCGTGGCAAGATGATTTTTCATGAGGCCAGTAAGTTAGATCAACAACCCATCATTGGCCGCAGCTATGAAATTAGATACAACCATGGCATAGCTACTGTGAATCGTAACGAAAAAGAAAATAAGAAAGATCATACGCTATGACATTCAAGAAATTCATTCTAAGTAGCTTTGCAGCAATACTATTAACTTCATGTGCTACTTTGCCACAGGGAAGTAACCCAGCTAAAGACGAAAGCAAGTTACGTAATTATCGTGTGATGACTCCAGAAGAAAAAAATAATGCAGATATAGCAGCTGCTGCATTTAGCAGCACATCAATTCGATTAAATAAAAATGCAAACGGACTTACTGCAGAGCAATCTCAAATAGTTGCTAAGTGGGAAGCCATCAAAAAGAAATATGCCAAGGTTAGCGTTCTTAATGCGCAACAATCACTAGAAATAGGGGGTGCTTTGGCACCATTATTGGCTGCAGCAGATCAAGAATATCAGGGTGAACAATCAATTCAATCTGGTATATCTAAAACGGTAACAGTAAAACCAAATAGCCTGGTAAGAATGGCCGTGAATGGGTATTGCATGGATCCGCAATTAAAAGCAGCAGGGGAGGGCGAGAAGTTTCATTTAATACCAGCTGAAAAATTAATCAGTCCAGACTTATTATCCCTATATCGCGCCGTTGTTGCTTATGGTGATAACAATCCTAATTCTAAAGATAACGTACAAGCAATTGTTTGGGCTATTCGTACAAGCTGTGATGCAGACATGAAATACGTGAAAATCCTAAATAACACACATTTCAAGATAATGAATGAGTCATATCCTAATGGTGCAAATGTATTTGTTCGGCATGTTGATAGCTGTCACGGTACATCAAATAATATTTTCCAAAGCTTTGCCGATGAATTTAAAAAAACCATAGACGATACAAAAAAACTGGTTGAAAGCACAACAAACTTTAAAAATGAAATGGCACGTATTTTATCTTCTACGCCAGATCAAGAACAACCCTCTGCTACTAAGGAAGTAAAACCAGAAGCTAAAATTCAGAACGGTGAATATTCTATGTTAAGCCCAGGTGTTTATGCAAAAGTAGTGGGTACCAAACAATTAGGCATGAATGTTGAAATTCTTAATACTACAGATAAACCTTTTAATTATGAATCTACCTATTGGGCGGCTGTTCCTGTTAATAATTTTCAGATCGTTCAAAGTCAAACACCTAATTCAATATTAGGTGCTCAAGGCAATCAAGTAATGACCGCTTATGCAAAAGATGCTTTTAAATACTTAGCAGAAAAGACTTTGGATAAATCATCATCATCTACAGGAATTGGCAAGATATTTGTGAAAATAAAAGGAAATAGTATTAGAAATCCTATATTCAAAAATCTACTTGAAATAACCCCAGTAGCTGGGAATGCGCTTGCATTATATGAAACATTAAGTGGTAAAGATTGGTTAACGGATCAACCTCTTTCTGCCGCTGAAAGATCTTTAGCATTGTTATCTACAGTACCAGGTGCGAATTTGGTAAATAAGGCTCTACGTGGCACGTTAAAAACAAGTGGATATGTAATGAAAACAATTCATGAGCTTGAAAGAACAGGCGCAATTAGAGACGCAGCAAGTTGGGCTATTAGCGATACTGTTGACGGTTTCTTAGGATCATATTCACCTAAAACTTACGTAAATAAATTTACAGATAATGTTAGTAAAACTTTAAGTCAAGTTGCTGATAATAGCGTTAACGCTATGGGGGGTATTAAGTAATGTGGGTTTATCGTTCTGTAAGTGAAATGCTACTAATATTCGCAATATTGCCTATTATGTATTTAGTGATATGGGGAATAATTAAATTAAATTTACCTACGCTTGCACAAACAATAATAAATTGTGTAGGTGTAATTTTGTTATTTTTTGCAGATGGCCCACCGTCTAATGACCCAATAGCATGGGTTGCAGGGCTAATTTTTATCCCACTTTGGATCTTAGCGATAATTCATACTGGAAGAAAAGGGAAACCTATGTATCAAATTGCATTAGGAGTATTTGTAGGTATGCACTTGGTACGTTATATAGCTACGGGTTCAACTGGTTTAAATATGCTTTGGTGGATCTCTTAAGATTACACTAAATGTGGGCTTATCATACCGTTGGTCAAACACTACTTATATTTCCTGTGGCCATCATCATGGGACTTGTTGTGATTTTTATTGATTGGCTTAAATTAAATAAAACCGTAGAAATGGTTTTAAGTTGTTTTAGTATTTTTCTATTCCTACTAGCTGATGGGCCGCCTAGAGATTTAATGAGTTGGTTTGTTGGCATTCCTGCAATATTGGGATGGTGTTATCTTTCAATTGCTTGCTGGAAACGTGGAGGAAATATGAAGCAGGTTATCCTTGGGGTTTTTATTGGTATGCATGTGGTTCGTTATATTGTTACAGGTTCAACTGGATTAAATATGTTTTGGTGGATGTCTTGAAATAAGGCTATTGAGGTACTTACGCAACTGTGTAAAATACTTGAAAGTAAGAAAAATTATGAAACCAGCTAATTACATATCGATAAATTCAAATAAAAGACAATCGTTAGATTCTAAGCAACAATATCTTGCCATGAAATCTATGGCACGTGGTTATGCAGAAGAGCTTGCTGAGTTGGATCGATTGTCTATTATGCATGCGTTTTGCATATCAATGATGAGCAGCTATTGGGATTCTGTAGTTGAGTCCAAAGGGGCAAAACTAAAGATCAAAAAACCACCATTCGGTGCAGTAGCGCTTGATTCAGTCGCAATCGACTTAGCAACACAAATCGGTAAAATTGTTTCTCATTTTCCAGCTGCAAATGCAGGCTACCTGATTGGTAGTGTGTATACGATTATGCTTCCAGAGCAAATGCGTTCAACACTAGGCGCTTTCTATACGCCACCATCATTGTCTGAAAGACTCATTGATCTGGCCATATCCGCAGGCTTTGATCCTGCAAAGCATAGTGCTTGTGATCCATCATGTGGTGGGGGTGCCTTTCTTTCGCCCGTAGCCGCACGAATGTTACAAGCTACCCCCCAAAGTACACCCGAACTTACTTTACGCCGTATAGCCTCGCGTTTGCGTGGCAATGAGATAGATCCTTTCGCTGCATGGATTTCCGAAGTTCTATTAGAGGTAACACTACTGGATCTGATCGTGGCCAGTGGTAAACGAATGCCTGATGTTGTTACTGTGGGTGATTCACTGAATTTGGATAGTACATTTGGTACTTATGATTTAGTCATCGGTAATCCTCCCTATGGTAGAACTACACTTACCCCTTCTTTACGTGAAAAATTCTCGCGTAGTCTTTTTGGTCATGCAAATTTATATGGCGTTTTCACGGACTTGGCATTAAATCTATGCAAGCCCAATGGCGTAATTGCCTACGTTACACCAACGTCTTTCCTTGGTGGCCAGTATTTCAAAGCATTGCGTGAGTTGCTATGTGCAGAAGCGCCAGCCCATGCCATTGATATAGTATTTGGTAGGGAAGGTGTGTTTGACGGTGTTTTACAGGAAACCGCATTAACGACATATTGCAGGAACGGTAAACCTGTACAAGTTAGCATTTCTCAAGTGACGACTGGGCCAGATGATGTAGCCGAGGTTACATTAATTGGTAAATCGAATCTGGATACCCATGGTGGCCCATGGCTGTTACCTCGCTCAAAAGAACAAGCTTCGTTCTTTGATGCTCTGCGCATGATGGATACCAGGCTTACAGATCTTGGTTATGATGTAAGTACAGGGCCATTGGTATGGAATCGTCATAAAGACCAATTGAAAACCAGTATCAAGGGTAAGAACACTTATCCATTGATATGGGCTGAATCAATCGCTTCATCTAAATTTGTGTTCTCAGCGGTTAGGAAGAATCATGCGCCTGCAATCAAGGTTCTGGATAACCAGGAACATCTATTAACCAAAACATCTTGTGTATTGGTTCAAAGAACTACATCCAAAGAGCAGGTTCGTCGTCTGATTTCTGCTGTACTGCCAAAAGAGTTCCTTAATAAGCATGGCGCAGTTGTTGTTGAAAATCACATCAATTCAGTTTATCCAGTTATCGAGACTGAGATTACACCAGAAACCATGGCGGTATTATTCAATTCACAACCAGTGGATGCGGCATTTCGCTGCATTAGTGGTAGTGTTGCAGTTTCCGCCTATGAGTTAAAAGCATTGCCTTTACCGACCTTACAACAAATGAAACAACTTCAAGCTTTGATTCAAAACAAAGCGAGCTCAATCATCATAGAAAACACAATCAAACGTTATTACGGAATCAGTGCATGACGTGGCCAACAGTTCCATCTTTAAGCACTGTCATTGCACGATTGCCACTGATATTTCCAGAAGGTGTAGAGAATCGACAATACTGTATTCGTGAGGCTACCGCTAAAACAATTGCAGTCATGTTTTATTGCGGTGCCATTCATGGATCCGATCGATGGGCTAGACCTAGCCAGGTCACGGATATGTCTAATGAACAGATCGCACTTACAGACCAGAGCGCTCGTGAAGCATGGTGTGCTTATATGTTGTCCAATAAGAAAAAACAGCGATCGTCTGCTGCATGGTATGCGGTTAATTCGCGTGAACAGATCCGCGATGAATGTATTGCTAAAGGCCTAATACCCAATCAAGCTGTATTTGAACGGCCAGGTGTACCCACAACATCATCCAAGCCGAAATATGCGCTTAAACCTGAATTTGCAGCCTTGTTTGATGAAACTTTAGAAGGTGATGAATTGTTGGCCGTAATAACAGCGTGGCAGCTGCGGTTCCTATCAACAACAGCTATGGCACGTGCAACAATAATTCGTAGGAATGCAGTTGCTTCTACAGATCGAGTACAAATAGTGTTTCCTAGCGGTAGTGCTATTACATTAGCGCCTGGCGAAAGCTCGATGATCACTAAAGCAGTGGTGGAGCAATTCACACGACATTTTTTGATACAGCCAGCTGTGTTGTGGCTTTCAGAAAGTGCAAACAAAGTTATTGATAATCGATTAGTTGAAGACTTGCATTTACATATAGATCAATCTAAAAGTTTGCCTGATTTAATCTTAGTTGATCTTAACCCTGCTGATGGTAATATACTCGTGGTTTTTGTAGAAGTCGTGCATACCGATGGGCCAGTAAGTCAACAACGCAAAGAGGCTTTGGAAGCCATTGCGCTAGATGCAGGGTTTGAAGCAGAGCACTTAGCTTATGTCACAGCGTTTGCCGATAGAAGCGCGAGTCCATACAGAAGCCTGGTACATAATTTGGCTTGGAATTCATTTGTATGGTTTGCCTCTGAGCCTGAGAGCATTATTATTTTAAAATTAGGAACAGAAAGAAAATTATCAGAATTACGTTAGAAGAAATGACGATCAAATTGTTTATGAATATCTATGATCTGTGAAGACCATTTTAATGCAATGTAATTCCCTTGATTAGCAATTAGCCAAGGTTTTATTGTTACCTCGGCTAAAGAACTAACAATATCTCGATAAAAGTTTGTATCTACCTTACATAACCCATCAAAATTTATTAGCATATTCTTTTTATCTAGTAATAAAGTAGATTTGCTGCCCCTCTTAAATGCAATTATATGTAATTTATCAGAATTAGTTTTAAATAATAAAAACCTATAGCTAGGATCTGCAAAATTATTTTCAGGAATAATTTCTACACTAAAAGCAATGTCCCCTCCGTGTGTAATTTCATTGTAAACATTATCTACATCTACCTGTTTTTCAGAAGCCAGTAAGAAATAATTTCCATCTGGTTCATAAACAGAACTTCCATCTGAATATTCAAAAATTTGGCTAACATTAATTTGTAAATCGGTATGTATAAAATCTATTGTTTCAAAATCAAGTCCTTTTTTACTCTTTAAATACCAATCTAAATCTTGTTTTTTTATATCCATTCTTTTTGCAAAAGCTGCTAACGATTCTGGCCAACACTTAAGAATACAATTAACTACTGAATTACCATCTAAACCGTCAATCATTTGATCTGAAATATCATAATCTATAAGACCACCAGTAACTTGTACTTCATATTCAACTTGCTCTTTTGAGCGTGGTGGAATCTGGTTCTGATTATTTAATAACCATTCACCAACATTAAAATTATCCCATTCTTTTTTACAGAAATTCACTAAAGGAGGGTAGTGGGGTTTGATATTGATAAAACTATTGCATTTAAGTTTTACGTCATTCTTAAGACTATATTCGTAAGGAAAAGACCATGTTTTATTATCATGGTATGCAACATTTAATTCTTCAAGTAATAGATTTTGTTCTTTATCATCAATATTTGAAGCAAGCCAATATTTTTCTATAGCATTATCTTGAGTTACTTTTTGGTTTACATTGTAATTTCGATCATTACCATTAGCTACGACTAAAACAATATTTAAGGTCTCACACATTATTTTTAGCCAAGGGAATTCATTTAAAAATCGATTGCTAACTTTTAGTATGTTAGGTAAACCAACTAGATTGGCTTCACTCCACGCTTCCATTAAAAATTCGTAAACAGAACCTGGCAGTTCTATATTGTAGAATCTCATGAACCTTACTGGGATACCTTCAACATTCAATGAGTAAATCAGAATAGGTGTTAAACCCAGTTTTTGAGCGTCTATTATTGATGTATTTTCTATTGTTCTTACAACATAGCCATCAGAATTAAGAAATAATTTTTTACTAACCAGAATAGCAAATTGATGAATTATTAACATTTTTTAACCTTAGATTCAGCTACATGAAAATGGTACTTTTCGCGCGCTAAAGATAAATGTTTTACAAAAAAATATTTTAACTAACTGATAAATAAAGAGTTATAATTTCATGTCAGACTTTATCTTTACTTTCATATATACGATAAAGTCTTTCATGTTCGTATGATCTAGTTTGCTTTCAATCTTTCGGAGACGAATGTGATTGTTAATAAACAAACCATAGACGAGTTAATGACTCCATCAGCTTTTAAGCGAGAGAATTATTCCGCCCATTTATATGCTCCGTATTCAATAAAGCTGCACCGTCGTGTTTATATCTATACTCATGACTCTTACAATCTTTGGGTTTTCATTGAAACCAACCCAAAAATTTCCTCTTACAATGAGGATGTTGAAAAAATTCCAATTTCACTCGAAGATGGTAATGTCATCAATATTTCACCCAGATTTATAGCTTTAAAAGTAGATGGGGTAGTCGAAGTACACACGATTCTAAATAACTCACAAAAACCATCAGATAAAAAAATAGCAGAGATTAATGCATGGCAACGTTTCTGTCAGCTCCATGGATTTAATTATCAAAATTGGACGTCAGAGGAACTTACAATTAATAAAGTTCGCCTGGCAAATTATAAAAAACTCTTACGTTATACAAGCTCACCCAATTCAGTTGTTAATCGTAAATTAGAACATCAAGTTCTGTCTGAAATAAGCAATGTTAGAAAAATCGTTTTCTATAAAATATTGCAGCATTTCCCGCTATCTGACCCAGAAGATATAAAAACGTCAATTGCTAGATTGATCATAAGTAATCAGGTTTATAGTGACTTGGATTTGTACCCATTTAGTATGCTGACAGAGATCTCCGCGCATCATGAATTCCACAGTAATTAATCGGCGAATTAAAGCCGGACTTGAAGATATTGATCACTGGGTACAACCAGAAGTTTTGGGAATGAGTGATGATGTTAAGAATGACTTTGAAAAGAAAAAGGATGCCTTGAATCAATTTTTACAAGGATTGTCCTTTTTAGAAATTAAGGAAAACACTGGCATTACTAGGCAACATCTCCATTATCTTATCAATCGTTGTACTGACAAAGATGAGGCAGGTAATTCGTTAGGATATTTTGGTCTCATAAAATGGAAACATTCTACCAAAAGGGTTGAGCAAGTCTCCAAATTAGAAGCTGGTAAAGCGCTACCTGGGTCTTTGCAGGCACTATTTTCTAAAAATCCTATGTTGTTAAAAACAATGCGAACATTAATTTTAGAGGGGATCGCTCCGGAGTCAACAAAAGCAAGTCAACATCTAACCTGGCATCAAATTCACAATATATTTTTAGATCAATGCACTCGGATTGGTATAGCTCCACCACTTTACCCATTTTGCAGTGACTCTAAAGGTAAAGCCTCATTAATAGCTTGGGGCAAAAAAATTATTTCTGAAAACAATAAAGGTGTTTTAGGGGGCAACCAAAATTCTGAAGATATAAGGCTACCGCCAAGCTACTGTTATGAAAGAATTGAAGCTGATGGACACTTTGTTGATGTGAACTGGACACTGGAAGTTCAGGGGTTGAATGGTGAGGGAGTTATAATTTGTAGAGTTTCTCGTCTTTGGTTAATTGCACTGCTGGAATGCAAAAGTACAGCTGTAATTGGTTATAGCATTTCTCTAGGAAAAAATTATAACGCGGCAGACGTTACAAGTGCGATAAGAAGCAGTTTGGTTCCGTGGAAGCCACGAAAGTTATCTTTGTCAACAATTTCATATAAGCCAGAAGAGTGTTTACCTAATGCACTAATGCCTGAATTAAGCTATGTATGTTACGACGAATTATGGCTCGACAATGCTAAAAGTCATTTAAGTGGGATTTGTCTCACGATGTTAGAACGTACCGTAAATGCAGTGCCGGTATTTGGCCCTAAAGAATCACCAAATGTTAGACCCAGAATTGAACAGTTATTCGATCTATTAGAGGAGGCCGGTATACATTGCCTTGAAGGTACCACAGGATCTAATCCAAGTGACTCAAGAAGATCTGATACAAAAGATCAGCGTTATCATCTCAAACTTGAAACCTTACTTGATCTAATAGATTTGCTTATCGTTAGATATAACACAGGCATCGCTCCAGGAACAACAATTAGCCGAAATGAAGTTTTGAAGCGGGCTGTGCAAAGAGAAACTGGCATTTTTAGACAGGTGCCAATTGCCAAACGCGATAACTGTATTAAGTACAGCATATTTGATGAGGCGGTTATTGGAGAGGAGCGTGGAAGGCCTGTCCTGAGATGGAAAAATGCAAGATATTACGGAGCAGGGTTAAGCCTCGGTGGAAATCTGCTGGGGAAAAAAGTTCTAATCATGGCGCAGGAAGATATTCGTGAAATAGAAGTTGTATTGATTGGCGATGGCACTCCCCTTGGCAAGATGTTAGTAGAACGACGATGGAGAAATACCCCACATTCACTCTTCACCAGAGCTGCAGTAAGAAGGTTTATGACAAACAACAGCTTTATAAGCCATGCTGCTGATATTCCACTAGCCTTCAGGGCACATATGGAAAAAGAGGTGAAAATCAATGCTACGCATCAAAGAGTGCTGGCTAGGCTACAGAAGGAGCAAGAGCGTAAAGAACAAAATATTGATAATTTACAGATAACCGAATCTATCGAAAGTGACATTTTAAACAACGCTGAAAAACTTAAATCGGTACCTATTATAAGTGATGAAGATGATTATGATGAATTAGATGACTTGATTAGTAGATTAGGGACGACATACAGATAGGAGGTGTTTCTTGTTAGACTCATTGAGTATCGAGCGGACAAAGTTATCTACACGCTTAATAGCAGGTCGAGCATTTTTAATTAAAACACCTCAAAGTGCGTATTACTTAAAACAAATGAAGAATTGGCTTACCACCGGCTCGCAGGGGGCATTGGTTTATGGTAGACCGCGATTGGGAAAAACTTCAGCAACACGTTGGACACTTCGAATGTTACCTGAATTGATTGGAAGCTTTCCATCTGTTGAAATACCAGTAAGAGGTCAAAATATCGCATCGGAAAGAGCATTCTTTCAACATTTATTGCGATGTGTTAAGCACCGTCATGCCATGGTTGGTACTGCTGGAGATAAACGTGACCGATTTAGTGAATTCCTTATATCTAGAGCATTGCGCTCCCCAATTAATGGCGCCGTATTGTTTTTTGATGAGGCTCAGTTATTACAAGATCGCCAATATGATTGGCTATTGAATATTTCTAATGAACTGGATAAAAATGGATGCAGATTATTCTGTCTTTTAGTTGGCCAGTCAGAGCTAACTAGAACAAAGACCAGATTCATAGATGATGGTAAGGAGCAAATAGTGGGGCGTTTTATGGTGCGGGAGTTGGAGTTTTCCGGCATAAGAACTCAAGAGGACCTAGTTTCAACATTGAATGAATTTCATAAAACCATTTATCCGATTGGTAGCGGCCAGCTTTTTGCGGAAAACTTTATTCCTCTGGCAATAAAGGGGGGCTTTGACTTAGCTTCCATCGGGCCCGCAATGTGGCAATCCTTTGAAGATCTTTGGATACGTGCTGGTCTTGAGGACAAAGTTACAATTCCTATGCATTATTTTACAGCAGCTTTAATAGGTGTTCTGAATTCACTGGTTTCTAAAGATAAAGAGGGCTGTGATGTTTCTCATGACATCATACAAAAATCAATCACAGCATCAGGGTATATTGAATCTCTGAAGATACTCAAAGCTAGGATTTCAAATGAAATTTCTAAGGCATGAAGGTTAGGACAGGATATGTCATCAAAGATTGGTTTAGAAACTAATTCATGGAGGTCTGGCACCTTAAGACCCTATGAATCAATTGGATCAATAGGTGCAAAATATTGTTATCTAAATAAAGTTAAAACAGTCGAGTTTGCCAAGCTGATCAGAGGCTTCATTCTGGAAAATAATAGCGGAATATTCCACGAATATACACTGGACAATCCACATTTAGATATTAAAAGCTTGGCAAAATTCCTTAATGAGCCTTTATCAATAGTCGATAAGCTATCTTTCCAAGGATTTAACCAATTACCACACCTAACTAATGAAACTGGTTTTTCATTAGATGGCAGGCATAACCTTACTTACTGTCCAAAATGCCTGTCAGAAGGTTACCATTCAACGTTCCATCAAATTAACTGGATATCAAAATGTTTTATTCACGGTGAAGCCTTAGTGCAAATAAATTCGTTAAATCGACCTATTAGTAAGCTTGGTGAGGATGCCAGGTTGATTGACGATTTATATGACATATGGTTTTCAAATGATGACGTATGGGGGGCTGCAAAAGCGCCTTATTGGGATATACAGAATCATAAAGTAGTAATAACTCAGGCGAATAAAATCATTCACGTACTGACAAGTACGGAAGCTACTCTACGAGACCAAAACGACCATTCACAAATTTTGATTGGTCAAAACCCTATTGCAAAACTTTTGTTACAAACAATGACTAACAACAGTTGTCTTTATAATCCAATCAAAAACATTCATACTCATGAAGACATGAATGTTAAAAGTGTTATTGAATACCAATGTACACCTGAAGAGGCAGGCAATATTTTAAGGATGGCCGAAGATAATTTGTACCTTCTTATGCATTCTAGGCAAGCTATATGTGAAGCAAACGACGAATCAACGTCATGGAGAAAACTGTTAATTAATTTTAAAGATAATTTGATGAGGGGGCATAGTGCTTGTTTGCGCGAATATAAAAAATCTTTCGAAAAAATTGAACGTATTCGAATTAGGCATAACTCGTATGTACATCCACCTTACGATATGCAGAGGTTTCGCCGTGTTCCGTGTGCTAGGATAGTTACACTTAATCTATTGCAAATACCGTTAGATTTTGAATATGAAAGCTTACTTACTGCAAGATCTATTTCTGATATACATTTTAAAAAATCAGGTATCGATAGGATTTCCGAATTGAAAAACGTTGGACTTATAGATGAATGGAATGGCGATATAGTAAGTGATTCTCATAAGATAATGAAAAGATATACGCCTGGTAATATTCACAGGACGCATTTTGAGACTGAAAGTCGAAGAGTATCCGTTTATGTCCCTTTAAATGTACTTGCAGATATTATTGATGAAATACTGCTTGCTATAGCATATTCATGGATATGGGGTCTTTATATTACTGAAACGAGCGAAAAAATATTGGAAGAGAGTGGGGTGGTGCCTGAAAAATTTCTTAGGTCAAAATTTAAGGAGCTATTCCCGGCAATTATTCTACAACAATCGGTTAATGGTTTAAATCTTACAATAGGATCTATGGTTTCCTACAAGCAGCCAAATTTGACCTTAACAAAACCTGACAGGCTACAACATTTTACTAATGTAAAAAATAAGTCTAAGGAATTGGCTCAAATGTTTGATTGGGAACTTGCTGAAAGGTTAAGGTCGGCAGATTTGGAAAATCGATACCGTGGGTACATTGCTACAAATGGTCGTAATTGTCACTAGATATAGTAAGCGCTTGTTAATCAATTTCTATATCAAAATTAAAGAGATCAATTCCTTCAGATTAATATTAATTTTTTAAGAGGGCAGAATCGAACCCTAAAACTTAAGTTCTCACTAAAGCTGATGATTTTTTACGCAATGTGAACAATGTCAGTATAATCAGCTCCATGTTTGGTCGTTTTCAATAGCGACTCTGATTTAATTTATATTTATGGACATATTGTGGTTGCAATCCTAAAATTTTAAGTGTAAATTAACCCTATGAACTTTAGGTTATATAAATTAATCGTGTTGTTTACTATGCTTGTTTGTCTCCCCTTACAAGGGCTGGCAGCAATAACGATGCCTGGTTGCACGATGAATGGATCATCGGTTGAGTTACACGTTGATGCTGATAATGTAGATAGCATGCATAATTGCCATAATGATGATAACCAACCGTCCAAAAGTACTTTTGGCAATAAATGTTCTTATTGTTTTTTGACTTTGTCACATGCTATTACTCCATTCAATATCTCTGTAGAGTTGGATAGTGGTACTGCTTTGTTTTCTGAAATGTTTGCCAAAATACCAGACTTAGTCCCAACTTCACCTTATACCCCCCCCCGATCAGCACTTTCTTAGTGCTGACAGTCGTGTGTATTGCACGATAGTGTTTGCTTGGGCACTTGCTCAGTAAACTATTAACTACCAATCTTTCCGATTCTCAGCACCTATCGACCGACAGTGGTTTATTGACGTTCGAAGTTAAGCGTATGGCTGTTGACGCCTATACACGCACGCTTATTACTTCATAACGTCTTAACCACCTCTAAAGAATTGCAGAGCGAGGTGTGTCAATGTTTAGATGTTTTTCAAGATATCCAAACATATAGCCTTGGCATTTCTCCGTGATGCAGAACCGCAGTAACCATTTATCAATTAGGAGTATTAATCATGAAGAAACACAACATTAATAAAATGATTGCAACACTTGCTGTCTGTAGTCTCAGTTTTCTATCCGTATCCGCGATTGCAGCCCAAGACGAATTTCAAAGACAGATGACTCAACAAATTATGAAAGCCAAGCAGAAGCTGAAAGAGGCAGAGGCTGCCAAAGGGGCTGAGAAAGTAAAACTTATGGAGGAGCACATGAAAATGATGGATGACACCATGGGAAAAATGCAGAAGATGAAGCCGAAGTCAGGTATGACAATGCAGGAGCATGAGGACTGGATCAATGAGCATCAGAAACTTATGGATGACTTGATGGGGCAGATGATGAAAGAACATCACATGCAAAAAGAAATGGGATGTATGAGTGCTGATACGCATAAGCACTAAATAAAACGCTGGGTGGCAATGCCCACCCAGCGTTATTAATATAAAAAGGCAATTGGAAATGAAAAAGTTATTAATTTGTATGTTCGCAGCGGTATTAAGTATCGCTGCTGCACCAGCTTACGCCAACGAAATTCACCATCAGGCAGCAGATAATCAAAAGAGTTATTCTGCAAAAGGTGTAGTAGTTGCCGTAGATAGCGCTTCGAGCAAGGTTAAATTGAAGCATGACGCTGTTCCTGAGCTTAAATGGCCAGCAATGACCATGTTTTTTAACGTTGCAGACAAGTCTCTGCTGGAATCAGTAAAAACCGGAGTTCAGATTGAATTCAAGTTCATTAAAGTCGACGGTGGCGGACCACTGATTACGCATATTAAAACATTGAAATAAGGCATCTGGGCTGGTTTCAAGTTACCGAGCCAGCCACATTTGATGAACAGGTAGACAGATGAACAAGAATAAATCACCTCTGATTCTAGCGCTAGCAATGGCAACACTAATGCTTCCGGAAATAGTGACTGCAGACGTACATTCTGCCAATAGTCCTATTATTGGTGCAAACGTGCAGGAATTATTAAATTGGGCTGACTCACATAATCCAGAGCTTGCCGCAATGCGCTACGAAACTGATGCGGCCAGTGAGCGAATCGCCCCGGCAGGTGCGCTTCCTGATCCGATGTTACGTGTTGAGTTCATGGATTTTGCCGGGCGAGATGCGCCGAATGGTTTTAACCCGTTTCCAGGGAAAGGTAGCGGGACTAAATACACTTTCATGCAGAGCATTCCACTATGGGGCAAGCGCGATTTACGTAAGGAAGTTGCTACGGCAGAACTGGAGCAATTCAAGGGGCGCAGATTGGTCAGTGTCACTGAAATTCACGCACGGATAAAGAACGCTTATGCTCAGTATTATCAAACCATAGGGCTGAAAAAGCTTAACGAGGATATCCTGCGTCTGCTAGAGGATTTGGAGGCTGTTACTCGGGTACGCTATGCAAGCGGCCTGGTACCGCAGCAGGATGCAATACGGGCGCAAGTCGAAAAAACAATGTTGCGTTCAGAAATTATTAACCTTGAAACCGAACAGCAACAGGCCAAAGCACGACTGAATGCAACGCTTGGACGGACTCAGGATGCGTTGCTTTCAACTAAACCGGAATTGCGTCGTTTGCCTGCTGGTAAGCTGGATAGTGCAGTCTTGCAGGAAAAAGTAGCACGAACTAATCCGCTGCTTGCTACAGAGTCAGCACAAATTTTGGCGGCAGATGCTAACAAGCGATTGGTAGAGAAGAACCGCTACCCAGACGTCACGCTTGGAATTGCCCCAACGCAGATGGGCAGCAGTATTAGTAGCTGGGAGGCAATGGTGGAAGTCAACCTTCCCATCCGCTTTGATACGCGCCGTTCTCAAGAAAGTGAGGCAACGGCAATGCTGGCTGCCGCTAAAGAGCGTCGGCAAGGAGTCGCGAATCAAGTGATAGGTGAATTGCAGGAAAATCTAGTGGCATTCGAGGCAGCAGAAAAACAAGAGCGACTTATCTCGGATACGCTGCTTCCACAAGCTGAACTGACCTTTCGTTCGGCATTGGCTGGATACGAAAATGGCAAGGTTGACTTCGCTACACTGCTTGATGCACAAAAAGCAATAAGACTTGCGCGGCAAGGCCAGATAAAGGCACGGGTGGAACAGGAGATGCGCCTTGCAGAGATTGAAAAAATGATTGGGGAAGAGTTATGAAACGTTCTGTAATATGGGTTGCACTAGCGCTAGTCGGTATTGCTGTTGCCGCATGGGGCGGTTACTGGTGGGGTTTAAAGCAAATTGACAAGTCATTGACCGAAACCTCAACTGGCACTGCTGCATCAGCTACAAAGAAAATTCTCTATTACCGCAATCCAATGGGGCTTTCGGATACATCACCTGAGCCTAAACAAGATTCAATGGGCATGGATTATATTCCAGTCTATGAAGGTGATGAGGTGCAGCCCGGCCAGATCAAGATCAGCCCTGAGAAAGTGCAGAAGTTGGGAGTGAGGACAGAGCCAGCAACGCTACGAGAATCAGTTAGGACGGTACGCGCGGTTGGCCAGTTTCAGTTAGATGAGCGTCGTCTGCACACAGTTACGACGAAGTTCGAAGGTTATATTGAAAAACTTCATGTCAACGCTACTGGTCAGCCGGTAAAACGCGGACAGCCACTGATGGAAGTGTACAGCCCGGAGTTGGTTTCAGCGCAAGAGGAATACCTGATAGCCTGGAATGGTCGCCAATCGCTCAGCAACGGTACAGAGGAATCGCTGGTTGGTGTCAGTCGATTGGCAGAAAGTGCTCTAAAACGTCTCCGCAACTGGGATATTTCTGATTCCCAGCTACAGCGCTTGAAAAAAGATGGTAAGGCAACCCGTACGCTGACATTGTATTCCCCTGCTAACGGCGTTGTGCTGGAGAAAATGGCAGTAGCGGGTATGCGTTTCATGCCAGGCGAACCTTTATTCAAGATTGCTGACCTTTCATCAATCTGGCTTCTCGCTGATGTGTTTGAGCAAGATCTGGCACTAGTGCATGTTGGGCAGTCAGTGAATATCAGCGTTAATGCTTATCCGGATAAAGTGCTAACCGGCAAAGTTTCCTATATCTATCCGACAGTAACACCCGAGACACGGACCGCCAAAATACGTGTCGAACTTGACAATCCAAACGGAATACTTAAGCCCGAGATGTATGCCACCGTACAATTAGCCTCAGGCCACGGCAAAGCCGATGCTTTAATGGTGCCTGATTCTGCCGTGCTAGATAGTGGTACGCGCCAAATCGTATTGGTACAACGTGCTGAAGGCCTGTTCGAATCACGCGAGGTCAAACTCGGCATGCGCGGTAATGGATATGTCGAAGTTATTGAAGGCATAAGTGCTGGAGAGAACGTCGTTGTCAGTGCCAATTTCCTGATTGATGCAGAAAGTAATCTCAAGGCAGCAATCGGAGGCTTCGGGCATTCTGCTCATGGCAATCAGGACAAACCAGTGACCGATAAACCAGCAACCCCTGCTGTTAGTTCTGAACATAAGGGGCACTGATATGCTCAATAAAATTATTGAATGGTCGGTTCGGCATGTTTTTCTGGTATTGCTCGGAACACTTTTTATCGTAGCCTGGGGCATATATAGCGTCATCAACACACCAATCGACGCGATTCCAGATCTCTCGGATGTACAGGTCATCGTCTACACGGAATATCCTGGACAGGCACCTCAGGTAGTGGAAGACCAGGTTACCTATCCGCTCACTACTGCCATGCTGTCGGTACCTAAATCCAAAGTCGTGCGCGGATTCTCCAACTTCGGCGCTTCATTCGTGTATGTCATCTTTGAAGACGGGACTGACATCTACTGGGCGCGCTCGCGTGTGCTGGAGTACCTCAATTTTGCTGCGGGAAGATTGCCCAAGGGGATCACACCTTCGTTAGGTCCTGATGCTACTGGCGTAGGTTGGGTTTACCAATATGTAGTTACAGCCAAGCATAAGACCCTTGATGAACTACGCTCTATTCAGGATTGGTTTGTCCGTTATCAATTGACTAAGGCACATGGAGTCGCTGAGGTAGCCAGTATAGGCGGTTTTGTAAAGTCATATCAGGTTACAGTCAACCCGCAACGCTTGCAGACTTATGGTATATCGCTCAAAACAATTTCTAATGTCATTGCTATGAGTAATCGCGATGTCGGCGGTCGCGCAATTGAGATGGCGGAGACCGAGTATGTAGTTAGAGGTAGAGGTTATTTGCGTGGGATTGGCGACCTTGAGACCTTGGTGGTTAAGGCTAACATGGGTACGCCAGTGCTCTTACGCGATGTTGCCCGTGTTGAAATGGTTCCGGATGAGCGTAGAGGAATTACAGAGTTAAATGGAGAAGGCGAAGCGGTTGGCGGCATCGCCGTGGCTAGACATGGGCAGAATGCACTCGATGTAATCCATAATCTAAAGACTAAAATCAGTGAGATTGCATCAGGCCTGCCAGAAGGAGTTTCAATTCAGGCTGTGTATGACCGTTCAGGGTTGATTCATCGTGCTATCAGCACACTCAGCGAGACTCTTATCCAACAGGGCATCATTGTTGCATTGGTATGCGTAGTATTTCTGATGCACGTACGCAGCGCGCTGGTGGCTATCATTATGCTACCAATTGGCGTTTTGGTTGCTTTCATTGCGATGAGGTTCTTGGGCCTGAATTCCAACATCATGAGTTTAGGTGGTATTGCCATTGCGATTGCTGAGATGACCGATGCGGCAATCGTCATGATTGAAACATCGCACAAGCATCTCGAACGCCAATCGCCTGGAATGACTCGCACGGATGCGATCATTAAAGCATGTCAGGAAGTAGGCCCGTCGCTGTTCTTCAGCTTATTGATCATCACGGTGTCATTTCTTCCAGTGTTTACACTGGAGGCGCAAGAAGGACGAATGTTTCTGCCGCTTGCCTATACGAAGACATTCGCCATGGCTGGGGCCGCTTTGCTTTCGATTACGCTGGTACCAGTGCTGATACTGTTGCTGGTTCGTGGGCACATTCCGTCCGAACAGAACAATCCATTAGTGCGCGTAATGATATGGTTGTATAGGCCCGTGATGGTCTGGGTAATGCGGTGGAAAGGATTTATCGTCCTGACGGCAATTATATTGCTTGGGGTGACTGCCTATCCGGCGCTCAAACTGGGTACGGAATTTATGCCGACCTTGAATGAAGGCACGCTGCTTTACATGCCGTCGACATTGCCGAGTATTTCCGTTACCAAGGCGGCTGAACTGTTGCAGACACAGGATAAGATTATTAAAAGCTTTCCTGAGGTGGAATCTGTCTTCGGCAAAGCGGGTCGGGCAAATAGTGCTACTGATCCGGCGCCTTTGGAGATGGCGGAGACTATTATTAACCTCAAACCTGAAGATCAGTGGCGCCCCGGCATGACTATCGACAAGTTAATCGATGAACTTGATAAAGCAGTTCAAATGCCAGGAGTAAGCAACGCCTGGACGATGCCGATTAAGGCCAGAACCGATATGCTCTCCACGGGGATTCGGACACCGATTGGTATTAAGGTGTTCGGTAAAGACCTCGTCGAAATGGAAAAACTCGCTAAGCAGATTGAGTCTGTTGTTAAAACTGTTCCTGGAACAACAAGCGCCTATGCTGAACGTATCACCGGCGGATACTATCTGGATGTAATTCCAGACCGAGAGGCACTATCTCGCTACGGATTGGCTGTTGGTGATCTGCTGGATGTGGTTTCGGTGGCGCTTGGCGGTGAAATGGTCACGACTACAGTGGAAGGTCGTGAGCGCTTTGGCGTTAACGTGCGCTATCCCCGAGACATGAGAAGTGATCCGCAGGCAATTGCCACGCAGGTGCTGGTGCCAACCATGGGGGCCACGATGATACCGCTTGGACAACTTGCGCAGGTCAAGCTGGTTAAAGGCCCGCCAAGTATACGTACTGAGAACGCGTTGCTGTCAGCATATATTTTTGTTGATATTCGTGATCGAGATATTGGTAGTTATGTTGCAGCTGCACAAAAAGCAGTTCGTGAACAGGTTAAGTTTCCTCCTGGCTATTACATCACTTGGAGCGGCCAGTTTGAGTACATGCAGCGCGCAATTGAAAAACTGAAGGTCGTATTACCAATTACCATCCTGATTGTATTCGTACTGCTGTATTTGAGTTTCAATCGTTTCAGCGAAACGTTGATGGTAATGCTCTCTGTGCCATTCTCCGTGATCGGTGGCGTCTGGCTGATGTATTGGCTTGACTACAACCTAAGTATCGCGGCAGCAGTTGGTTTCATTGGCTTAATCGGTATCGGAGCCGAAACCGGCATGGTGATGTTGGTATATCTAGATCAGGCTCTTGAAGAGGTCAAAGCAAAACGTGAAGCTGCCAGTGAGCAACTCACCAAAGAGGATATTTATGCCGCAGTGGTGCAGGGTTCAGTGTACCGGATACGTCCGGTAATGATGACCGTTGCCGGGAGTATCGTAGGCCTGTTTCCCGTTATGGTGAGTAGCGGAACAGGTTCCGAGCTGATGCGGCGTATTGCTGCCCCAATGGTGGGCGGGATGGTATCCGCCACTGTGCTGACGCTGATTGTGATTCCTGCCATTTATGCACTAGTCAAAGAGTTTTCGCTACACCGAGCGCATCGGTGAATTTAACACAACCATAGGAGATATATCATGAAAAATCGCACGAAATTGACCATAGCCTTGTTGGCTACATCCCTTATGCTTGGTGGCTGCGCCTCGCAGAAGCCCGCAAAACCGAGTGGTATCGAGCAACGCATCGAAAGCGCGCAATCGCCTTCGGAACATCAGGCAATTGCTGGCGAATACGAGAAGCAGGCAGCGGCAGACAAGGCCACCTCTAGAATGCACCAGGGCTTGGCAAACAAATACAAATATATAACTACGCCCAAGGGGTTTTCACCGGGATCCGCATATCAACATTGTAGCAATTTGGCAAAGCTATACGAGCAGGCTGCGGCGGAGAATCTCGAACTAGCCAAGCTGCATCGCGAAGCAGCTGATGCGGCCAAATAGCCCTAAATGAGCGTCAAGCGTCCATTGCAGCACACTAGTTCATACCAGGCTGTTGTGCGGGGCTCAGTGTACCAGGTACGTCCGGTAATGATGACCGTTGCCGGACGTATCCTTGGCCTTAACAGAACAAATTCCAGAGGCAATGCGGCGTATCGCTGTCCCTATATCTAATCATTAAATATTTTGTGACTTAAAGAGCTAAATGGACATAAAGCTTATACAAAAGGATTTTAGAGAACTCTCAGCAGTTGAGCGTCAACAAATTGAGAATGAGCATGCCCATCTAGAACAGTTTTTGTGGGAGCTGCATGAGGCATGTTGCGAGTTTGATAGCCTGAAAGAATGCCATGGATGTGACAAAGAGAAATTTGCTTCATGCCAAGGGCGACTAATTTCATTTGAATATGTTTTTATCGATTTCGTCATTAGGCATTTTGAAAACGAAGAAAAAATTATGTCCGAAATTTGTTATACCCAAGACGCTAAAGAGTTTTTTCATTTGCATGTACAAGAGCATGAGAAATTATTGCTGGAAATGGAGAGCCTAATGCATAAGTTGTCGGTCGAGAGCGAGCAGGGATTTACGGCAGGGGCAATTCGAGAGCTTTACTATCGGGTTGCGGAACTGTTTGGTAAACATGCCGCTACCTTTGACAACTTATTGATGAATCATCCCGAAAGCGTTAAGAAGTGAGTGTTGTGTAAGTCTCAATATGATGAGAACAGATATTTTTAAAACTTTTGAAAGAACAGAGATAATCAATGCCCGAAATAATTCCTAACCTGCATCCGTTAATGGTGCATTTCCCCATTGCATTGATCAGCGTTTCTGCAATATTTCACGTGACAGCAATCGCAACGCGGGGTAAAGACTGTGCCACGCACTGCTCCGTTCTTGCTCATACCACGCTGTGGATAGGCGCATTGGCGGCGCTGCCAACGGTCTTTTTCGGCTGGCAGGCATTCAACAGCGTGAATCACGATGAAGCCGGTCACATCGCCATGCTGCTGCATCGCACTTTGGGGCTGGCTACTTTGCCGCTACTAGTGGTTTTGGCGGGCTTCGATTTCTGGCGCAGTAAAGCTGATGCGATGCCTTCATGGTGGTTTGCCAGCGCAGTGATTGGTGCATGGGGAATGGTTGCCTCCACCGCATGGCATGGTGGGGAATTGGTTTATCGACATGGATTGGGGGTGCTTTCGTTGCCCGCTACGGAGCACGGTCAGCTCGGACATGAACATGGTTCCGTGATGAAAGACGCGGAGCATGCAGATGTAATGTCTATAGAAGATAGAGAAAAAGAACTCTCACATGAACATTCCCATGATAAGCACGCGCACTGAAATTTTTAACAAGAATAGTGACGAAACCACAATCTAGGAGAATCTAAAATGAAATTAACATTTCTTGGTGCAACAGGGACTGTGACGGGCTCTAAATATCTGCTCGATTGCGGTTCAAAACGCATATTAATTGATTGCGGACTATTCCAGGGACTTAAGCAATTGCGGTTGAAAAACTGGGATAAATTGTCAATTAACCCTAAAGATGTAGATGTAGTGGTATTAACGCATGCCCATATCGATCACACTGGGTATCTACCATTGTTTGTTAAAAATGGATTTTCTGGCAAGGTCTATTGTAGCGAGGCAACACGTGATTTATGCAAAATTCTGTTACCTGATTCTGCGCATCTACAAGAAGAAGAAGCGGAGTATGCTAACAAGCACGGCTTTTCCAAGCACCATCCAGCGTTACCGCTCTATACAAAAGAAGATGCACAAAGAGCACTTGAACTACTGACGCCCGTTGATTTTGAGCAGGACGTTGATCTAGGGGATGGCCTGACAGTAAGATTTTCGCCCAATGCACATATTCTGGGGTCTGCTTTTGTGCGCATTCATGACCAGAAAACGTCTGTTCTATTTTCAGGGGACATTGGACGGCCCCATGACATTTTGATGAAAGCCCCCGTGCGTATCAAGCAGGCTGATTACCTAGTGCTTGAATCTACTTATGGCAATCGATTGCACGATACCAGTGACCCGCAAATTAAGCTAGCTGCAATTATCAACCAAACAGTAAAACGCAAAGGCGTTGTAGTTATACCGGTATTTGCAGTGGGTAGAGCGCAAGAATTGCTTTATTACATTCATCTACTCAAATCATCAGGTGTTATACCTGATATCCCAGTATATTTAAATAGCCCAATGGCGGTAGATGCCACCGCGATATTTCATAACCATCGTGGCGAGCATCGCCTGACGCCAGAACAATGTGATGCACTATGCCACACAGCTCACATGGTGAATAGCGTCGAAGAATCTAAACGGCTTAATGAAACCCAAGGCCCGATGATTATCCTTTCAGCAAGTGGGATGGCTACTGGCGGGCGAGTTGTACATCATTTGAAGGCTTTTGCACCTAACCCCAACAATACTATCCTGTTTGTTGGCTTCCAGGCGGCGGGTACGCGTGGGGCTGCAATGCTGGACGGAGCTGAAAGCATCAAGATACATGGCGAATATGTGCCGGTACGTGCTGATGTTGAGTATGTTTCCAACCTTTCCGCACATGCTGATTATTCAGAAATCCTGGATTGGCTAGGTGGTTTCGAAGTTCCGCCAAAGAAGACATTCATCACCCACGGTGAGCCGATTGCGGCAGATGCAATGCGGATTCATATTGAAGAAAAACTGCATTGGCAGGTAGTGGTGCCGGATTATCTTGAAACAGTAACTTTAAATTAGGCTTCTAAATTTCCCCATGATATGCATACCTACTGAAATTTTTAACAGGAGAAACCCCATGAAATTATGGATACGCATTTGTGCTGTTGCGCTGACATTAAACTCAGCTGCTGCCCTCGCCGGACAGGCTATCACCGTCTACAAAAGTCCGACTTGTGGTTGTTGCAAGAAATATGTCAGCTACTTAAAAGAGAATGGCTTTGCAGTCAAGGCAATCGACCAGAACGATATGGATAGTGTCAAGAAACGTTACGGCGTGACGCGCGTCGCCAGTTGTCATACTGCGCTGATCAATGGTTATGTGGTTGAGGGCCACGTACCAGTGAGCGCCATTAACAAACTGCTCAAGGAAAAACCTGCTATTGCCGGCATCAGCGTGCCCGGCATGCCTATGAACTCACCGGGGATGGGGGAAATGAAGAAAGGGACATTAACGGTTTATCGCATCCCAAGAAACGAAGAGGCTCTTAAAGTTTATTCTGTTGAATGAGAATCTAATTGATGACTTTTGGAGAATGTTTTTGAGACTTACCCCGTACGAATTGAAGAAATCTATTGCAACTCGCTTGCTGGCTGCATGGGTGGTTCTCTCAATAGTGTTGGGGATAGGTTCCTATTATTTTGAATCCAAACAAATTGATGCTTTTGTTTTCAGTCTGGCAGCTCAGGCTGCAAAACATTTTAACAATCCCGAAAACGAAGCAGCTTTTTTAGGGAATCTGAATCAGCATCGTTCAGTGGTCGAGAGGTTTCTCAAAGACTCCAGATTTGCCGGTATTCGTCTGTTTGGGAGTAACAAGAAACTTGAACTTGAAACGTGGAAAACAGATGAAAGCAGATTACTGAGTCGAATAGAAAGGCATCGCCATAGCTTCCCTAATGAAGGTGACAGTCATTACAACAAGATTATAGATGGTGGAAATCTTTACGTTCAGATTGTTATTCCCCTAACGTCATCAGATAAGAGAATCTATGGCTATTTTGAAGGGATATATGAGATTGATTCAATCACTGTCGCTACACTTGAGCAACGAATCATAACTTCTTTATTGATTATTGTGATGGTCATTGGGATAACAAGTCTCGTGTTATATCCGGTCATTCTGTCCCTCAACCGGGAAGCCACTAATCTTTCTGATGAATTGCTGCAATCAAATCTGGAGCTATTGCAGTCGCTAGGCAGCGCGATTGCTAAGCGCGATTCTGATACGGATGCTCATAATTATAGGGTGACTCTTTATGCAATCAGGCTTGCTAAAACCATGGGTAGGAGTAATGCAGAGATTGAATCGCTGATTGTTGGCGCCTTTCTACATGATGTAGGCAAAATCGGTATTTCCGACCAGATTTTATTAAACCCAGGAAAATTGACTCATGATGAATTTGAAATCATGAAGACCCATGTCATCCATGGCAAGGAAATTATCCAGCACTCAAAATGGCTTAAATGTGCCCATGATGTTGTGCTTTTTCACCATGAAAGATTTGATGGTACTGGGTATCCCCAAGGCCTCAAGGGCAAGGATATACCGATAAATGCTCGGTTGTTTGCTGTTGTGGATGTATTTGATGCATTAACTTCCAAACGACCTTACAAAGATTCTTTGTCATTCTCCGAATCAATGAGCATATTGCATGCAGGATCAGGCAGTCTTTTTGATCCTGGAATTCTTGTAGCATTTGAGCGCATTGCACCTTTTCTCTATGAAGAGTTTTGTCATGCAGATTTAAGTTATTTGCAGCGCATATTGAAAGACTCTTTAACAAAATACTTTCATCGAGATTACTCAAAAAAACTAAAACAAGGGGGACTTCAAAATGAGTTCATGGCATCAACAATCGATTCCTGAAGTTGTGAGTCAGCTTGCGACTGATATAGAGCAAGGTCTTACCGATGAAGCTGTTACCACAAGGCTCGCAAGTTACGGAGCCAATAAATTACGAAAAGGTAAGCGATTCTCGGCATTCTCCATTTTTATAAGTCAGTTTAAAAGCCTGGTTATTTGGGTTCTTATAGGCGCTGCTGCTGTTTCTGCTTTATTAGGGGAAACTACTGACGGAATAGCGATTATTGCTATTGTAATTATGAATGCAGTGATTGGTTTTTTCCAGGAGTATCGTGCTGAAAAAGCTGCTGCTGCACTAGCTAATCTTACAGCACCTCATTGTCGTGTAATACGAAATGGTCATAGCAATGTAATTGCCTCTACTGAGGTCGTACCGGGCGATATCTTACTGCTTGAGGGGGGAGATCTGGTTGCTGCGGACGCACGTTTGATAGAAGCGTCTGTGCTTCATGTTAACGAAGCTCCGCTTACTGGCGAATCGCAAGCAGTTGGAAAATTTACTGACACCCTACCTCCGGCAACGCCATTAGCTGATCGAAAGAATATGATTTTTCTCGGCACTAGCGTAACAGGCGGTACTGGCCGTGCTTTGGTAGTCAATACCGGCATGGAGACTGAGCTAGGTCATATCGCAAAACTTCTTGAAACAGCTGAAAGTGGCAAAACTCCATTACAACATCGGCTCGACCGAGTGGGACGCGCTCTGTTATGGGCTTGCTTGGGCATTGTCGTATTGATTTTCGGGCTTGGATTATTAAGGGGTATCGAGCCATTTGAGTTGTTCTTGAGTGCCGTGAGTCTTGCGGTAGCAGCTATTCCTGAAGGATTGCCAGCTGTAGTGACTGTAGCTCTAGCTCTAGGTGTGCAACGCATGATACGACGCAATGCATTAGTTCGTCATTTGCCGTCTGTAGAAACGCTGGGGTGCGCTGAGGTTATTTGTACAGACAAAACCGGCACATTAACCTTAGGGGAAATGACTGCCCGTAAACTCATTACTTCAGGGAGCCTGTATCGTCTGAGCGGTGAAGGCTATTCTACTGAAGGCGCATTTTTTGTAGGTAACACAGAAACTCTATCAACGGATAGCCCTGAGCTTTTTGCCCTACTACGCGCTTCGGCAGCCTGTAATGATGCTGAGTTGACTCTCATAGATAACCAGCCTGGAGTGATTGGCGACCCTACTGAAGGAGCACTTCTGGTGGCAGCTGCAAAAGGCAATATTACCCGTGAGTCTATCGAGGCTGATATGCCACGAATTGCTACCGTGCCTTTTGACTCTGACCGTAAACGTATGACTATCATACGTCTAGTGGATAATCAGTCCTGGGCATTCGTCAAAGGTGCACCTGAGGTTATTCTTAGTCGTTGCACAATGATACGCACTAGTCATGGCGTGAGGGAGTTGACCGAAGATGACCGTATCAGGCTAACTGAGGCCAATACCTTGCTCGCGAATGATGCTTTACGTGTCCTTGCAGTTGCTGAACGCTCATTGGATGGTATCGATTTTGACAGGAGTGCGTCTCTGAATGATACAGAGATTGAAGCCGAGTTAGTGCTTTTAGGGCTGGTGGGTTTGCAAGATCCTCCGCGTGCTGAGGCAAAAGAGGCGGTAGCCAAGTGTATACGCGCTGGCATCAAGACGGTGATGATCACCGGCGACCATCCAGATACGGCACGAGCCATTGGTAATGAACTTGGTATTTTGAATAAAGGCGATACAGTTCTAATAGGTGCCGAACTTGACTCTCTTGATGACGAGGCACTCAAGGAGCGGGTTTCCCAAGTCTCGGTTTATGCGCGTGTGACAGCCGAACATAAGCTTCGTATTGTGCGTGCCTGGAAAGCTCGGGGAGTTGTTGTCGCAATGACCGGGGATGGGGTTAATGACGCTCCAGCAATCAAGGAGGCCTCTATTGGCATAGCGATGGGTATTACCGGTACCGAAGTAACTAAAGGTGCCGCCGCCATCATTGTCACGGATGACAACTTTGCATCGATTGTCGCTGCTGTTGAAGAAGGCCGTGGCATATATGACAACATCGTTAAAACATTAGAGTATTTGCTGGCAGGTAATGCAGGTGAACTTATTGTGATGTTAACAGCAATTATTTTGGGTTGGCCACTGCCGTTGCTGCCTCTACATCTTCTTTGGATTAATCTGGTGACAGATGGTTTGCCAGCGCTTGCTTTGGCTACCGATCCGATTGATCGAGGTGTACTGAACCGCCCACCAAGACGCTCGCAATCCGAGTTGCTTAACCTTGACTTCCTGAAAAGAACGCTCTTTGCAGGGTTTCTGACAGCCGCAGTTACCCTTGGAGTGTTCTTTTATGAGTTCAAGATCGTTGGTAGCGGTCTTGATCAGGCGCGAGATGCTGCTTTTACTGCGCTTGTGATTACCGAATTACTGCGCGCGTTCGGGGCTCGGAGTGAAGAGCGGACTGTCTGGCAGATGGGGCTGTTCTCCAATATGCGGTTATTCTTAATAGTAGCAGTAAGCTTTGGATTGCAGCTTGCGATACACCATGTGCCTACCTTTCAAACCTTGTTCCAGATTGAACCTGTTACTTTGCATCAATGTGTTTCCTGGTTTGCAGTTGGATTCATACCCTTGATCATTTTGGAATTGAAAAAAGTGATTCGTATGCGAGCATCTGGAATTCGTTCATGATGAGTTTTTGTGCGCTATATGTTTTATTAGCTGTAAGTGATTTTTGACAGAGTTAACCATTAATGAGATTGCTATGAATAAACAAAAATACGATGTAACTCGCGACCCCGTTTGCCTGATGACAATTAATCCCCGCCATGCAGAAGCAATGACCGAATACAAGGGGCAAGCTTATTATTTCTGTTCGGAAGGCTGCCGCCAGAAGTTTTTATCCCATCCTGATATTTTCATTGATAAAGCACCTGGTATGAGATTAACAGTGGGAGTGATGGGCTCTGCGAGCGGGGAATTTGCGGCTGATATCAAAGTGCTGGTCTATGCCTTGGGTCAGGATATTGCAGATCGAGGATTCGTATTGATCACTGGCGCTTGTCCCGGGCTCCCTTACGAATGCGCTCGTGGCACAAGAAGTAAGGGTGGATTATCCATGGGAATATCACCGGCACTTAGCCTTGATGAGCATGTACATAAATATTCCTCGCCAGCAGATGTCTTTGATGTGATTATCTACACAGGTAGTGGGCTAATGGGACGAGAAGTCATCAATATTCGTTCAAGTGACATGGTTGTAATCGTGGGTGGAAGCTCCGGAACGTTAGGTGAGTTCGCAATCGCCTATGACGAGGGAAAGATAATAGGTGTGCTTGAAGGCAGTGGTGGTATCACGACACAATTGCCCCAATTGGTCACCAGTTTTGGCAAGAACACAGGTGCTCAAGTGATTTATGAGTCTGATCCCCATCTGCTTATTAGTAAGCTGGCTGAGGCATATACAAGTCATCACTACAAGCGCCCCTCCTGTTTCTGTGATGATTCCCATGCCAGTGTTGGTTAACCTTTTAAGTTATGCACGACTGAAACTATTAGATGTCGAATTAATTAAAGGAGTGTAAACATGGACAAATTAAATCCTTGGCGAGTTGGTAGCGCGACTGCATTAACAGCAGCGATGATCAATTTGATATGTGCAATCGCAGTTTATATGTATCCAGTGGCAACGGTCAGTTTTGTCAGCTCCTGGGCACATGGCTTTAATCTGAATATTCTACTCAGCAAGACTCCATTAACCTTTGATGGAATTGCTGATGGCATATTCAATGTAACACTGACAGGATTTCTGATCGGTATGCTGTTCGCCTTATTTTATAACTTAGTGGGATTCTGCCCAAAATGCCGTTAGCAATTTTTGAAGGGAACTATCATGGCAATTGATCCAGTATGTGGAATGAACGTAGAAGAAAAATCAGCGGCAGGTAATGTTGTACATTCGGGGACGACATATTATTTCTGCTCCCCCAAATGCCAGCATGAGTTCGAAGCTAATCCAGCCAAGTACGCAGGAATTGGCAAAGCAGCTCACAGCCATAATCATGCTCAACACCATGACCACGGCATGACCGAGGCAAAAACATCAAAAGCAGCTGGAGAAAAGGCTAAAGACCCTATCTGCGGCATGATGGTAGACAAATCCTCAGCGCTAAAAACCGAGCGTGCCGGAAGAGCCTACTATTTTTGCAGCGTAGGTTGTCAGCGCACCTTTGAGTCGCCGGAGCAGGAACTAAAATCCATGCGTACCCGTGTCATGATCGCGATGTCGGGCGTGCTGGTGCTGGCTGTCATGCGTGCTGCGGTATTCCTTGGGCTCGCCGGCGGTGCGATGACGTTGAGCTGGGTGCCTGTTGACGCGCTACCATGGTTTACCTGGGGAGTATGGATGATGATACTGGTCACACCGGTGCAATTCATCGGTGGCTGGGGCTTCTACAAAGGGGCATGGAACGCGATTCGCGCCCGCAATATCAACATGGATTTCCTGATAGCACTCGGCACCTCGGTCGCCTACTTCTATAGCGTCGCAGTAGTGTTCTTCCCTAATGTATTGCCAGTAGAGGTAGATCAGCGGCAATCCTACTTTGAAGTATCAGCTGTTATCATCGCCTTCGTATTGCTTGGAAAGTACATGGAGGAAATTATCAAAAAACGTTCTTCAGCAGCAGTGCGCAAGCTGCTGGATCTCAAACCTGCGACCGCACATGTCATCCGCGATGGTCAGGAGATGGAAGTGCCCGCAGAAAGTGTGATGATGGATGAGATTATCGTGGTGCGCCCTGGCGAGAAAGTTCCAGCCGATGGCGTAGTATTTGAAGGCAGCTCCTCAGTCGATGAGGCTATGCTCACTGGCGAATCCATGCCGGTGGAAAAATCACCAGGCAGCGCAGTAATCGGTGGAACTATCAATCGTACCGGTTTGTTCCGCTTCAAGACGACGCGAGTCGGTGCGGAAACCGCGCTCGCACAAATCATCAAACTGGTGGAAGAAGCGCAGGCTTCCAGCGCCCCTATCCAGCGCCTCGCCGACCAAGTGGCCAGTTATTTTGTTCCCACAGTGGTGCTGGTTGCGTTTGCCGCTTTTGTGGGTTGGTGGTTGATGGGTAATTTTCCACAGGCACTGATGGCATTCATCGCGGTGTTGATTATCGCCTGCCCATGTGCACTCGGCATCGCCACCCCGGCAGCGCTGATGGTGGGCGTAGGCAAGGGAGCAGAGGCCGGTATACTGATTCGTGGGGCCGAGGTGCTGGAGCGCGCAGAAAAGCTTACCACAGTGGTGTTCGATAAGACCGGGACGCTCACCCGTGGTGAGCCTAATGTCACAGATATCATTGCTATTGGCAATCAGCCGGAGGCAGACATTCTGCGTGCCGCCGCCGCAGTGGAGGTCGGTTCGGAGCATCCGCTTGGCGAAGCAATCGTGCGTGCCGCGCAACACCGCGAACTCATTTTACCTAAGGTGGAAAACTTCGAAGCCATTCCCGGTCATGGCATCCGCGGCAACGTTGATGGCATGGTCACGCTTCTCGGCAACCGTAGGCTGTTCGAACGAGAGGGTATTGATACCAAGGCTGCGGAAGAAATCATGGCAAAGCTGGAAGCTCAGGGGAAGACTGCGATGCTGGTCGGTCTTGAGGGCGCTCTTGCCGGTGTCTTAGCTGTAGCTGACACCCTCAAGCCAGAGGCCAAAGATGCTATCGCTGAGCTTATGAAAGAAAATGTGGAAGTCATCATGCTGACTGGTGACAATCGTCGCACCGCCGAAGCTATTGCTAAAGAACTAGGTATTAAGCACGTCATTGCTGAAGTGCTACCCTCAGATAAGGCTAAAGTCATTCAGGATTTACAGAAACAAGGTAAATCAGTCGCCATGGTTGGCGATGGCGTCAACGACGCGCCTGCGCTGGCAGTTGCCGAAATCGGTATCGCACTTGGTTCCGGATCTGATGTAGCTAAGGAAACCGGCGGCATCGTTCTCATCAAGAATGATGTGCGCGACGTAGTAGCGAGCATACGTCTGTCACGCGCCACCATGCGCAAGATTAAGCAGAACTTGTTCTGGGCTTTTATCTACAACGCTATTGGTGTGCCAATTGCGGCATTCGGCTTTCTTAACCCCATTATCGCGGCAGCAGCGATGGCGTTGAGTTCATTGTCAGTGATTGTGAATTCAGCGTTACTTAAACGAGCCAAGCTTTGAATCTATGATTAATTAAAAGTTAATGATAGGTGTTGTTGATTCCGCTTACATCATGAAAGGAGACTGAGATGTACTATTTTTTGATTCCACTCCTAATAGGCTTTGTGTTTGCAGGCTATAGCGCGTTTACAGCTGCCTTTTCTCGTTCGTGGGGTGTAAATGGTGGTCGGCTGGTTACCAGCCTGTTGCGTAATATGTTAGGTATACCGCTCTACGGTTATGGCCTTGTGCTTGCCTGGTGTGAAACTTCAACCTTGATATTCAATTTGGGTGCTATAGGGCAAGGATTAGGCTGGCTTTTGGTAATCGCAGGTGCCGTACCAATCATTGTAGGTCATTTGCAGCTTGGATGGCGTACACATATGCCTTCTATAAATGATTCACTGATGGATAAAGGACTTTACGCTTATGTTCGGCATCCTATATATGCCGGCGGTCTGATTGTTTTTATTGGACTTGCATTAGTGCATTTCACCGCACCATGGTTAATGGCATCTATCCTGTCCATCATGTTTTTTACAGTGATGGCTAAGTTAGAAGAAGTTGATTTGTTGCAGCGGATGCCAAAATATAGTGATTACATGATTCGAGTGCCAGGTTTTCTGCCGATCTTTGCGAATGATACCCTCAGCCGATGGGTGTGGATATGTCCAGCATTAGGATTGATATTAGCAACGTTGGTATTTTATATGTGGTGATTTACCTTATGGACATCATTTGTCGGCGCACTGATGCTTGTATGTCCAAGCATCATTTTATGGGGATTGGCAACCTTACGAAACTAACAACTATTACACCTAACTGCATATGAAGGGGTAGCATCATGAACGACGAGCATGAAACGAAACATCTTTCCAGAGGGCAATGGGTATTCTATGGATTTCTGATATTTGCCGGATTGCTACTCTTCACAGAACACCGCGCCCATGTTCTTGGTTTTCTGCCTTACTTGATTTTGCTTGCTTGCCCTTTGATGCATTTATTCATGCACCATGGGCATGGTGGCCACAATCATCATCATGAAACAAAAGAGGGAGAACAAAAATGAATGCACCATCTTCTGATTATGGCTTGTGGCCACTGGTCATCATTAACTCTCTAGTATTCATCATCTTCGCTTTTAGTTTTGCCAAACCACAGAGTAAGCGTGACTGGCGAACATTCAGTGCGTTTTCAGCATTCCTGGTAGCGTTATTTGTTGAGATGTACGGCTTCCCACTAACCATCTATCTTTTGTCTGGCTGGCTTACAAGTCATATTCCTGGAATCGACCCATATTCACATAATGCAGGACATTTACTAGAAGATCTGTTTGGCTGGGGCGGCAATCCGCACTTTGGCCCATTCCACTTACTCAGCAACGCCCTGATTATTGCTGGTTTCTTTTTGCTCTCTGGTGCTTGGCGCGTGTTGTACAATGCTCAACGCAAACATAGGCTAGCTACGACTGGACCATATGCACGTATTCGTCATCCACAATATGCTGCGTTCGTGATGATCATGTTTGGATTCTTACTACAATGGCCAACGATAGTAACATTGCTAATGTTCCCGATTTTGACCTACATGTACACCCGGCTGGCTAGAATCGAAGAGAAAGAAGCTTATGCTGAGTTTGCCGAGGAGTATTCGAAATATGCTGCTAATACACCAGCATTCTTTCCGCGGCTCCGGCAAGGTTGAATCTCCACTAGTTTACTAAACGCCTTTGAGAGCTGTAATTCCTATTAGCAAGCTTAATGATATGTGAGAATTAAAAAAATTAATGCCATAGGTAAAACTATTGATTAATCTACTATTACACAATTTTTATCTGAGACACATGATCGATAGCATGCAAAGCTCCAGTTAGCAGGGCTTGTTCGCTTTTTAACATATTTTCCCATGCTGCATTCCCATCTTTTGCAGCCTTGTGAAGATGAACAAAATTGCGTACTTCATGCATCGCTTTTACAGCGAGCCAAATATCGGCAACCTCAGGTCTTGGAGCACCATTTTGTTCCCAAGCTTTAATAACATTTCCAAATGTTCTTCGACGTGGTTCATCATTCAAAGGATAAGCTTTTGCTTCTGCAAGTACACGAAGTGCAGCTTCAATAATTGATGCTGCAATTAGAACAGCTGCTTTAACTGCAGCGGCTCGTACTGACAAGCCAAGCTCATATACGTAAGTTGGATTAGCGAGCCGACCGGCTTCAGTATGACGAAGATTTTCAAGCATATAAAGGTGAAAGTTTAAATATTGTTCTTCAGCAGCAATCGAATATCTAATGTCTTCATCAGGAATGTGTTGCCACTTAAATGTAGCAACTGGTTTCAATGACGGGATTGTGAAGGTTGGATTAATAAAGTAAAAATCTGCTGCCATGGTTAGTGCCTAATAGATATTAATAATGTGTATTTGTATACTAATGCTTGGCATTATAAATTGATGACGATTTAACAATTTATTTAATAAGGACGGCAATAAAATGGTTCATGAAACTGACGAATTAAGAAACCCCAATAATATCCATGATCCTGTCCCCAGAACTGAAAACCTCGTTATGGACTACCCACACTCACTGACACTGACATTATATCGGTGCTAACTTATATCAATAGTAAGTGGTCTACTGAGAAGAGGGCAATCCAGAAACGCATACAGTAAGAACTCAGTTCCAACCACAGTAATTTATAACGCTGGTTGATAGCCACCATCGGTCATGGCCTTGATAATAGTAGCTTCAGGAATTGCTGTTTCTACTCTAACCATTTTGGTAGATATGTCAGCATCTATCGTGGCTGCATCATCAACTTTTTTGATTGCGTTCGTAATATTTCTTACACAACCACCGCAACTCATTTTGGGAATATGAAATTGATACATAGCAAGCGTCCTTTTAAAAATGATAGAAGCCTTAACAATAAAACTTCCAACTGTTGGAAGGTCAAATAAAAAATTAATTCATTATGGGCTTTACCTTACCATCATTGGAATCTTTACCATGGGATCTCATCATTCAATAAAAGAGGTGATTCATGTCATCCCATAATCATTCTGTCGATATCGCCGTAACAGGGATGAGTTGCGCTTCGTGCGTCTCTACGGTGGAAAATGCATTACGGAAATTGACGGATGTCGAGTCTGCTAGCGTTAATCTTGCCACCGAGCGTGCACATATTGAATTGGCAAATGACATCCCACATCAAAACATTGTAAAAGCGGTTGTGGATGCAGGGTATGGGGCATCTATAATTTTATCTGAACAAGGTCATGCGCATCCTCATGAAGAAGACTCCGCGACTGGCATAAAAATTCTCATCGCTGCAATCCTTAGTTTTCCGCTAATTACACCTATGTTACTTAGGCTTGCAGGTATTGATTGGAATCTGCCTGTATGGTTTCAATGGTTACTTGCAACACCTGTTCAATTTTATTTTGGCGCAGGATTCTACAAATCTGCCTGGCGAGCTGTATTAAATAAATCCGGCAATATGGATTTGCTGGTGGCAATAGGCACAACAGCTGCCTATGCTTTATCAGTCTATATGCTGCTACAAGGACATCAACACCTCTATTTCGAAGCGTCCAGCGTAGTCATTACACTCGTGCTGTTAGGTAAATGGTTAGAGAGACGTGCCAAGCATCAAACCACCGAAGCCATTAGGGCATTACAACAGTTACGTCCCGAAACAGCCCGAATAAAACGGGAAGGTGAAGAACTGGAAATACCGCTTGCTCAAGTGTCTTTGAATGATGTCGTCGTCGTTCGACCTTGGGAGCGTATACCGGTCGATGCCATTATCCTGGAAGGTCATAGTCACGTGGATGAATCGCTGATGACGGGTGAAAGTGCTCCTGTCCATAAAAAAGTCGGTGACAAAGTGATAGGGGGCTCAGTCAATAGCGATGGATTGCTCGTCATTCAAACAATCGCAATCGGCGCTGAAACGGCACTGTCACGCATTATACGATTGGTAGAAGACGCTCAAGCAGCTAAACCGGAGATTCAACGTCTAGTCGATAAAGTAAGTGCTGTGTTCGTACCCATCGTCATCATGATTGCTCTCGGCACATTTCTGGCTTGGGGGCTTTACACAGGCAATTGGGAACAGGCCATATTGAATGCCGTCGCTGTGTTGGTGATCGCCTGTCCTTGTGCGCTTGGCTTAGCAACTCCTACAGCCATCATGGCAGGGACCGGCGTTGCCGCACAACATGGCATTCTCATCAAGGACGCCAATGCTTTAGAACTTGCACACAGCATCACCCAGGTAGTATTCGACAAAACCGGTACGCTCACAGCAGGTAAACCTGTTCTATTGTCTGCAAAAGCCATCAATGGCCAAGATGACAGGATGCTGGAACTTGCAGCTGCAATCGAGCAAAATAGTTCGCACCCACTCGCCAAGGCGGTTGTGGATCAGCTTGCAATGAGGGGCAAAACACCATCCTTATCAACCTCGGTGAAAGAGCTGCCTGGGCGGGGGTTGCAGGGGCAAGTGGATAGTAAAATGATCTATGTAGGTAATGAACGTTGGATGACAGAGCTTGGGATTGATATGGGCACACTGACTGATATTTCTATGGAATTTCAGAATACTGGAAAAACCATCTCATGTGTTGCGGTGCGTGAGGGTGCTGCAGAACCATCATTACTTGGGATGCTTGTATTTGGTGATGAAATCAAGCATTCGTCAAAACAAGCTATTTCTGGCTTACGCCTCAAAAACATCAAAACATTGCTACTTACCGGAGACAATCGTATCAGCGCAGAGCATGTCGCTCAAGAGCTTGGCATCGATATGGCGTTAGCTGAGCAAACGCCAGAATCCAAAGCCAGCACGATTGCATCTATGCGCCAAAAAGACCAGGTGATTGCGATGGTAGGCGATGGTGTTAATGATGCACCTGCGCTAGCTGCCGCTGACGTAAGCTTCGCCATGTCTACAGGAACAGATGTTGCGATGCATACTGCAGATATCACCCTGATGCGCTCAGACCCTAGCTTGGTGGTGGATACCATTGATATATCCCGCAGAACTTATAGCAAAATAAAGCAAAATTTATTCTGGGCCTCAATCTATAACCTTATTGGAATACCGCTAGCGGCATTAGGATTATTGAGTCCAGTCATCGCTGGCGCCGCGATGGCGTTCAGTTCAGTGAGTGTAGTAACCAATGCCTTAATGTTGAAACGCTGGCAGCCATCACGTCATCAGAAAAAGGATAGCTAAATGAATGCTGATATATTGAATATCGGACAGGCTGCAGAAGCTTCAGGTATCTCCGCCAAAATGATTCGTCATTATGAAGACGTTGGTCTTGTACCACCCGCATCAAGAACATTCTCCGGGTATAGAACCTACAATCATCGTGATGTGCATATGCTGAGGTTTATCAAACATTCGCGTGACTTAGGATTTTCGATTAAACAGATTGGCGATTTGTTGAGTTTATGGCGTGATCAAAACCGCCCAAGCAGCAAAGTCAAATCGATGGCGACCGAGCATATTGAAATGCTCGACCGGAAGATACGAGAATTGAGTGCGATGAAGTCGGAACTGACACGTCTAGTGAGCTGTTGTCATGGTGACACACGGCCTGATTGCCCAATTTTAGATAAACTGGCTCAAAATAAATAATCGCTGTTAATTGGAAAAAATATTAATAAATTATATTGATAAAAACGCTTGACCTTACCACTGTGGAAAGCTTCAAGATACGAACTATGTCCTGATAAATTTAGTCAGACATATATAGAAACATGAATTGATCAAAACCAAGTAAACAATACAAAATGAAATACTGGCTTAAATTATTTGTGATCATAGCACTTGCTATCACAATCCCTTTACAAGCGGTTGCAGGTCTGACTATGCCGTCTTGCAATATGTCCAAAGATACCATGGCAGCCAGCATGGCTATGAATGCGGGCCATAATAATGTGACTATGAGTCAGTCAGATGCAAAAGCCGCTAGCAGTGACATGATTGATAAAAACTGTTGTGATATGAGTGGAAACAAAATATGCTCAGATCAAAAATGCGCTATCTGCCATTTAAGCATCTTACAATTACCTGATACAGACTTGCTCACAGTACCTGAAATTTTAGCGACTACTTACTTCGATTTGATTAACGACAATTATCAAACTTTCCCCTCTGGCTTGTTTCATCCCCCCAAACATCTCTTCTCATAGCACAGCGCGACTATAGCTGATTCATATCAGCAGTCCCAAGTGCCAAACCATTGCTTGGCAGTGAAATTACTGACTAGTGGTATCTGCTCGTCCCTGACTGCCAAGCATGAACATATGAATACGATCATCTAAAGGATGACGTCAATTTGAGGAGAATTACCATGAACACCCTATATTTAAAAAAGTTATCAGTAACCTTGTTAATGGCTAGTTTAGGATTTTTATCCCTATCAGCTATAGCAGGACAGGATAGTAATCAACGCTTGATGATAGAGCAGACAATCAAACAACAGCAGCAATCTAAAGCCACGGAAGCAGCAAGGCAACATGCTGCTGCTATCAAAGCAGAGGAGTGCAAAAAACAGACGGAACACGGCAAAGATGCTGGCGGCAATTAACACTATGTGTCGGGGTGGAGTTTTTTTAATCGCCCCGGATTAGATACGACCACCTTGATAAGGTGACGTCAAATTGAGGAGAATTATCATGAAAAACACATACACAAACAAACTCACACTAACCGTAGTACTTGCAAGCTTTGCGTTTCTATCCTTACCAGCCTCTGCCGGGAAGGACGATATACAAAGTCGTATGACGCTGCAGGTATATCAGCTACAACAGCAAGCTAAGGTTGCACAAGCTAGTAAGCAAGATTCTGCAACTAACAAGGTGGTGGAATGCAAAAGACTGTTAGCGCAAGGTAAAAAATGCTAACCGTTCTTAATCGCTATGGATGGAGCAGTAAGTTTAGCTGTTCCGTCTATAGCTCATTTGGCTTTAAATATTACTCACTTAAGGATTAAGTTATATGAAAACATCAATATTCGTATTAGCTGCAATTGCAACATTAAGCCTGTCATCTATTGCTAGTTATGCCAAAGATGAAATGGCGATGCCTATGCCAACTTCTAAAGCTACTGCCCAGAAAGACATTGTTGGGAAAGGCACTGTTGTTTTTGAGAATAAGGCTGTAGGAAATGTCACGTTGAAACATGAAGCGATTCCAGCCATTGGTTGGGGGGCGATGACCATGGAATTTAAAGTTAAAGACAAGATGTTGCTAGATAAAGTGAAAAAAGGTGACAAGGTGCAATTCACCTTGGAGCCACAAGGTCAGGACTACGTCATTACAAGTATTAAATAAGAGCAACTGCACAGACTGATAATTGGCCTGTGCTTACTAACAGATTTTAAACATTAATTTTAAGGAATATTCACCATGAAAAAATCAATTATTAACACATTGATCGCTACGGCATTCATAGCCAGCCTAAGCCTTGCCTCAACTGGCGCCATGGCAGGCCGTGACTTCTTTCAAGAACAGTTGATCCAGAATATGCAAGTGACTAAACAGAAATTGGAAAAAGCTAAGACTTCTCAAGGTGCTGAACAGCAGAAACTCCTGGGTGAACATATGCGGATGTTGCATGACAACATGAATGCTTGTCGTGAGATGAAGCCTAAGGCAGGCATGACTGAGAAAGAACGGGATGAGTGGTATGCAGAACACCAAAAAATCATGGATGACTTGATGAGTCAAATGATGGAAGAGCATAAAGTTAAGATGGCATCTGCACCATGCGAGACTGGCAAGAAGTAAGTAAGTAAGTAATAGTTTATTTGCTTTGACCTAATGGGCGGTGCATTTCCGCCCATTTTTTAAACCATTTTTACTTTTTATTCAACTAACAATCGCGATGCGCTATGATGGCTACATAGCATTTCCTTATTTAATAACGATAAAATTGGATGCAATGTCGTGACAGTAAACTTGATATCCCACTACAAAATTGATCCTGAATCAGTCTATAACACCTGGTTTATTGGCAATGAAGCACGCTTAAAAGCTTTTCGTTCAATTCGTAGGGGGGTTAAAGATACCGTTGATGCCATCGCTAGCAATACTTTTGGAAATGACTTTCGGGGATCGCCATTAGAAGTGGTGTTAAATGCTATTACCGAACAAAAGCAAGTGTTTGAAGGTGCCGCACATCCATTCTATTGGAAACCAAAACTCCGCATTCCTGATATCTATGAAGATGACAATAATAAGAAATTTTTTGGCGCTTTCTTAAATAGTTGCCTAATTGCAACACGTGAAACGCAAGTGCTGGATGAGATGAGTCGTTTAGCAAATGCAAAGATCAAAGGGCTTGGTCCTTCAGTAGCGAGCATCGTATATTTTTTACACCCTACCTTTGTACCACCATTTAACACCGCGATATTAAATGGTTTCAATGCCATGTTTGGCACCAAGCTCAAATTAGGTTGTTGGCAAAGCTATCTTGCCATGAGAGAAACCATAGTTGAGACCAATAAAACGCATCAAACAATTTTGTCCAACGACCTAGGTGCTTTTGCAGGATTGCTATTTGAGATTGGTAGCGGCAGATTGGCAGTTAATGGTAATGGGGGTGAAGCGCTAATACTATTACGGGAAAAAGCCGCAAAGCTTGCTGAAAAGCGTCATAAAGAAGTGATTGAAGAGCAACGTGAAGAGTCTGAACATACACAAGTTCAACACATGCTGATTCGAATTGGACGTGCGCTAAATTACCAAGTATTTGTCGCCCGTAATGACCGCAATCGATCTTGTCATGGCGAATCTTTTGCGCAACTCACAACACCACATTTGCCCGATATTGGCGCTAGCAGTGATGTAATGGATACTGTTAGCCTGATTGATGTGATTTGGATTGATACTAAAACCAATAAAATCATATGTGCGTTTGAGGTAGAGAAAAGCACCTCAATCTACTCCGGTATGCTGCGCATGAAAGATTTGGCACGATCTTTATCAGAGCAAGACTGTCAGTTTTACCTTGTCGCCCCCGATAAAAGAGAGCGTGAGGTCATCGCACAAATTAACCGTCCAGCGTTCAAAGGTGATCTTGATTTTGCTATCGGTTATCTACCATTCAACATACTTAAGCAGCATTGTGATGGTCTGTGTACATTGGCAGATAACCATGAAGTGATGAAAAAAATAGCAAGATTCGATTTTTGATTTTGTGTGTTTGGTAGCGTACAGACCCAGATGTTTAGTGTCTTTAATGTGAATACCTAATTTAACGGAGAAACGTCATGAAAATTACTCCAATCCATTTTCTTAAAGTTTGTATAACTGCAGTGCTATTCACATCACTACTAGGCATAGCCAACGCGGATGAGCGAAAAAATATGAAAGGCTCTGACAGCATTATGCATACCATGCAGGACGGTATGAAGAAAATGGAGTCGATGAAAATGTCAGGTGATGTTGATAAAGATTTCGCCATGATAATGAAAATGCATCATCAGCAAGCATTGGACATGGCGCAAATTGAAATTGACCAAGGCAAATCATCAGAAATGAAAGCAATGGCCAAAAAAATCGTTTCGGCTCAAAAAAAGGAAATTGCTGAATTCGATACCTGGCTATCGAAACAAAAGTAATTCATTGTCATAGAGCTGGTAATACCAATGAAAGAAATGATGCATAAGCAAGCTTATTTAAAGCTTTTGTACATGGTGCTATTGTCTTTTGCTTCCATGTATATCCTTATGTATGCCATGGTCAACCAGCTCAACAATGTGATTCCCAACATCAACCAATTTTATATGGCAGGCTTAATGACCATGCCCATGGTATTGATTGAGATGATAGTCATGAGCGCCATGTATATGGATAAAAACAGGAACAAACTCATCATCATCCTGTCTTTCGTAGGACTAGTGGGTTTTTTCTTATTGATTCGATTTCAGGGTGCGGTATCTGAGAAACAGTTTTTGAAATCGATGATCCCGCATCATGCCTCTGCTATTTTGATGTGTAAAGAAACCAAAATCAGTGACCCGGAAATTCAAGTATTATGCAGTAACATTGTTTCTGGCCAACAGCAGGAAATTGCCCAAATGAAAACATTGTTAGATAAACAGTAATGTAGGTTGAAATTTACTTTGATTGATATAAAATAGAGTTATGCAATTCAAACAGCTACGATCATTGCGTGTATTCATCTTCTTGCTATTGACAATATTCTTTACAGATACTGTTTATGCTAGCGGCATGATGGTGGCTGACCAACTGTCTGGCAATCACACAGTAAGTACTGAAAGCCATAACCATGATGATCATGACATGATTCAACATGAACACCATCAACACGATGCAGGGCAGAAACAGTCAACTAATGACCATTGTTCAAAATGCGGTCACTGCATGGCTTGCTTTACCATTTTACCCCCTAGCCAATTAGACAAAATGCAATCTCAGATTCAAGCGACTACTATCAGCTTGTTTGAACCTAGCTATCTCTCGCACATCAGTGCCCAGCCTCAAAGACCTCCCATTTCTTAAATAAACCGATGGATTCAGTTCAGTAGCAGGCTATTTGCCTGTTGCTGATCTCCCACATTTATTTTTGAAATGAGATTTCGATGAAACTATTCAACTTATCGTTGTTTATTCTTTCTCTTGGTATAGGAACATCTACGCCCCTCTGGGCCGCTGATGCGTCTCAAGAGACCAATACCTACCAATCATCCTTTGATGATTACAAACCCCTATCTGAAGACAACGTGTCAGATTGGAAATCTATAAACGTGCCTTCAAACAGTGGCGGCCATGCCGGACACTCTATGGCTGGCATGCAACATGAAATGACGCCAGAACAGATGGCTAAAATGCCTGCCGACGGCAAGAAAATGCCTGACATGGAGGGTATGGACCATAGCAGCATGGCAGGCGTGGAAAAAGCCGCGCCAGACAACATGCAAGGCATGGATCACAGCCAAATGAAGCATGATCATGCCATGGCGCCAATGGCTGGGATGGACCATTCTAAAATGGCTGGCATGAATCAAGACAATATGAAGTCCATGCCTGATAGCAAGTCAGCAATGCAACCCATGAAAAAAGAAGAGATGCCAGAAATGAACCATGAAGATATGGCTGGGCATGATCACGGTGGGTCTGATATGAAAGGGATGGACCATTCAAAGATGAATGAGTCAAAGCCGAATGACATGCAACCAAGTCAGGAGGGTGGCGCGCAAGACGAATCTCAACCACACGAGCACGCATCTACACAAGCATCTGAACATGCAGGCATGGCAATGCCCTCAATGGCTGCACCAACAACACAAGCTACACCCTGGCAGATAATCCCTAATTTTCATCCGATTGTGGTGCATTTCCCCATTGCTTTAACCATCATTGCCTTTCTGTTGAGTATCGCTGCTTACGCACGGCGCAGCCATCCTGTCTCTGCGCAACTGGCTGCCGCCGGTCACTTTACCCTGTGGCTCGCGGCAATAGGGGCTGCTGCGGCTGTATTATTTGGCTGGCTCGCATTTAACTCGGTCAATCATGATGATGCAGGACATGCGGCTATGTTGTTACACCGTTCATGGGCCATACCAACGGCTATAGGCTTGATCTTGCTCGCTAGCTGGGATGCATGGAAATACCGTATCAATGAATTGATATCGGTGCCAATGCTGTTTTTACTTTTCCTGCTTTCTCAAGCAATCGCAGTGACAGGATGGCTGGGAGGAGAAGTGGTCTACCGTCATGGCATAGGCGTGTTATCACTGCCAGCCAGCGAAGGCACCGGCCATGGTCACCATAATAGTACAAAAGGCACCGCCGCTAAAATAGGTTCTGATAAACCTACAGAACAGCATGATGATGAAAAAGGAGAATCTCATGAACACTAATACACCACATGCAGCTTTCAAATCTCGTACTGTAATCGTCCTTATCAGTGCCAGTATTGCGCTAGGCGGTTGTGCTACTTTTTCAAAAGATGGTGGTTTTGGCGCTGTGCAAGAAACTGCTAAAAAACACATCAAGCAAGAAGTGGTATGGCCAAAAACTGAAAGTGAAAAGAATAAAGTCACAGAACGCGTAAACGAATTATTATCAAAACGTTTAGATGTAGAGCAAGCCGTACAAATTGCTATCCTCAATAACAAAGGGTTGCAGGCGGATTTTTATAATCTTGGTATATCGGAAGCCGATTTGGTGCAGGCTGGTCGTTTGCCTAACCCTAAGTTTTCTATGCTTTATACACGTAATGACGGTGATTATAAGATCGAACAAATTCTGACTTTTAATATTTTCTCGCTGATAACCATGCCAAAAATGCAAGAAATCGAACGTCAGAGATTTGTGCAAACTCAGAAAAAAACCGCTTTTGAAGTGATTAAAATCGCCAATCACACACGTATAGCCTATTTCAATGCAGTCGCGGCAACAGAACAGGTGCGCTATAGCGAGCAAGTAAAGGAATCTGCAGAAGCCAGTGCTGAATTAGCAAGAAGGATGGTTAAGGCAGGTAACTTTAACAAGCTGCAGCAAGCACGTGAACAGAACTTTTATGCAGATGCAGCACTAGATTATGCAAATGCTAAAAATAAGCAAGTATCCGCATATGAAGCGCTATCACGCTTACTAGGCGTATCAATTGATCAGCTGATTTTGGAAGAACGGCTACCTGACCTACCTAAGTCACTCACTGAGTTGCAGCCATTTGAGAAAGCAGCTTTTGAACAGCGCCTGGATTTACAGGCCATCCGACTGGAAACTGATGCATTAGCTAAACAATTAGGGCTCACCAAGACGACACGTTTCATCAATGTGCTAGAAATTGGTCCTGCAAGAGTATTAGAAGGTCCTCGTAGCGAACCTTATAAAAAAGGGGTAGAGCTCTCATTCGAGTTACCAATATTTGACTGGGGCACTGCACGCGTCGCACGGGCTGAATCCATTTACATGCAATCAGTGAATCGGGCCGCACAATTAGCAATCAATGCTCAGTCTGAAATACGCGAGGCCTACAACACCTATCGTACCAATTACGATATGACAAAGCATATACGGGATGAAATTGTGCCGCTTCGCAAAAAAATTCTGCAAGAAAATCAACTTCGTTACAACGGTATGCTGATAAGTCCATTTGAACTATTTGGTGACGCACGCGCACAAGTTACCAGTGTGCAAAGCTATATCGAGTCATTACGTGAATTCTGGGTGGCCGATAGTGCATTACAAATGACGCTGATTGGTAACGAAAATATGATGGAAGGAAATTAAAATGGATTTTTCTAAATTTAGTAGGCGTGACTTTTTTAAATTAGCAGGTGCTGGCATCGCCGCATCTACTGTAAGCAAAGTCGCGATGGCCGCATTGCCAGAAATTGTTTCAACTGAACAAGCGAATACTCAGGCACCATTACACCCCAATACTGGTAGACCATATAACCCTGTTGTCACACTCAATGGCTGGAGTCTTCCTTGGCGTATGAATAAAGGCGTAAAAGAATTCCACCTAGTAGCCGAACCAGTACTGCGTGAAATGGCGCCAGGTATGAAGGCTCATTTATGGGGTTATAACGGGCAAAGTCCAGGTCCTACGATTGAAGTGGTTGAAGGGGATAAAGTAAGGATTTATGTGACGAACCGATTGCCTGAAATTACCAGTATTCACTGGCATGGCCAGCGATTACCTAATGGCATGGATGGCGTAAGCGGGCTGAATCAGCCGCCCATACCGCCTGGTAAGACTTTTATGTATGAATTTGAGGCAAAGCGTGCGGGCACGTTTATGTATCATCCCCATGCTGATGAAATGCTGCAAATGGCGATGGGTATGATGGGGAGCTGGGTCACACATCCTAAAAACCCAAAATTCATGCCTGTGGATCGTGATTTTGTCTTTCTGCTGAATGCATATGATATTGATCCTGGCAGCTACACACCTAAAGTTAACACCATGTTGGATTTCAATCTATGGACATTTAACAGTCGAGTTTTCCCTGGGATCGAACCTATTGTCGTCAAAAAGAATGATCGTGTTCGTATTCGCGTTGGCAATCTCACGATGACGAATCATCCGATTCATTTACACGGACACGAGTTTCAAGTCACCGGTACTGATGGTGGATGGGTTCCAGCTTCTGCTCGCTGGCCTGAAGTAACAACGGATATCGCTGTAGGACAGATGCGTGCTATAGAGTTTATTGCAAATGAGCCTGGTGATTGGGCATTTCACTGTCATAAAAGTCATCACACCATGAATGCAATGGGGCATGACGTGCCTACATTACTTGGCGTTAAACAAGGGGACTTGATGAAAAAGATTGGAAATTTAGTACCTGAGTATATGCCGATGGGTGAAACAGGCATGTCTGAGATGACAGAAATGGCTGAGATGATGGATATGCCGCTTCCTGAAAACACTTTGCCTATGATGACTGGTAAGGCTCAGTTTGGTGCTGTTGAAATGGGCGGCATGTTCACTACAGTCAAAGTCAGGGAAGGGCTTGCCCGTAATGATTACAAAGATCCTGGTTACTTTAAACATCCTAAAGACACTGTGGCAGGCGAGGTTGCAAATGATTTACCTCCAGTAGAACGCTCAGATATGACGGTTCCTGAAAGTGGGGTGGAAATGAAAGTACGCAAACCGATGGGTCATACGGGGCATTGAGTTAAAGTGGTTGACACCAGCTATACTAATAACTTAAAAACTTAGTATAGCTGGTAATTAAAACTCTGTATTTAGAATGGAAATTAGGCTAAAAACAACTGAACGAGAGCCTGCCGCAAGGTCATCAACATTAAGGATATTTATCATGATTAACATCTGTAAATTACATGCATTTTCTTTGGCTACAACTCTGGGTGTGGCATATATTTTATGCGCCATTTACGATACGCTGTTCCCACCTTACGGGCTGCTCGCAGCACTTGCGTCAGCCAGTCCATGGCCGATATATGGCAGTCCAATAGGTTTCCTGACAGGATTCCTGATGTTCATAGCCGCTGGTTTTGTGCTCGGCGCGTTCTACGGAATCGCTTGGGGGTTCTGGAGCAAAAAACTGTAATGGGATGAGGTCAAAACTCAGAATCTAGGTAATTCATTCCGTAACTACAAGGATTTTAACTCTGCAGCAGTATCACCATGACCTTATTATGTCGCCACATCATACGCATCAGGCACCTTGCTTGTCCTAGGCGAGGAAACAACAACTTGAAGGCATATTACCCTGTAGGTTTATTCAACACCATTAAAAGGATTAACACCATGCGAACTGAACAAATAAAAGTAACGGGTATGACCTGTGGCGGCTGTAGTAGCAATGTTACAAAAGCATTGAGGGCTGTAAATGGAGTAGATAATGTCATAGTTTCATTATCAGATGCTAACGCAACCGTGCAATACGATGAGAAGCTTACTTCTCCTGAACAATTAAAATCAGCAGTAATAGATGCTGGTTATGGCGTGGATGCATCAAATACTGCACAGAAAGCTCAAGGCAAGGGCTGTTGCGGATAAGTACTTTTAAATTATTAGGAGTGATTCGTCATGAGCCTGGATAGCCCTGTATCGTCATTATTAAAAGATCCAGTCTGCGGTATGACGGTGACGGGAAAGTCGCCTCATATTTTCAACTATAAGGGTGAGCCAGTTTACTTTTGTAGCGCAGGTTGTAAAGCAAAATTTGCTGCCGACCCAGCCAAGTATTTGGCTAAAGTTACAATCCCTGAAACCACAATATTAGCAACAAAATCTACGCTCTCAGCAGTCATCCCCACTGGTACGATCTACACCTGCCCGATGCACCCAGAAGTACGACAAGACCATGCTGGCGTTTGTCCTAAATGTGGCATGGCATTAGAACCAGAAATGCCTAGTTTAGAAGATGATGAGAGCCCTGAATTGGTAGATTTCAAACGGCGTTTTATATGGACGCTGCCACTGACTATCAGCGTTACTACTCTGGCGATGGTAGGCCACAGGCTGCAATGGTTTGAAATGGCCACCCAAAGCTGGATTGAGCTCATACTTTCATTACCTATCGTGCTGTGGGCTGGTTGGCCGTTCTTTGTACGTGGCTTTCAATCCGTCACCAATCGCAGCCCGAATATGTGGACATTGATAGGCTTAGGCACTGCTGCAGCATTTATTTACAGCGTTGTGGCCACGGTTATACCAAATGTGTTCCCAGCATCTTTCATGGCAATGGGGCGCGTAGCTGTCTACTTTGAAGCCGCAGCAGTGATTATTTCGTTAACATTACTTGGCCAAATCTTAGAACTTAAGGCACGTTCACAAACTTCTGCTGCGATTAGATCTTTACTTGGCTTATCGCCTAAAACAGCCCGTAGGATTAATACGGATGGCACAGAAGAAGATGTACCCCTAACCCACGTGCATGTAGGTGATATGTTACGCATACGCCCAGGTGAAAAAGTACCAGCGGATGGTGTCGTCACAGAAGGTGCAAGCGCTGTGGATGAGTCCATGCTCACTGGTGAGCCTATGCCCGTGACTAAAAGTATTGGTGATAAGCTCATTGGCGCAACGCTTAATACCAACGGCGCATTAATTATGCGCTCAGAAAAAGTAGGTTCGCAAACGGTGTTGGCCAGTATTGTACAAATGGTCATCCAAGCCCAACGCTCTAAAGCGCCAATGCAACGCATGGCCGACCAAGTGGCAGGCTATTTTGTAGTGACGGTTGTTGGTATTGCGCTGCTAACATTTGTAGTCTGGGGAATATTTGGGCCAGAGCCAAGCTGGGTATATGGCTTAATCAACGCGGTTGCGGTACTTATCATTGCTTGTCCTTGTGCTTTAGGCTTAGCAACGCCTATGTCAATCATGGTTGCTACTGGAAAGGCTGCAACTCAGGGCGTGCTATTTCGTGACGCAGCTGCCATTGAAAATTTCCGCAAAGTTGACACTTTAATTGTAGACAAGACTGGCACATTAACCGAAGGTAAACCCCGCTTTAATCAAGCTTTAGCAATATCTGGTTATACCGAAGATGAGGTGTTGCGCCTAGCAGCAAGTCTTGACCAAGGTAGTGAACACCCATTAGCGGATGCCATTGTGAAAGCCGCGCGTGAAAAGAGTTTAGCTATCAATAAAGTAGAGAATTTCGAATCCAGTACAGGCATTGGTGTGCAAGGTCGTTTGAATGGTAAACAATTGGCATTAGGTAATACAGCGCTAATGACACAGCTTAATATTCAAATAGAATCATTAAAAGCACAAGCAGAAGAATTACGTGCTACAGGTGCTAGCGTCATATATCTAGCAGTTGATGGTCAGCTTGCGGGATTGCTATCAGTATCAGACCCAATCAAAGAAAGCACAGTCGAAGCATTAGCCACACTAAAAGCGTCTGGCATGCGTGTCGTTATGGCGACAGGTGATGGCATTGTGACAGCAAAATCAGTGGCTGCGAAATTAGGAATTGAAGAATTCTACGGAGAAGTCAAACCAGCCGACAAACTTGCATTGGTCGATAAGTTACAACGTGAAGGGCGTGTGGTGGCAATGGCGGGAGATGGTATCAACGATGCGCCTGCGTTAGCCAAGGCCGATGTAGGTGTGGCAATGGGCACAGGGACTGATGTAGCAATGAATAGTGCACAAGTCACACTCGTTAAAGGGGACTTGCGTGGTATTGCGCAAGCGCGTGCCATCTCTGAACAGACCATTGCAAACATGAAACAGAATTTAGGTTTTGCTTTCGTCTATAACGCTTTGGGTGTGCCATTAGCCGCAGGTGTACTTTACCCATTTACAGGTTGGTTACTCTCGCCGATGATTGCAGCATTGGCTATGAGTTTGAGTTCAGTTTCTGTGATTACTAACGCATTACGTTTGAGAAGATCTAGCCACTAAATTACTTGCCAGTTACTTTATAAAATCAGATTTTCTTTTGGCTTTTCGCTTGGCCAATGTATCAACCATCCTACGCTTAGAGTCTTCTTGATACTTTGCCGCCAGATCGGGAGGAAAACCAAGATCAAGAAATATGTTGGTGCCCGGTTTAGTGATATGTGATGAACCATGGAACTGTGAATCAATTTTAGGTAATTCTTTTTTCAATTTGCTCATTCTCCATACCTCATATAGAAAAGGCCACAAACCTTACACGGCATTATCCGACTCTCAAGACCGGGTGCGGAACGTAAAGTTGATGAGCATATATCAATTGTATAACTCTTAATTAAAAAGAGAAATTGCTTTGATGGAAGCATATCTGTGCCGCCCGAAAAAGAACCATCTAAGTGTGTTAGCGCACAGACTGTCATTATTGATAAGCAGATTATCCGAAGGGTTAAACTTTTTCTCGTCAGGCATTCATTAACATAATAATTGTTTCAGATAAGTTAAGCATTTATGCATCCCTTGACATAGATCAAAGAAGGAAGAAATAAGCTTTGATAATATTTGTTTAGCAGAGTATATTTTTAACGACACAACACTTATGGAGACTGAAAATGAAAACACATTTGTATGTTGCTAGCACTTTAGTTTGGTCTTTTAACACTCAATGCTTATGCGACAGATAGCAACCTAGATGAAGCTTCTACGAAGACCAAACCTCATTCTCGCCCAATTAATATCTGATAGTTTCTATTTTTTAATCTACTAGGAGTTTTTTATTATGAGAAGGACTGACACAATGAAAACCTCAATACTGATTTCTTCGCTCGTTTCAATTATCTTCGCTGCTCCTATCGTATCAGCGAATGAGATGACCTTAGGCACGGTCCCGCATTCAATACGGATTAGTGCTAATGCACACGAGTTGCTGAGTGTGCAGCCCTCATCACAAGTAATTGTCTCTGATTTTCATCTGGCCATGATGGATGAAATGGAAGATATGGATGAAATGAACGATAAGGGCAAAATGAAAAATAAAGATGGTAAGGCTAAAAAGGGAGTTGGGAAAAAGGGCACAGCACAGCCTTCAGGCAAAAAATCAGCACCAGTTGATAGCAATCCTCCATCCACTGAAATGTCTAATACGCCCGCTCCAATGACTGAGTCTCCTCCAATGTCTGATATGTAATTCAACTTCAAGGTGCTTGCAGATACTTTTTGAAAGATGGTAACTACTTTAATGAGACCTTTTTTTACGAAAACTCGTTTTTTTTCAAAACTTTCAGTGTTTCAGTGGATCAGTCAAATCATACGAATTTTTGACTTGGTAGTGCTGGTGGTTTTATTGGGGCAATCACCAGCATTCGCGCAACCAGAGCAGAGTGATCATGAGTCTCATCATCCCGTTGCTGCGCCTAGTACCACTCCATCTAGTAGTATGCCATCAAGTAACCCACCAATTAGCAATACACCAAATAACCCAACTCTGGATGCCGCTAGTCCCGATGCCGCTCTGATGGGTAGCCCAGGACCTGAACAAAATTCTCTGCAAAGCTCCCCGTCAATGCCAGGCTCTACAACTAGTGGAGCGGGAATGATGGAGGGCATGCAGAAAATGATGAAAGACATGATGGCTCCCAGCAAGCAAGATGGCGTCGAAGGCTGCTGCGGGGCAGGGGGATTGCGCAAAGAGCTTTACCCTTACCTGATGAGCCTACCCGCATGGACACGTGAGGGTAGGCTTGATGTAGAGCGTCTTGCTCAAGAGCGCGTACGCGAAAGCACGAGTATTCTCCAGACTTCACACACAAGCTTATTGAAAGCACTGCAAACAAGCGACATCAAGGCAGCCGAGCGAGCACTACAGCAATCTCGCGATAGTTTGGGCCTGATAGCAAGTGGTGTCGCCGCGCATCGACTCCTTATCGAAGGCGCGCCGCCGCAGGATGTTGCCGCACAATGGTTTAAGCTAGAGATGAACCTTGCGCCTACTAGTATGGCTGGCGATTCTGATGTATTGCATGGTGTGACGCCTTTACACCTATTTGCGATGGGTCTGCTCATAGCTTTTGCACTGGCGATGGTCGTCATGTATTTCTTCAAGATGCGCCGCGCAGCAAAGCTCTTTGGGCGTATTAAGTCTGACTCTGGATCACCGCCACCTGGAGCGGCACCACCACTTAGCGGAGCACCCAGCCCGCCTTCGCGAGTGACTCCGCCAGATGCAAACTTAGCATCACCTAAAGTTTTACCGCCCTCCACAGTATCCGATCCAAAGTCGCCCGCTGCTGAAAAGCCTCAGGCGACTGACTCATTGCCTAAAGAGTCCTTTACCGCCTTAAACGCGGTAAAGGACTTAGCGTCGCCACTAACTGCTAATTGGCGAGGTCGGCTGCGTGTGGGGAGTATTATTAGGGAAACGCCGAACGTCAAAACCCTGCGTCTGCTACCTGTATCTAGCGCTAGCCTCATGCCTTTTACCTTTGTTCCCGGTCAGTTCCTCAACCTCTCGTTTTCGATTGGCGGGGCGAGAATGAATCGCTCCTACTCTATCTCATCTTCCCCAATGCGGCGGGAATACGTAGACTTGACAGTGAAACGAGAGCCACGAGGTGCAGTCTCTCGGCATATCGATGATCTGCTCAAGGTTGGCAACGAGATCGAGGTGGGTGGTCCCGTCGGGCGGTTTACGTTTACTGGCGCAGAGGCACAGAGTATTGTACTGATCTCTGGCGGCGTGGGAATCACCCCTATGATGAGCATCGCGCGCTATCTGACGGAGCAGTCGTGGCCTGGCGACATCTATTTTATCTATGGGTGTAGTACTCCGGCAGAATTAATTTTTGCCAAAGACATTGCAGAGCTTCAGGCTGCGAATCCAAAGCTGAACGTCACAGTCACGATGTCGCGTCCAGAAGGCACTGACTGGAAAGGTTCGCAGGGACGCATCACCAAAGAATTGTTAGCGCAGGCGGTACCTGACATTGCTTCGCGCAGGATCCATCTCTGTGGGCCGCAGGTGATGATGGAAGCGGTCAAGGCGTTACTTGCTGAGTTAAAGGTTCCCCCAGAACAGGTGAAGACCGAGAGTTTTGGTACAGCGGCACCCACCCCCGCAACCGACGGTACAGCCGCAAAACCCACCACTCCTGCGACTGGTCCATTGGTCACTTTTTCTAAGAACAACAAATCAGCCAAAATTCATGTTGATCAGACTATTTTAGAGCTCTCCGAAGAATTAGCTATCGGTATAGAGTTCTCTTGTCGCGTAGGAACTTGCGGCATTTGCAAGGTAAAGATGACTTCTGGTGAAGTCGAGATGGCGGTAGAGGATGGACTCGATGCAGACGACAAGGCCAATAATATCATTTTGGCCTGTCAGGCAAAGCCAAAGGGTCCTGTCGAGGTCGAGGCGTAGCCATGAATGAGCGAGAGCGAGAAGGTATCGTCGTTACTGGCGTAATCAGCATTCTGCTTTTGACTTGGCTCGGCTTTTTCCTGCATCGCTCACCACTTTTTCCGGGCAGTGGAATTGGGGCAGTATTCGGCATAGTGGGGGCAGTACTCATGCTGCTGCCCCTTGTTTACACGGTCGCAAAGCGTATTCCTTTCTTCAACGCCCGAATAACACCGCTCATTTCGATGCAATCTTTGATGACCATGCACGTTTACGCTGGTATCGTTGGCCCGCTGCTCGCGATTATTCATACTGGTCACAAATTCGATAGCTGGCTGGGAATTGCCCTGACGACAGTGATGCTGCTGGTTGTTGTGAGCGGATTTGTGGTTCGGTATCTGCTCACTTTTGTCGCCAATGACATGAAAGAAAAATTGGCCCTGCTACAAACGGCTAGGGGTGATCTTGACGCTGCTTGGGGGGTGATCGAGAACGCTCAAGCCGAAACGAGCGCTCTTCGGAAAGCGCCTAGATTCATGGCCAGTCTCGCGTCATTGGTAAACATGCGTCCTGCTAGTGAACCCGCAGCTGAGGTGACGCGTATCGCCGATTCAGTGGCAGACCTGGAGTACTCGGTGCGCATGCATGAAATCTTCAAGTTTTGGTTCGGCTGGTCTCTAAAGCTGCATATCGTTCTCTCCGTCTTTCTGTATCTTCTTCTCACTTTGCACATCTGGGCTGGCGTGCAATACGGGCTTAGGTGGATTTGAACGCATGAGCAAAATAAAATTCTTTGTTGTAGCTTTTGCCGTGGTCGCCCTCGGGATTACCATCGGCATTGAGTGGGAAACGAGCGACTCACGCACACGCAATTTTTGGCAACAAGCTGTAGCCCCGGGAGCACTGTCACAGTCACATGCATCGCTCTCAAACAATTGTGTTGCTTGTCACACGCAAGTGAAAGGTGTCGAAGCTGGGAAATGCATCGCCTGCCACGCCGACAACTCAGTACTTTTACAACGTCAGCCAACGGCGTTTCATGCAAACATTCAAACCTGTACAGGCTGTCATGTAGAGCACCAAGGGACGGTGCGCATGCCGACAACCATGGATCATGCATTGCTAGCGCAAGTTGGTCATAAGCAATTAAAGGCTGCATCGGAGGAAGGGTTAAGTCTTGAAGACATCGAAGTAGCGGTTAAATTATTAGACAGGACGCCTCGCTCTGTTACACAGAAACCGCTAGCAAACACCCGCAGTAGTGATACGCAGATGAGTGACGATTCAAATATGAGCGCTGAAACCAAAATCGCCGTTGAACCACCAAGCGCGCCTAAGTTGCCGGTCAACCACCCAGGCTTAAGCGCGAATGAATCGATGCTCAACTGCGTGAGCTGTCACGCGACTAAGGATCGCCATCAGGGCTTGTTAGGTAAAAATTGTGTTCAGTGTCACGCCACAACTCAGTGGACGGTTTCTGAGTTTCGCCATCCATCTTCGCGCTCGACCAATTGTGCGCAATGTCATTTAGCACCACCTAGTCACAACATGATGCACTTTTCAATGATGTCAGCCCCGATTGCGCGTCAACCGAATGCTAAAGTGAATCAGTGCTATCTTTGCCACCAGACGACTTCGTGGAACGACATCAAAGGCGTGGGTTTGATTAAGCATCATTAAATATGTTTAAACACAGAAAGAATTTATACAAGAAAAATATATATTTGAATTGACTCAAATAACAAATGATAAATCCTAACTTTAGACCTTATGAAACGTATGCTATTGACTATATTGTAATCAAGTCATACCTAAAAACGGCAAATCGGGTGGATACAGGAGTAGCATGGAAATGACAGTCGACTTTGAGTTGGAAAATTTACAGCGCCAAACATTCGATTATTTTCTGTATGAAACGAATCCCGATAATGGTTTGGTGATTGACAAGACTTCTGCAGATTGGCCTGCCAGTATTGCCGCTACAGGTCTTGCGTTGGCCTGCTATCCTGTAAGTGTCGAACGCGGATTTATGTCGCGCGCAGCGGCGATAGAACGCACGCTTGCGACGTTGCGTTTTTTCTGGAACAGTCCCCAAGGGGCCGAGTCCGACGCGACGGGCTACAAGGGTTTTTACTATCATTTTCTCGACATGCAGACTGGTCGACGCGCTTGGCAATGCGAACTTTCAACAGTGGATAGCGCTTTTTTGTTGGTCGGCGCATTGACGGCCGCTATTTATTTCGACGCCAGTACAAACGAAGAGAATGAAATTCGCACCCTTAGTGACGCAATTTATCGCCGTGCCGATTGGCAATGGGCACAAGACCAGGGCGCAACGGTAACGCACGGCTGGAAACCAGAAAGTGGTTTCCTTAAATATCGATGGGAAGGCTACGATGAGGCGCTGCTGCTATATATCCTAGGGCTGGGCTCGCCGACGTATCCTTTGCCAGAACATAGCTATGCTGCATGGGCATCCACTTACCAGTGGGAAAGCTGTTATGGACAGGAATATCTTTACGGCGGCTCTCTATTTATCCATCAGCTCTCGCATGTCTGGATAGACTTTCGTGGTATCCAGGACGCATTCATGCATGATAAAGGCATCGACTATTTTGAGAACAGCCGTCGTGCAACTTATGTGCAACAGCAGTACGCGATCAACAACCCACTCAAGTTTGAAGGCTATGCCGCATGCTGCTGGGGTATTACTGCAAGTGAAGGCCCCGGCCCCAACACCATCAAAATAAACGGCATTGACCGACAGTTTTTCGATTACGTGGCACGGGGCGTACCATATGGACCAGACGACGGCACTCTTTCACCTTGGGCGTTGGTCGCGTCGTTGCCGTTCGCTCCCGAAATAGTTCTGCCCGCGCTTCATCATTGCATTCATCAAGCCAAGTTGACAGAGTTCAATTCTTACGGGTTCAAAGCATCTTTCAATCCCACGCACCCGGGAATACCTGGCAACCCTTATGGTTGGTGGGTCTCACCGTGGCATTTCGGGCTCAATCAAGGACCGATCATTTTGATGATCGAAAATTACCGTACTGGCCTGTTGTGGAAATTAATGCGAAACTGCCCATACATCGTTAAAGGCTTGCTACGCGCCGGGTTCAATGGCGGTTGGTTGTGAAAGCCTCGCTTCCCTGTGCAGGTAAGCTGGCACCAGCATTATTATGGGCAAATATGTCGCGCCTGCACCAACTGGCTCGAACCTGCTATATCCCAATTATGCAGAGTTTGCTAAAGCAGAGGGGGAGATTAATTCCTTGCGCCGACCGATGCGAGTGTCTTAACAATAAAAAAGCTCTCCACCATCTTGCTAAGTTCGACAACGTACAGACAAAGATTCTAATAGTGGGCATGTTGAATATTATGGGGATTGCTCTAAATTCAAAACAGTCGCCTTTAATAAACCACCCCCGTCTTCCATTAGCGTGGCGAATAATTTCAATCTCGACTACATTTTATGGATCTAGTCCTTCGTGAATACCACTAATACTTGGTTGTCGTTAATGGTTTTTTCAACCAAATTTTGGCTCTACCGAGCTGATTTACAACGTAGCAAAAAATTGACAATAGTCACCTTAGGAGAATAAATCATGTATCACCATCTCAGAATGCTCTTAAATGTATTAGCAGTATCGCTTATTACCGTCGCCTGCGGTCAGACCGATGCTGGAATCAGTACAAAAGTCAAAACGAACCTTACAGCGGATGAAATAGTGAAGGCCGCTCTGATTAATGTTGACGTACAGGATAAAATCGCCACCTTGTCAGGATCTGTCGATACCCAAGCAGTTAAGGAACGAGCCGTCTCAGTGGCGCGCGCTACCGACGGCGTCACCGACGTCATTGACAAGATTACAATTCAGGAACAGGGCTATGGATCAGGTTCTGAGCACGGTCGCGAAATGATGGGAAGGGAAAATAGGGAAGGTAGAGATCATTAACTTGAAGGAAAGTACGCATAGCCAGGGCAGATAGATGATGATGACAAGGTCAGTGGGTAGCGTATAGGTTGTGTAGATATAATTTTGTGTCCTCAACTGCCCTTTAAAGACTGCTCATATTGTCGGCTCAGATAGTGATGTAAAAACAGAAAGGCTGAATATGAAAAACAGCTCGCCAAACAAAACTCGTGGGATAAAATCATCGCAGCAATATCAGCGACGACATTTCCTGAAAACTACCGTTGCAGTGGGAGCAGGGTTGGTGCTTCACAGGTTGTCCCCAGCTTACGCAATTGACACAGAATCTACTTTGATTAGCTCCGCCTCAAATAACTCTACTACGGCCACTGATCTCGTCATCGCCAAGCATAAGCTCAACATTGCAGGGCGCGTGGCAATGCCAACCGTAGTAAATGGTTTGCTACCAGGCCCTATATTGAGGTATCGCGAAGGTGAGACCGTGACAATTCGCGTGACCAACCAACTGCAAGAAACAAGCTCTATCCATTGGCATGGATTGATCGTTCCCGAGAACATGGATGGCGTTCCAGGGGTAAGTTTCGCCGGTATTCGACCCGGCGAGACCTTCACCTATCAATTCAAGCTTCACCAAAGTGGCACTTACTGGTACCACAGTCATTCTGGCAATCAAGAACAGGCGGGGCTATACGGCCCATTGATTATCGACCCAATCACACCCGACCCATACTCCTACGATAGCGAATGCATAGTGATGCTGTCGGATTGGACCTTCGAGGATCCTGCGCGCGTGCTGGCGAAGATGAAGAAATTCGGTTCGTACTACAACTTCAACCGGCGAACGATGGGCGATGTTTTTCGCGATGCAAACCTCAACGGCTGGCGCTCAATGATTAAGGACCGAATGGAGTGGGCAAAGATGCGCATGGATCCTACAGACATTGCCGACGTGACTGGTTTCACCTATACCTATTTTCTTAACGGCCAATCGGCTGATCAGAATTGGACTACGCTATTTAAGCCAGGTGAGCGAATCCGTATACGCTTTATTAATGCCGGTGCGATGACGCATTTTGATGTTCGCATCCCAGGGCTAAAGATGACGCTGGTGCAAGCCGATGGTCAGAATGTCGAGCCGGTTACCGTTGATGAGTTCCGTATCGCTCCGGCTGAAACTTACGACATGATTGTACAACCACAAACCGAAGAGGCATACACTATCTTTGCCGAAACGATGGATCGTAGTGGTTACGCAGCTGGTACGTTGGCACTACGTTCTGGACTAAGCGCGCCGATCCCGGCGCGTCGTGTACGTCCACTTCGGACCATGGCCGACATGGGTATGTCCGGCGATGCGATGGGCAATATGGCAATGCCATCTAAAGACGGCATACCAAGTGCAGACGGGATGTCCGAGATGGAAATGCCATTGGACGCTACGCCTACGATGTCTGGTATGGAATCGCCAGCGAGTAAAGGTGATGCTGGGATGGATGGAATGGCAGGTATGGAAATGCCATCAGATGACATGCCCGCAATGCCAGTCATGGAAAATGGATTGAGCACAGTACCCGAAAAAGCTGAAACTATACCAGCTAAACCGCATGGGCCAGATCGACATGGCCCTGGAAATTCCACGGTCGCGGAGATGCCCGTCAGTCGAATTAACGAACCCGGTAGCGGGCTAGGGGATGCTGGCCGCCGAGTGCTGGCGTATGGTGACTTGCGGCGATTGTCCGCAGACGGGCCGGAAGGTACACCCGAACGTGAGATTGAACTCCATATTACTGGCAATATGGAGCGGCAGATATGGGGGTTCGATGGGAAGAAATATTCCGAGGCCAAAGAACCTATCCCTTTTGAATATGGCAAATGGCTTCGAATCACCTTCGTCAACGATACGATGATGGATCACCCGATGCATTTGCATGGCATGTGGATGGTGTTGAACAACGGCACAGGGGTAAAGCGTCCTCGGAAACACACAATCAACGTCAAGCCAGGCGAACGGCTGTCATTCGATGTGAAACCTGACGAGATTGGCAAGTGGGCGTTCCATTGTCATTTGCTTTTTCATATGGAGCTCGGCATGTTGCGCGTGGTCTCAGTGACCGATCAGAAAGGTAAGGTGCAGTCATGATTACTTCGTCAAATAAAAAATACCGAGCATGCCATGCTACTTTCTTGCTGGCCTGCAAGCTATTGGCTTCAATGGCATTGATGACTTCATTGGTCAAAGCTGAAGTAACCCCTGAAGAGTTACCTTCTCCCGTGGAGGATAGTGCGGTTCGCAGTTTCTTACTGATCGATCAGCTTGAACACACCACAACGCGTTACACGGGCGGTGATAAAGATGGCGATGCGGTGCGTTTCAATACGTCCGGATGGATCGGCGGCGACTACAACCGGCTCTGGTTATACACTGAAGGCACGAAAGTCTATGACGGCAAGCTGGAGGATGCAGATGTGCAGCTTCTATATGGTCGCCTCATTGCTCCATTTTGGGATTTGCAAGCGGGCCTGCGCTATGCCAAGCCGCTATCGGATGGGCCATCGCGCAGCTACGCAGTGTTCGGTGTCCAAGGACTTGCGCCTTATCGATTTGGGGTGCAGGCCGCGACTTTCTTAAGCGAGCGAGGCGATATTTCCGCGCGGGCTGAGTTGGAATATGAGCTGCTGCTAACCCAGCGCTGGATTTTACAGCCGCGCTTAGCTGTCAATTACGCTCTTCAAGAAGTAAGAGATCAAGGCATAGGTCGCGGCTTGAACGACATCGAACTCGGATTACGCTTACGTTATGAGATCAAGCGCGAATTTGCCCCCTATGTTGGTGTGTCATGGCAGTCTAGCTACGGCGGAACAGCTGATTTTGCGCGCGACCGAGGTGAAGATGTGAATGAATGGAGCTTGGTCACTGGGGTTCGATTATGGTTTTAACTTGGATTGAAAGGCATCACACTCGTTTAACTGCAAATCAAGTGTCATTTTTTCAAAAGTCGCTAAAGTGCCTTGGGCTTGATGTTTTAAAAGGAGAATTTCTTGCTTCCTATTGTTAGTAGTGGAATGCTTTACCTTGTTAGTGCAATTGAGATTATTGCAGCCATATTGATCGGGTTAGCAAGTCTACAATGCGCTGTAACCGTAGCAGGCCTATTTTTTCGGCGTAGCCCCTCTACCGCAGAGAAGGAGGATGTCAGACTAATTTGGGTTATGGCTTTCGCTTGCAATCGAATTTGAGTTAGCAGCTGATATTTTGCGAACAGTTTTTAGTGTGTTGCAGCGATCGGTTGAATTCAAGGCCGTTAACGGACAATTAAAAGCTAAAAGTCACACTACACCACCATAACTGATAGAACTTAATATTTTCTTTACTTCCATAAGTCCGGCATCAGTTTCAGCCATGGATATTGGTGTTGCCCCTAAAGCAAAGTTTTCTCTATTTAGCCATTCGTCGGCCATAGTTTTAGAGCCAAACGTTTCAATAGCAAGTGCTAGCATTTCGTCAATTCGAAGTTGTACCTCTGATTTTGTTGTCATCTGCAATCTCCTTAGAAATCAATCAACCTATCTGATTTTGTTTTGCTATGTGCATCATATAAATGATGTACTTTGCTTGTTAATAAAAAAGGCTCCCATTCCAATAGACATACCAAAGTCGAGCACGTTTTCAGTAGGTATACCCAAAAGTAGATTTTCTAATTTGAAACCGTTGGCTTTGGGCCGTAAGAGGCCGGTAAGAATAATTTATTTAGTTGTAACGAAGCGACCATTTGGCGCACGAGCAACGATTCTACCTTTATATAAATAGTAGTGAGGAAGACCTATCGCTTTTTGCCTATCAATTGCTACACGGATTGCTTCTTTAGCAATTTGCTCAAATGCTACAAATATAGGGTTTCGTGGGAAGTCGTTCGAGGCTTTAAATACTCTGGTTCGTATCATCATTACTCCAACTGGTTTTAAAACCATGGCCACTAGCTTCCTTTTGTAGGATGAATTATTTTAATTGTAAACGAAAAATACATTAAAGAAACTTAGCACTGCATAAATGACTTCTTGGCCGACATAAGCTTAATGGGTAGTTACAATTCCAATGATGATTTCGGTTGTTGTATATGATTGCACGGCACTCATGCGATTGCATTAGAATGCAATCATTATCCTTTATTGCGCCTTCTAACTTTGGTCATGACAATTCATGTATTTTTGGACACTGAGTTTACTGCTCTAGCTGAATCAGCCTCTTTAATATCCATAGGTTTAATCACCGCAGAAGGAGATAGGTCTTTCTATGCGGAACTATCTGATACCTATACTCATAAAGAATGCTCAGACTTCGTACTACAAGAAGTATTACCTCTTTTAGATGCTAAACGAATTACTGACCCGATTAATTACAAGCATGTTTATGCGCGCATGACCCTGGCAGAAACAAGCCTGCATCTTAATTATTGGTTTGCAGCACTGATTGATCCAGTACAAGTATGGAGTGATGCACCAAACTACGATTGGCGCTATATCCAGCAAATATTTAGCGCCACAGGACTGCCTTATAATCTGTTGGCAACACCTAATGCAATATTAGGTGAAGATACTTCAGCCAATGCTAGCTATCAAAACACAGTAGAGCGTGAGTACAGTCAAAAAGCATTAAGGCGACACCATGCCTTGGATGATGCAAAGGCAATGAGGTTGGGCTGGTTAGCAGTATACTAACTAACTTGAATGTTTTCACTAATTGGTACGTCAATCAAATCGCGAGCTACACAAACACCTTCCTTAATAACATAGGCTTCTACAAAATGTTCGCCGTGAAAAGTAGTCTTTTCGATGCGCTGACTTTTTCCTTCATCTAAAAAGATATCACCTCTAATCATTCTGCGCCGCTCTGCTTCAGCACCAACATTTCTAACCTTCCATAAGAGAGTGTAGGGTGTTGGGACGTCACAAGATTCGACAAAAAATCTAAGCCCTTGTCCCACCGGCAACCACTGCTTTAATAAAGCGCGGAGGAGACCAGTGTGCTGACCATTCGTTGAAACCTCACTGTTAATTTCAAGATCAAACTGAATATCAACTGGGTATTGATCTTCAATAAATTGCTCAGTCGTACTTCTGTAATTAACTGATTCGTAAACAGCAGCAGCTTTTTCAAGTTTTAGGACTTCACCTGGGAATGAACGTCCGAATACATCCCGCCAAATCTTGATTTTTTTCTTTTCAGTATCAGCATCTAGCGCTTCTTGGCATTTTACAGCCGCCTTTTTTGCTTTAGATTGAAACTTGCCTTTATTATTGACACGTTGCCCACTGCCGGGTGCTAGCCAAAAGTCTTGATGTTCGAGGTTGCCGATATAGCTAAATAGTGAGACAAGCAGTCGATCATAGCTGCTATACGACGCTGTATCGTATTCATTCGTCTGCCCAAAAAAGTTATAAACCAAAGTATCAATAAGCATACCGCTGATATTTACACCGTTAGAATTTTTCCAAGCTCGAATCATCTTGCATACATGCTTGAGGTTGCGATTTGTTTCTTTGTTTCTTTGGTTGACAGCATTAATCTCTTGAATTGGCTTACAAACTTTCCAAGTGCCTCCATCATGAGTGTCGCCAAAACGATACCCATCCGCGTCTTTATCCCAAAAAGCTGGCAGGACTTCAACCCTGAATTTTCCGAACTCGATGCAGACAACCTGGCCATCCCCTTTGATAGTGGTATTAGGATACCGGGTTAAAAGCGAGTTACGTACAGCTTGTAATAGCTGCGATGGGCCATTATTTGTATAAGCTTTGTATTTCTCATAAGTAGACCAAGGTAACTCAAACACCATATCCAGATCACTAATGCCATGTACAGCGGTATTTCTTCCGTAAGAACCTACTTGCCGGCAGTGCGCTATATCTGACTCGATATTCCAGAAATCCAGATTAAGCCGTTTAGTAATTTCAGTATATGAGGTTGAGATATCAGCTGCATTCTGTACGGCAATATTATCTCGAAACAATTTAAATAGTGGCGCGCTCATACCTAACCTTTAGCAGATGTGAATTAAATTAATCAATAGCAAGGTAGCTTTAAAAATTAGTCCAACGACTATTAATAAAACAATGATGGTGAAGCTCAGTGGCCACTTATCTCTTAAAAGGCTGAACTTCAGTTGTTCGTCCATCCACTCGGTTTGGGACTGCCAGAAAAATTTGTAATGCGCGTACCAATCACTTAAAAATATCTGCTTATTAATACGTAGACTAAAAACCTCTTTTTGAATACGTTTTAAGTCTTCCGCGTGTTGAGTGAGATCATCACCTGTATTCGTTGATTTAACGGTTTGGTACAGAATTCTTAACTCATGAAACTTGTCAGTAAGGGCACTGCCTGCTACTTGGTATTTATCCTTAACATCCGTATAAAAATTGATGAAGAGGGATGCAATCCCAATCACGATAAATGCTGCCGAAATCGTGTTTTGTGCCAAATCAGGTATTAGCAAGGCATATACACCAACAACCAGTGAAATAAAACCAATCCATCCAGGGATCTTTTCGACCATATCATAAGTGGCTAAGTGTTTTTTAGCCCCGTAGCCAATGTTATATCCGCTTTCAGCAATCAGTTTTAATAGGTTGTCTTTAGTCATCGTTTTACTTTCTCTAGATTTAATTTGTACAAAATTACAAACAGGGCTTCACAAAGCATATCAAACATGAGAAAATAAATCTAGTCCAATTTATACAAATATAAATATGATTATTATCAATAACTTAAATATTAAGTGGGCGAAATGAAAGAAATTAAAGATGATTTAGTCCAGTTAATCAGACTGGCATTGGCAGAGCAAACAGACGATGTGAGATTGTTTGTGGCTAGACTTGTTCGAAAATATCGCGATGGCGATCCTGAGCTTGTAGAGCAGATTAATCTCTACCTGAAGTCTAAACCGACCAGGAAAAGCACGGCGTTACGGAAGACCACGATTGCGTCTAAAGAAACAGTATTGCCTAGAGATGATGAATCTCGCTTATCTTTACTTAAGGTATTTAAAGACAAGCCTGACGATGTACATCCGTTACTCTCTACAGAGTTAGAAGACACTTTAGGGCAGTTGATTCAAGAGCGAAAACAAGTTGCGAAATTAGCATCACTGGGGCTTGATCCTACTAGGTCTGCCATTTTCGTAGGTAAGCCTGGGGTTGGGAAGACACTAACTTCAAGATGGCTTGCTGCACAGTTGAATCTACCACTTTATGTACTTGACCTTACTGCAGTAATGAGCAGTCTACTGGGCCGCAGCGGAAGCAATATAAGAGCTGCATTAGACTTTGCTAAAAGTAGTCCTTGTATTTTGCTATTAGATGAAATTGATTCGATTGCCAAGCGCAGAAGTGATGACTCTGACATAGGCGAGCTTAAAAGACTCGTAACAGTGATACTGCAAGAGCTAGATGAATGGCCAGCTGAAGGGCTACTGTTAGCCGCAACTAATCACCCAGAATTAATTGATCCAGCATTGTGGCGACGATTTGATCTTAAGGTTGAGTTTGAGCTGCCTGATAGAAAGTCAATCAAGGAAGCTATCCAGCATTTTTCTGGGCAGGATTATGCTTTGCTTAGCCGCTGGGCAGACGTCCTTGCATTTGCATTTGAAGGTGAATCTTTCAGTGATATTGAACGGGCGATACAAAGGTTTAGGCGTGCATTGGCTCTTGGAACAGACTCAGATGCCGATATGGTGGAGGATTTCATAAAAACGCGAGCTATAAACTTAGATAGGCAGAAAAAAATCGAGTTTTCAGTATTATTGGCAAAACAAACACGATTCTCTCAGCATGCTATCTCAGATATCACCGGCGTAAGCAGAGACACGATTCGTAAACATTTGAAAGATGATAAACCTACAGAAGGGGACTAAGCGTATGAGTCAAACAAACTTTTTGATTGGGCGTGGTGAACTATTAACCCATGATATTAAAGCGCCAAAACGAATGCCCGGGAAGGCTCAGGCATATACTTTCGATCAGGCTGTTGAGAGACTAGCCCCTCAACTAAAGTCTACAGCCACAGAATTGGATAAATTATCGTCAGATGCTTGTCCTGACGATTTCGGTGTTGCGCTTCTTACGCTTAATCCAAGTTTTATAGCGAAGTCCTATTTTCCAACTGCGTTATTGCGTTCAGCTGGAGTTGAATCAATAGGAAGTCGCACCGTTTCAGTAACACCTGAAAATTGGACAAAAAAATCTGCACCCAAAGAATGCACTACGACAGAGATTTTTATTGCCGCTAAACGTGATGTTTTTAGACACTTGAGTGATTGGGTACAAAACATCAATCCAATTTCTCATGAAGCAGAAGATCTAACCCATATTGAAAAATTCTCAAGTTTTGTGCCTGGGGGTCGATTTGCTACCAAAATCGACGGGGATGAGAAATTCTTTGAAGTTGGCCTCCATTTTTTACCAGAAGAAGGGCGAGTGCCACAGCAACAGGCATTTCTAACTTATGCTAAACGTAATGGATTAAAAGTGCATGTGGATTTGGGCTTTAGGGTAGGAAGCTTATGGTTTATACCAGTAGAGGGGGATGCGAAACATCTTAAAAAGCTGTCTGAATTTGTGTTTGTACGGGTTATACGTGCCATGCCTAAACTAAGAGGTATGCGACCTGTTCAACGGTCAGGCGGTCCTGCTTTGGGATGTCAACTGCCTACTTCACAACCATTATCTGCAGGACCTAAAGTCGCAATACTTGACGGAGGTTTACCTGATAAACATGTCATCTCAACTTGGTTACGTTCATATAGACAGATGGATCCAGTTGCCGGTGATGATCCTGAAGGCCCAGATCATGGCTTGGCTGTGACTTCAGCGTTTTTATTTGGCCCAATCATACATAATCAGCAAGCTGCACAACCATATTCTTTTGTAGACCACCTTAGAGTTTTGGATCGTAAAACTGAAGATGAAGATCCTTTAGAACTATACAGAACATTGGGCTTTGTAGAAGAAGCATTGCTGTCTCGTCAGTATGAGTTTATCAACCTTAGCCTTGGCCCTGATTTACCAATAGAAGACACGGAAATCCATGCTTGGACGTCTGTAATCGATGACATACTCAGTGACGGTGATACTTTTATGACTGTTTCGGTAGGGAACAATGGTGAAATGGATCACGCATCTGGGAATGCTAGAGTTCAAGTACCCTCTGACTGTGTTAATGCTATTGCTGTTGGCGCTGCTGATAATACTGATGGCACATGGGCGCGCGCCTCTTATAGCGCAGTAGGTCCAGGTCGTAGCCCTGGCGTTGTAAAACCCGATTTAATGGCTTTTGGTGGCGATCCAAATAAATACTTTCATGTACTTACGCCAAGTAGTAAACCAGAAATTACACCAACTCTAGGCACCAGCTTTGCCGCACCATATTTGCTTAGGAATGCTGTAGGTGTTAGAGCTATTCTAGGGAGAGAACTTTCCCCATTAGCAATTAAAGCATTACTAGTACATAGCGCAGACCCGTTACATCACAATAAAAATGAAGTGGGTTGGGGGAAAATACAAGAAGATTTAATCGACATTATTACTTGTCCATCTGGGGTTGCTAGGGTCGTATACCAAGGTGAACTTAAGCCTGGTAAATATCTACGCGCAACTTTGCCACTTCCAGAAGGGGGTTTAACTGGCAATATTACGTTAAAGGCAACTTTTTGTTATGCCTCCCCAACGGATCCACAAGATTCTGCTGCATATACACGTGCTGGGCTAGAGGTAACCTTTCGACCGGATGAAAATAACGTCAAAACTGGCAAGGCAAACGCTGAAACTAAAGGTTTCTTCGATATGAAAAAATACTCTACAGAAGCCGAGCGCAGATCGGATATGGGTAAATGGGAAACAGTGCTGCATGGTGAAAAGAATATGCGTGGAACTACCTTAAATGGCCCCGTATTCGATATTCATTACAATGCTAGGGCTGGAGGTGCAGCCAATACGCGTGCCGAGAAGATTCGATATGCGCTCATTATCTCAGTCGAAGCACCAAAACATGAGAATTTATATAATGATATCTTACGTGCCTATCAAAATATTTTGGTACCTCTGCAGCCGCAAGTATCAATTCCGATTAGAATATAGAGGATTATCTAGTGGCAGTTGTGGTATTAAGACGTATTTGCGAAGTCGATAGATAACGTAGAAACATCCTACGAAACATTCGAGAAATAAAAAATAAAGCGCCAGATCGCGTTGATTCGGACAGTCGATCTTCGGATGATAAACCTCGGTCAACACCCCGTAGGCGACGGTGAACCAGACGCGGGAGCGTTCGCTCAAGGCGGTGCCGACCACTTGCTTGCGGGCACTGGCCCAAGCGCTGTGGAGGCCGGGCTGGCCGAACGGAAGTTCACTCATCGGGCAGGTCTCCATGGCCAATCATCGAGTTTGGTGGCAAATACCAGCTTGTTTGTCGATCCGTCTCAACCCGCACAGCAGGAAAGCTGCTTCACGTCCTTGCTGAAGGTCTGCGCACATAGCTTCAGCCCCTCGACCATCGTCAGGTAGGGGAACAACTGGTCGGCCAGTTCTTGCACCGTCATGCGGTTGTGGATCGCCAGCGCCGCCGTCTGGATCAACTCGCCCGCTTCCGGCGTAACCGCCTGCACGCCGATCAGCCGGCCGCTGCCTTCTTCAACCACCAGCTTGATGAAGCCGCGTGTGTCGAAATTGGCGAGCGCGCGCGACACGTTGTCGAGCGTCAACAGGCGGCTGTCGGTCTCGATGCCGTCGTGATGCGCTTCCGCCTCGCTGTAGCCGACCGTGGCGACCTGCGGATCGGTGAACACCACGGCCGGCATCGCGGTCAGATCGATGGCGGCGTCACCGCCGGTCATGTTGATCGCCGCGCGGGTACCGGCCGCTGCTGCCACGTAGACGAATTGCGGTTGGTCGGTACAGTCACCGGCCGCATAGATGTGTTCCACGCTGGACCGCATGCCGGGGTCGATGACGATCGCGCCTTGCAGATTGACCGTAATGCCCGCCGCGTCCAACGCCAGGTTGCGTGTGTTCGGCGAGCGGCCGGTGGCGACCAGCAGCCGGTCGGCGCGCAGTTCGCCGTGCGCCGTGGTGAGCACGAATTCGCCGTCCGCATGGGCAACCTGGCTGGCCTGCGTGTGTTCCAGCACTTCGATCTCTTCGGCGCGAAACGCCGCCGTGATTGCCTCGCCGATAGCCGGGTCTTCACGGAAGAACAGTGTGCTGCGCGCCAGGATCGTCACCTCGCTGCCGAGTCGGGCGAACGCCTGCGCCAGCTCCAGCGCGACGACAGACGAACCGATCACGGCCAGCCGCTCAGGGATAGCCTCGCTGACCAGCGCCTCGGTGGAAGTCCAATAAGGCGTGTCCTTCAAGCCAGGAATTGGCGGCACGGCCGGACTCGCGCCGGTGGCGATCAGGCAACGGTCGAACGCCACCATGCGCTCGCCGCCGCTGTTGAGTTGCACGACCAGGTTGCGACTGTCTTTGAAGCGGGCTTCGCCATGCAGCACAGTGATGGCGGGATTGCCGTCCAGAATGCCTTCGTATTTGGCGTGGCGCAGCTCATCGACGCGTGCCTGCTGCTGGGTCAGCAGATTGCTGCGCTGAATCGCCGGTTCAGTCGCTGCAATGCCGCCGTCGAAAGGGCTTTCCCGTCGCAAGTGGGCAATATGGGCGGCGCGGATCATAATCTTGGACGGTACGCAGCCGACATTGACGCAGGTGCCGCCGATGGTGCCGCGCTCAATTAGCGTGACGTGCGCACCTTGCTCAACGGCCTTCAGTGCCGCTGCCATCGCGGCTCCGCCGCTGCCGATAACGGCGACATGCAGTGTACCGCCATCACTGCCCGCCTTGTCGCTATTGCCTAGCCATTCACGCATTTTTCCGAGCAATCCGACGCCCGGCTGAGTCACGGGAGCATCGGCGAGCGTGGCCCGATAACCGAGTCCGGCCACGGCGGCGGTCAGCGCTTCCGGTGACGTACCCGGTTCGGCGGTGAGTTGTGCCGTACCTTTCGCATAGGACACGTCCGCTGACTGTACGCCCGGCACTTTCTCTAGCGCTTCCTTGACGTGCGTCGCGCACGAATCGCAGGTCATTCCGGTGATCTTCAAGTTGGTCATGAAACAGTTCCTTTCTTTCATTTAGGCAACGGCCAATGCCGTCAGCCTCGTTTGGTCGGAAGTTCGCAGCTATCCGACCCGCAACGGCGGTTTGCCGGCGAAATAAAATCCCAGATCGATATTCCGATCATGAAGGCCAGGCCGACATAGAGTAGGCTCTCCGCCCACCTGTTGCCGAGAAACACGAGCGTGGCCAACAGCACGATGGTCGGCCCGACCATGCCGAGCAGGCTGCGGTGCCATTGGCGGTGACTTAGCCAGCCCAGCGCGTTCGCCAGCAAAGCCAAGACTGCAAACAAGGGTAGCAGCCGGGTGATGAACAGGCCCTCGTACTGGCTCAGAAAGCCCAGCCCGATGGCCGCGCCAAAACTGGCAAGCGCGGGAAAGCAGGACGCGCAGCCCATCGCGGAAACGACGCTGCCGAGCGCGCCGGTTTTATCGGCTATGCGTGTGATCAGTCTCATGACCTTGCTCCCGGTTCAGTGGCTCACTGCTTGACGCTGGACGCTGGACGGGTACCCGGCGTCTTCGGTGGCACGGGTCAGCTTCTGCACGCTGGTCTTGGCATCGTCAAAAGTGACGACGGTCTCGCGTTTCTCGAAGCCCACATCGACCTTGCTCACGCCCTCGACCTTGGAGAGCGCTTTTTTGACGGTGATCGGGCAGGCGGCGCAGGTCATGTCCGGCACCGCCAGCGTGACGGTCTGGGTGGCTGCCCACACCGGGGCAGCGACAGCGGCGAGTACGAGGGAGGCAAATAGCTTGTTCATGGGGAACTCCTGGTTAATAGAAAAAGGGAACGACATAGGGAAATCCAAGCGCGACTAAAACCAGCACGGCCACGATCCAGAAAATCAGCTTGTAGGTGGCGCGTATCTGCGGCATCGCGCAGACCTCGCCAGGCTTGCAGGCAGCTGCCGGCCGGAAAATGCGCCGCCAGGCGAAGAATAGAGCCACCAGCGCCGCGCCGATGAACAGCGGACGGTATGGTTCCAGCACCGTCAGGTTGCCAATCCAGGCACCGGAAAAGCCCAAGGCGACTAGGACCAGCGGCCCGAGGCAGCAGGTCGAGGCGAGGATGGCGGCCAGCCCGCCAGCGAAGAGCGCGCCGCGCCCGGTTTGTGGTTCAGACATGCGCTTGTCCTTTTGAATTTGAATTGGATAGTGTAAGCTTACTTCCGTAGTCATGTACGGAGTCAAGTGATATGGAAAATAATTTGGAGAACCTGACCATTGGCATTTTTGCCAAGGCGGCCGGGGTCAATGTGGAGACGATCCGCTTTTATCAGCGCAAGGGCTTGTTGCCAGAGCCGGACAAGCCTTACGGCAGCATTCGCCGCTATGGCGGCGCAGATGTAGTTCGGGTGAAATTCGTGAAGTCGGCCCAGCGGCTGGGTTTCAGCCTGGACGAGATTGCTGAGCTGTTGCGGCTCGACGATGGCACCCATTGCGAGGAAGCCAGCAGCCTGGCCGAGCACAAGCTCAAGGACGTGCGCGAAAAAATGGCCAACTTGGCGCGCATGGAAACCGTGCTGTCTGAACTGGTGTGCGCCTGCCACGCGCGGCAAGGGAATGTTTCCTGCCCGCTAATAACGTCGCTACAGGGCGAAGCAAGTCTGGCATGGTCGGCTACGCCTTAGCGTGCTTTAATTTCCGTTTTCTGAGGCGATCCCAATTAATGAGGGTTAGAATTACCAACTCAATTTGTGACGCTCTTCAGTATCTTGATGACGCTTATCATCTTCAGAATGTAGGTAATTATTGGTTGTAGAAATCGACTCGTGACCCAAGTTATCTCTGACATGTCTTATATCCATATCGCTTGAAGTCATGTTTGATCCAGCTGTATGTCGCATCCAATGCGCTGATGCAGCTTCCAATCTTGTCGCTAGAATTAAAGAGTCTGCACCTCTTTCCCGCAGACGCTTAGCGGTGATGTTAAAAATCTGTTTAAGTATTAAATGGACTGCACTTCTGGTCATTGCCCTTAGCTTGCCTCCGATAGGTAAAAATAGGGGAGTGGATTCGCCTTCAATAGGCGTCAAATGCAGACCCATCTCACGACGGTAACGACTCAACTCAAGCATCAACTCATTCGTAGCCGGAACAATGCGGGTTTTATCACCCTTACCTGTAATTTCCAGCCACCACCTTGATTCACTGCTTTTATCTTTACGATTGAAGAATCCGCCCATTGTATTTTGCGTGACCTCCGATACACGGAGTCCTGTGATATACAGTAACGAAAATAACCAGCGTACGCGCTGGTAATGCTCGCGCTCACGATTAGTTTCTCGTGGCATGCTTTCAATCGTGAGTTTTACTTCTTTCCATAGATCCTCATCTAGAAAACGCGTAACTCTAGGCTTTGCTTTACGCTGACGGTTCCTGGATAAAGACAACGGGTTACCAGCAAGGTATCCAGCATTCACTAACCAAGAAAACATGCCATTGAGTATTACTATGGCTTGTCGTTGACTGGTGGGGGAGAGGGGACCTGCAAACGGGCGCCATTTAGGGTCGTCTCTGGCCACTTTACGTTTAGCCATAATCCAACGTTCTACTGGTAATGGATTTGTCAGAAAGTGCTGGTATACCAAGAAGTCCTCATGGCTTAATGATGATAACGGTTTGCCTAGTTCTATTACTGACCACAACAGCAGTCTTTCGGCTTCTTTGCGATAGCTGTCGAATGTGGTCTTAGTATCAAGATAGCGAGCTAGCCACACCTTAATAGCATCGGTATCAGTATTGGCAGTAATCTGGGGGCGGTTACCGATAGCACGGTTAGCGCCACTGCTGCCATCCAGCTCAGGCGAGAGTTTAACCAAATCTATAGTTGCAATTGCAGGGATAACAGTTAATTTAGTCTGCAAAGCCATTTTTCAGGTCTCAATACTTTTAAAATTGTAAGTTTAGATATTATTTGACATTAGAGTAATAATGTCAAATAATAGTCACAAATAATTGTATTTACAACATAATACGTAATATTATTTATTAATAATATTGAGGTAAAAATCATGAATGCCATCATTGTTAACGAACAGCAGCTTCTAATTGAAATTGAAAAGCTGAGAAGTGAATTTACTGAGACGCAGGATTTGTACCGTGAAGTATGTGTGCTGTTATTTTTTCGATATGGCATTACGCCAACGGCCAATAAGCTATATCAATATGTACGCAGAGGGAGCATGTCTGCACCAGCGGATGCGTTAAATAAGTTTTGGTCTGAGTTGCGTGAAAAAAGCCGCGTGCGCATTGATCGCTCGGATATACCTGAAAGTATTGGTCTAGCAACCGGAGACTTTGTTGCAACATTATGGAACGAAGCTCAAAAAGCAGCACAATTAGGATTCACGGATCTAGTTGAGAATGCAACAGCTGAAATTCTAAAATCTAAACTAGATGCGGAACTTGCCAGGCAAGATGCTACAAAATTAAAGGTTCAACTTGATGAATGTAATCTTGATCTAAAAAGTACTCAAAAACGTCTCTCTGAGACTGATAATTTATTGCTTGTTAATACCAACACATTAGCCATGCAAGAAAAAGCTCTTAAATCACTTAGAATTGAATGCGATAACTTATCAACGGCATTAAGTGATGAAAAAGCCACATTTAGTAGAGATTTAAATTTAATAAATGCTTCTTTGCAAAAAGCCGAAGATAGATTTAGAAGTTTAGAGAATAAGTCATTACTAGAGGTTGACCAGGCAAGACAACTAATTAAACGCTTAGAAAAAGAAATCATCTCATTAAGAAAAATAACTAAAGATGATCAATCATCGCACACCAAAGATCAAATTAAAAATCAGAATATTATTGCGGCACTTAATGAGAGAGTAGGAACGCTAAATGGGAAGTTAATTGAAATTTCAAAGCAGCTATCCAAAACCTCAAGAAAATTAGCCCAAGCAGAAAAGAAAATTAATCTAAAAAAAACAAGTGATATTAAACGCGATTTAGAACTAAATTAATACAAGTGATTATTAGTTATTTGTGCGAATGAAAGAGTTTATCCCTATAAAAAATCGAATGTGAAAGAGTTTATCTTATTCAATGAAAGGGTTTATCTATATATTTGTAAAGAGTTTATCTTTAACGCGCGCTTTTTGAGTAATTACGCAACACCATAAAATATGCCATTGATTCGTATAACAATGATTATGTTAAATAACCCATTGATTATTAAGCATATTATTCTTTGAATCTTCTTGATTTTAATATTAAATCAATAGATTTAATAGCAATAGTTTCTTGTATTTCAAATTCATTTTTTTCAAATGTTAAATACACAGATAAAGAACTGGTTAAAACAGAACTCGCACCGAATATAAATGTAAATAAATCAGACATGCCATATAAAAATGCACATAAAGCAAATAATAAAACCAAAACTGTAAATAGAACATATATTGGTAAAAATGATCTTATTTTTTCTTTAAATTCATTTTTTAAATTTTCATTTCTGAATATTTTTTCATGTAATAGTTCATCATTTGTACAATTTATTAGTAATTTATAATCGTTATTAGAAGCATCATTTATATTAAAATCACCCTCAATGTGCAATCGACCTTTATTGTTAAAATCTCTCAATTAAAATCTTCCAGTAATTACGAATAATTATAACCAACACGTTCAAAATATTGGTTGGCCAACATTCTTTCATCTGATCCATTGCTTGATAATTTATCCGCCCTTGGGTTATCAATTGTGTTGTGGATCTCACACAAATCTGCAATAAAACCATGTAAAACAGTTTCAGGGCTTACCTTATTATCAAAACAGAGATCAGTAAATTCTTCTGGCAGACCTAAACGAACCTGGTCATCAAATTCCCTTGAATCATTAGGCTCGCTTTCATAAATGTAAATCTGATCTGCATTTGCAGGATTACTTGAATCAACAGTTAAGTCTTTTGAAGAATAAGATATTTTAATGTCTGTAATTACTGCTTCGGTGCCATTGGAACTTAACTCGATAGCAACTTCTGCATCGTCTGGGAACTTGTTGATCAATTCTTTTAGTTGTTTAACATTCATTGCCTGGCACTCCTACTAATTTGAAAGATTTAGAATCAACCCAGTCAAGTTGAATCTTGCGGCCATCTTTAGCCGTAAATTGCATGTTCACATTAAATTTTCCATCAACAGAAGTAGATCCAAATATTTTAGACATTTCTAGAGTTTCTCCTGCTTTGAATGGTATATCTCCATTGGTATACATGTCTTTTAGTAATTCGACTTTGGGAGCAAACTTTAACCAGCGTAAGAAAAGTTCTTGATCCATTGCTATTCCTTAATGCCGATAATAGAAAAAAGATGTTTACGATCATCATTACTTAAGCTTTTTGTAAGCTGCAGTATGTTTTTTGCTATATCTTCTAAACTAAGAGTGCCAGGTACTGGCTTGATGATGATTACACCATTGTCGATCGTAATATCTACGGCATCACCGATATTAAGGTTGCATTCCTTTAGAACATTTTGAGGTATCACAACGCCAGCGCTGTTACCCCATTTACGAATATTAGTTTCCATTATTCTTTATTAAGTTATACATTGTATAATTGTATTTTACAGGGAATAAAAGCCCCGTCAACATTTATATTAGCTATTTAATATGATTTATCAGGTAAGATTTTACCCAAGATGTGACATCGCTCGCAGCAATAGGCCTAGATATAAAATAACCTTGCGCATATTTACAACCCATATCTTGCAATATTTGTTGTTGTTGGCCAGATTCAACACCTTCCGCAATTACCTGAAAATTAAATGTATGTGAGAGCTTAATAATCGTCTCAAGGAGTTCTTTATCTTTTTCATTCTTTGCAATGCCATTGACAAAAGCTTTGTCGATTTTTACATACTCTGCAGGAAAAGCCTTCAAATGCAATAAAGAGGAATACCCAGTACCAAAATCATCTAGCGAGAACTTAAAACCTAGCGTCTTGTACGATTGTATGGCTTCTGTGAGACGATCTACATCGTCGATAGCATCCGACTCCAGTATTTCAAATTCAAGCATCTGAGGCGTTACAGAATGATATTTATGAAGTATCTTATTTACATCTGGTAAAAACGACTTATGAATTATCTGGGCACCAGATATATTTACGCTGACACACAGATAAATACCTTGCAAATTCCATTCATGAATTTGTGATGCAGCTGATTCAACAACCCATAATCCCAGCTCGTACCCTACTCCATTTGATATTACCTCAGGTAAAAATGCAGCAGGCTCTAAAAGTCCTTTAACTGGATGCTTCCAACGGACTAGAGCTTCCATACCCAAAATCTTACTGTTACCTAAGTCTATTTTTGGTTGATAGTAAAGTTCCAGCTCTTTATTAACTATTGCTTGACGTAAAAGCTCACATTTATGAAATTTATTTTTTTCTACAAATGCAGATTGAGAATCATAGATCTCATATCTATTTTTACCAGACTGTTTAGCAGAATACATGGCTAAATTAGCATGACGGATGAGTATTTCAGATTTAACACCTTCGATAGGATAGATTGAAGCGCCTATACTTGCAGTTAAGGCAACATGTTTTTCATTATCATGTCTTACATTGGTGATGGAATTTTTCAGGTGCCTCAACATTGGCACAATATCATCGAGGGAATATACTGGACGAAGTAATAACAGTAATTCACCATTAGATATGCGCGAGACTATGCCACTGGCACCACAGAGATAACAGATCCTTTCCTCAATAATTTTGAGTACCTTGTCCATGTTATTAAAACCATGAGCCTGGTTTAATTCAGTTAGATTATCAATATTCACATTACAGATCACAAAGACTTCATTTTTTTGTGATTCTTTAATGGCCAAAGCTAATTTCTCTGCAAAATGTGCAGGTGGAAACATATAAGGTAGTGATCTAGCAAAACGATACTTCTCGATCAAAGCTCGATACAGTTTCACAACATTGAATGTCATCATATTTTTAATCAACTTTTCCAAAGTCTGGTTTACCGTCTTTATTTTTATACGAAGATTTACATCCATCTTTAAAGCCAGAACATCCCCAAAAATCATAACCAGCTTTACCTGGCTTAATACGATGAATTAATGGTTTATTACATTTGGTGCATAAATGTGTTTCAACTGCAGATCCTGATAATGGAATACCAGCTATTTCTTTCTTAAGCGTTTCATATACATTCGATACCACAGTCTTATAGTCAGCTTTCCCATCAGCAATAGCATCCAATTCCTGTTCGACATTGCGTGTAAATTCATATTCCATAAAATCGAATTTACCTACCAAAGAATCGACAACTAACTCACCAGTTTTAGTTGGAACTAGGAATTTTCCAAGAAAACTTACATAGGCACGAGAAACAATGTTATCCATAATCGATGCATATGTGGATGGACGACCAATGCCTTCTGACTCTAACTGTTTTACAAGTGATGCTTGAGTGTAACGACTTGGAGCTTTCGTTTTTTTCTCTAGCAATTGGCCACGTGCGACATCTAGTGTGCTACCAACTAAACATACAGGAACAGGGTTTATTGGACTAGGATCAGAATCTGATTCATCTGTTTGATCACTTTGGATCAATTTAAGCCAGCCGTTATAAATCAGTGTGCGGCCACGACCTTCAAATTCTAAAGATTTGCCATTAATAGTGACAGGTTGCAAGGAATCAAGTTTAACCGTACGAACTGCATACCGTGCGTCAGCCAGCTGACAGGCAATAGCTCTCAACCGAATAAGTTTATATAAAGCACGTTGCTCATCATTCTCTCCTGCCACCTCAACATCCCAGTGTGTAGGTGTTATTGCAGGATGACCTTCTTGTGCGTTTTCCGAAACTTTATATTTTCTGAATTTGTCGGCCATGACTAAATCCAAACCATTAGCAATAGCTCTAATATCGTCTAATGAATCAAGTGAAACATTCGGATTATCAGTACGGTGATATGTAATATGTCCTTGTTCATACAGTTTTTGGGCTGCATCCATTGTGGCCGTTGGATTAAGATTTAATGTAACGCTAGCTGCTTGCTGCAAAGTGGATGTAGTAAATGGAGGTGGAGGACTACGGGTTTCTTCACTTTCCTCGCAAGATTTAACAGTTACTGATTTAACCTCTGACACAGCAAGTGCAACAGATTTATCCATGAAGTATGGATTATCATCAGTAGCGAAATTAGGTTTTATAAGCCACTCTGCGCTCCATTCTTTATTCGATTCTATATCTTTTAAAAATAATGAAGCGCCAAAATGCGTAGTTGTTTTAAATGCAGATATAGCACGCTCTCGCTCAACTACAAGACGCACAGCTGGACTTTGTACACGGCCAGCAGAAAGCTTAGATCCAGTTCTATTGCTAAGTTCTGGGCTTACTGTGTAGCCTACAAGCCTATCTAAAGACCTTCTTGCATCTTGCGCATGTACACGTTTAATATCGATTCTACGTGGTGAAGCAAGTGCTGCTTTAACAGTAGACTCTGTAATTTCATTAAAAGTAACTCGCAGCGGATTTATTAATCCTAAACATTCTTGCAAATGCCAACTGATACTTTCACCTTCTCGATCAGGATCCGTTGCGAGATAAACGGTATCTGCCTGCTTTGCTAATTTCTTTAATTTAGAAACAACGTTAGCGCCTTTATCGGTTAATTCGTACTCAGGTAGAAAACTAGGAGCTTCCACACCCATTCTTGCTTTTGGCAAATCTCTTACGTGACCGTAACAAGGAGCAATCGTCCAATCACTACCAAGAATGCTTGAAAGTAGTGTCATTTTGCCTGGTGATTCAATAATCATGAGTTTCATAAAATACCTTTTTAATTTTCCCAACCAGTTACGTTAGATGGTGCGTTTTTTACATCATTTAAGTTAAATTTGTTCTTTGGATTTTTGGCCGTTTTATACACGGCACGACTTACTTGGACTGATCTATTACGCTGTTTTTCGGTTCCTACATTTAATTTTGGTACGACATAGGAACCAGCGGTAACAACCTTACTTACATAACCATTTTTAAAACCATTGGTAAAATTACCTGTGTTATAAGCACTTATGGCCGCGTACAAAGCCTCACGTCCTGGCCCATATTTTCTTTGAGCACTTTGATAAAAATCGACTAGAACCTTTGATGCACCAGATAGATTTTTACAGGGTTCAAAAGCATCGTACAAAGACATATTCAGCCTAGCTAAATTACGATTATTTAACTGACCCAAACCAATATCGATCACGTGACCATCTGCAATTAAACTATTAGAAATCTGGATAGCTTCCTCGACCGATGATGGATAATAGGTTTTATGTACCCTATCCTTTTTAGGAATATCCCAATCGCCGTTATCACCAATAATCAAATAATTACCACGTGATTCATGACTAACGATTGCACCCATAGTTTGAGGGTGTACCTCTGGCGCACATGTAGATAATAAATCTTCAATAGGATAAGAACTCTCATTAGCTAATAGTTGATTTGAGAAAAACAACAATCCAATAAATATTGATATTTTCAAAACAAATCCTTTTTAGATCTCTAAGGCTAATTGTTCTTTAACCTTTTCTTTAACTACGCCCTTGCCCTCACTGTAATTAACAACAGCTGAACGGCCAAGAGTAAGTTGTTTGTCTAAGTTGACTGATTTATGTGCTATACCTACAGATTTGCCAATATCCTGAATAAAGTAGCCTTTCTCAACAGCCACAATTGAGCCAGAATAATTACCAGTATTTTCATTAGCCATTTTAAGGATTGTAACCACCTCTTTACTGATGGTTAGCACTTCATCAGGCAGATCAACTGGAACAGACTCGCGCCTGGTACTTTTCCCTGAAAACACATTTAAAGTGTTACCAACCTCTTGGCCTAGGTCTTTAAATGGGGAGTAGACAACACTTTGCCCTAATACTTCATGTGCAATCGTATTGGATAAACCCTCTATAAGATGTTCTGGTACTTGCTTGATACGGGCATGCTCTGCAGCCGTAAGTTGACGTAATAAATCAGGATCATCAGGATGTTGAATTTTTGGATCTGTAGATCTTACCTTGGCATAGCCTTTGGTTAATGTACCAATATGTTCACTATCAGCATCAAAGACCTGCATTTTAAAATTTTTCCCTTCGGCAAGATCGCGCACCTGCTTATCTTTAAGACCTTGCATTTTGCTCCAACGTGGATCGTTCTGATCAATGTCATCTAAAACATCACCTAAACGCATTACTTTTACATCAGGGGCAATCAACTGCGAAAAATCAAACTCAATACCATGAGTTACGGCCACCATAACCCAACGATCTCTATTTTCGAGAGTGCCCCATTCCTTGCCATTTAAAATGCGCTCATGCGTGTTGTAACCCATGTCTTTAAGCTGATTGCGCAAAATATCTGCGCTTGCTGAATTAGCATAAGGAGGTACGTTTTCTAGGACTACGATCACTGGGTTAGTTTTACTTAAAATAACAAGAGCACTCACCACTAAATGCCCTACTTCGGGGTGCGCCTCTGGATGTACAAGGCCTCTTTTTGCCATACCTGCTTTTGATGCACCACTACATGGCAAACCCATAATTAGCACTTCGGTACGTGGAATATTTGCTAAACCTCGTTCATCAAATGCCAATTCCTGCATCGGTGCTGCAAAAGCCTTTGTAGTATCTGACCAAGCATCATTATGTATGGCTGCATGTTCTAATAACTCTTCTCTAATCTCATTTGCGAAAGCCAACTTACTTTCAATACCAGCCGCTTTAAGACCAGAATGAATTGCATGATCTAAAATTCCACCACCATGCGAAAGACTTCCTAACGCAATGCTTTCACCAGTTTCTAATTTATTTTTTAAACGTTTGTAACGCTCTTGTTTCTTTAATTCAGAAGCAAGTGGCACCAGATAGATTTGCCCTTCTTTCACCGCCACTCTAATTGAAGACATCCCATCAAAAATAGCCAATAATTCACGGCTATTTATATCGATGACAGGATTAAGTGATTCACCAGACTTTTTTGATGATACTACTCTGGATCCATCCTGATTAGCTTGCAACACAATAGTTTGACCTTCAACATGAATATCAAACCTTTGACCAGGTGCAAAGCCAGCTTTAGCCGTTTGTGAACCTTCTAACCATACGCGAGGTGCACCCTTATTTTGACCAATCTTTTTTATATAATAACCATCAAGCATTTTAATAATCCTATCGTCAATTATTGACCAACTACTGAACCTAACTTACCGTCTGCATCGTAAGCCACTAAATAATCCTGACCTACAGCTACAGGCGCAGTTAATCTAGCCTGGCGATGGATAACCGCATTGCCATATCCTGTATCTTGTACAACGTAACCGCTATCTATCAATACAATAACGCCGTAATTTTTGGATAATTTTTCAGCGTCTTGCAATTTGACTTCATAACCAAAGTTTTTAAGTGCTTTCTTAATCACTTGTTTTTTACGCGCTGAAATAACAACAAACTCACCTGCATAACGAACATTCTTATATGCAGAGGAATCAATTAAACGTAGGCTTACAGAGAATTCGTCCTGTAGATCGATGTCGTCTGAATTTCGACTCTTTAATGAAAACTGATTTGTGATAGAGAATGGCCCTTTAGATTTAATAACTTGATCTTTATCTAAAAAGTCGTAAAGACTTTCTTTGGCCACCAATACACCATCAACAACACGCTCTTGTTTTATCAAAGCATATACAGGAGGCAATAACTCACGGTCTTTTAGATTTAACCAGACCTTAAGAGTGCCAGAAGCGTCTTTTTCAACCAAAAGCATCGCCCAAACAAAAGCAGATCCTTGGTTGGATTCCATTTCAATAGAGCATCTAACTGGAGGTGCTATTTCTGCCCTTGATTGAAATACTGGCATTTCATAATAGCGAAGTTTCTTACCTTTAATAGGTGCAAATCCAGATGCTTTTAGGATTACATCGGTGGGCGGTAATGATAAAAGTTCATCTGGTGTCATTAGTTCACGGCCAGCCATTTGTGTTGATAAACTTACTTGGCCAAGTGCATGCGTAGTTCTAGATCCAGAGTGATTACGTGTTTCATATTCGACGGTTTTTTTACCCAGCATTTCACTTAATGGTTTTGCTTCATCCATGGTGTTAGGTGCATACGCAATTCTCAGATGACAGCCTGCAGATACAGACTCTTTATCTCCATAAGCTTCTTTGAGCTGCACCATGTCTTGAATAATCATTACTGCTTTAAGGCCATAGCCTGCGATATAAGCTAAACCATCTTGAAGTACATCAAGCTTACGCAATGAAGGCAATTCATCCATCATAAGCAGTAAACGATGTTTGTAACCTTCAATAGATTTGCCACCTTCAAATTTCATTTCTTCGGTTAATCTACGGATCACAAATGCAAAAAATAGGCGTGATAACGGACGTAAACGCTCTTTATCAGCAGGAGGCACAATGTAATAACAAGAAACTGGTTGTGTTAGGTTCATTAGGTCACGAACCCTGAAATCAGATACTGCCACATTCATAGCAACAATAGGTTCTGTGAATAAACCAAGTTTAGTGACTGCCGAAGAAATAACCGAGCCTAATTCCTTCTCTTCTTTTTTAAGCATTTCAGAAGCAACTAGCATAACCTCTGGGTGAGTTCTGGTAGGCCTGCCGCCTTCATCGCGCCAGCCCATTTTACCGTCTGGATCATGTTCATAACCCAACATAAAAGATAGCATTTGCTTTACGTCTTCAAATGAACTATCAGCAATGAATTTAGCTGCTGCAGTTAAACTTCTGTCAGTAGAGCCGCCTGAATAAACTGTATGTAGGAATACACCAGTTAATAACTTGTAGCTAGTTGATACCCAGTGATCTTCCATGCCTTTTGCATCTGGATCCGCTACCATGGCAGCGATATTTTGTGCATCACGTACATCATCAAGCGTCCATACTCGTATTTCATCTAATGGATTCCACCTGGCCGCCGTACCATCTTTGCAAGTTGGATTAAAATTAAGAATTAGTTGTCCTGCTTTGTGACGGAAACCTGCGGTAAGTGCAAAGTTTTCCATTTTGACATCGTGAACCAATGTTGAAAAACGCCAGCTCAATAATGTTGGGAGTACCACACCTACACCCTTACCTGATCTTGTCGGTGCAGCCATTAATACATGTGTTTTTTGATCATCACGCAAAATAATACGTATTACACGACCAAATAACCTTCCTGCCAGTGTTTTATCTTGAATATCAACAGAGCCAACACAAACACCATCTTTAGATATAAGGCCAGTATCACGGATCTCTTTATCGGTTGCCCAATGTGCGGAGCCATGTAAATTATCTGGTGTACCTTTATTACGTGTACGTAAATAATTAATAAAAGCACATAGCAGTATAGATAGAGCTATACCGCCATTAAAGACATACATGCCTTGTGAAAGAACTTCATCAATAATGCCCTTCTCTTCTGACCATCTAAATGTCCAGGTAAGCCATGACCAAGGTTCATATATTGAAACACCAAAGAACGAAAATAAAGGCACCCCAAGGGCGGATTGATAGCTAAAATTAGAAGCTTCATATTGCGTTGCTACCCAAGAGGATAAAAGCAAACAAATAATAAATAGGGCTATTACCCACCACGCGATTGAATCGGAATTTCTTTTTTTGTCATCGGCCATTCAATATACCTATATGTTCATTAAATATCTAATTACCAATTAGAAAGACCGTTTTTTGTGGTTTCACGAATAACAGTTTTGACCTGATCGGATAATGGTGATTTATTAAGATAAAATACATCACATGCAGCAATACTTCTTAAACAATCACCATATTTTGGATCATCAAAGTTTTCACGGAAAGAATTCTCATTGTGATCACCCAGATGCACCAGTATTGTTTCATGACCTCTTAAAAATCTGACTGTATCAACAATATTAAGCTCAATATCTTTTGATATTTGTGAGCGTTCGTATGTCAATCTTTTTTCCAGATTTGCATTATTAGTCATTAACCTACTAATAATGCTGTCTTTCTCTATTAACAATTGCCTTAAATCCTTATTGGTCATTCTTGCCCCTCAATTAAGATGAAATGCAATTGTACAATAAATAATTATATATTTAATAATTTATTTTAATTAAAACTTATAATGCAATCTCTTTAGTGCGTTCGTTTAAAAGATTAAGTTGGTCTTTTACAACCTTAAGCCCTTCTGTTTTATAAAGGTCATTAAAATCAGTGCCTGAATAATCACTCGCCCTAAACTTAGGGAAAATAGCTCTGCCACCTACGGCTTCTGCTGCTTCCAGCGCTTTATTCCTACCAGCATTAGGTAATGCACCTTCATTCACTAGTGGATTACTATGAACATATTTACCTTCACTAGACCAAGCGACCGTACATTTGATAAAGCGATCATCATCACCACCGATAATGATTTCAGAAGCTTTACCAGCTTCCTTAATTGCTTTAGCTACCTCTAATAGATTTGTAGAATCAAATGCAACAGCTACTGTTAAGCCTGTAGCTATATGCGCAGTAGCACCAGTTGCGTAGCCTTCCATTACCATGACAGGCTTATTAGAATCGAATTCTCCAATCAAATGAAAACATCCTGTTTTACGACCACCAGATTTATATTTCTTTTGCCCATCTTCTGTAATGGATTGATATGACCAAATTTTATTGTTGATGTCTCGTAAAGGGATCACAACCAAAGACTTATCTGCAAAATCCACATCATGCTTCAAACCTAATGCAGGAATGCCTTTATCAGTTAAGTATTTATGTGGAAAGTATTCATCCATATCTGGGCATTTGCCAATATAGTGTTTTGAATAAGCCGCAACTCGTTCTTTTTCTTTTAAATCCTCTGCATCACGCTTGGCAGCATTTTCTTTGGCTTGTTTTTCAAGATCATTGACTCTGGCAACATCGATACCTACTGTCTGGAATTTCCAGCCACGTGAACGAGTATCATCATACATATTTTTAATGTAACCATTAGGTATGGCATCTAAAGAACCTTTATAGGATCCTTGAAGCTCTTTTTTGCGGCCACCTTCTACAGGAACATAATGCCATTTACCATCCATTACAGGTTCGCCATCTAAAATAAGACCTGCATCACGGATAGCGGCCTCAAATTCTCTAACGGCATCATAATCACCTCTAGGATTTTCCCATTTAGAGAATGTACGAACATCAGCACCAGAAGGTACAAACCAAGATTTATTATCAGAATCCCATTTAGCACCTAATGCTTTAGCCTCACCTCGTTCTGCGAACGGCACATGTAGATAAATTTTGCTTTTAGCCACACTTTCCTCCTTAAGTATTTCTGTTTCCACTTCTAATGTTTTTTGTAATGCCAGATCCATCACATGCGTAACAATCTTTTCAGCATCACGTGCTGCTTTGAAAATTTCGTGCTTATCTTCTTTCAAAGCTTTGATCCAACTTCCTACATAGGAAGCGTGTTGCTCAAATTCAAATGGAATACCCAACCGATCTGATAAAAACAAACTGGCTAATTCAGCCCGTAATTCCTCTTTGGCATATTCAGGGGTGCCAAATCGACCGTCTAGTGAACGATTTAAACGAGATTCATGGCCTGTCCAATGTCCAAGTTCATGTAAAGCCGTTGCATAATATTTTGGAGCATCTGCAAATGCTGATTTTAATGGTAGATGAATTTCATCATGAGTTGGTGAATAGAAAGCTCTATTAGACTGGTCATGGAAAATCCGTGCTTGTGATTTAATTAATGCATTCTCAGCAAGCTCTAATGGATCCCATTCAGGAATAGCTTTTGCAAGCTCAGGTGTATTTTCCATTTGGCTTAAATTAAAAACCTTTGCATAGAATACAGAGGGACGCGCCTTATCAAGAGCAACTTCAACTTCCTGTCCTGATTCTTCGTTGATTCCTTTGGTACTATCAGCCCATTTCCAATATTCAATCCAAGTAGCTTTTTCACCCTTACGTATTTTCCAGCCATTGTCATTGGCTTGATTAAACGTACACCAGCGGTTGTCTTCATAACCTTGACTTAATAAATGCAAGGCATTACCACCTCTATAAGCTTTGCCTGTAGTGGGATTAACAGGTGAAAAACCACCAACGGATCCATCCCAAGGTTTTTGCCATGGCGCGGTGCCTGCTTCTAAAGCGGCAATGATTTTATCCGTCAGGTCTTGCCTAAAATCATGATCAGCCATTTTTCTCACCTTTGCTATCATCTGCACCAGTGTAATCACTTAACAATTCTGTTTCTGGTACTTCTTGTTCGTTAGCTTCACTACCTGAAATTGCAATATCAAAAACAGCCAAGTCCGCTGTATTGTTTTTATTATCTTGCGTTTTGTTTGAGTTCATTTTTAATATCCTGTTTGATGATGTTAGCCTGGTTGTTTTTGTAACGTACTTCCATTAAATCACCTACTGGAGGGTGATTATCTAAAATATTTATATCATGCAATACAATATAACGTTTACCAATATTTTGCACTATGTGATAGTCGGTTTTTTCTAAAATAGTGCCTCTATAATACCCAAATTGAGTATCTACAGGCATTACATCCCGTCCATTTGTATTAGCTAAGATACGTGAGCGATCTTGACTTACTAGATCACCAAATATCATTTGTTCAACTGGCGCTTCAATATGCGGATCAGCAGCTGCTTTTTGTGGCTCTTCGGGTACGTCTTGTGAACGTGGTTTCCATTTTGAAATATAATTATCATCATTCTGTACTTTCTTTAACTCAGACAAAACATCACCACAATCCATACGTAATATTTCTAGTTTCTTAAGTTGAGTAAAGGGCTTGGACTTTTCAACCATAGCCTTATCAAGCTCTTCTAAATCGGTTACAAGTTTTGCCTGATTAGCCAGTATCTTCTCTTCAAAACTATTTACATAATTATTAAGGCGGTTGATAAATCCATTTAAGCTGAATTCATCCTCTTTATGATATTCAAGATTGCGAGGGCTATATAAATCTTCGCCCTTAATGACAAACTGCAAAGAATCTCTTTCACCATAAACAGCTATATCGAATCCACGAAATTTACCTACTGAATATGTTTCAGGATTTTTCTCTCCTACTTTAGCTTTATTTTGTAAAGCGAGTTTCATTACGGCCATAATTTCAGGGAGTAACTCTTTTTTAGTTTTTTCACCATATTTCTTGCCGCCTAATTCGTAACTAAAATGTTCACTAGGTTGTGCATCGCGCCTGGCTATTTCTGCATTAAGTTTCTGTAAAATAGCACTAGACCTCTGTTCAGCATTGGATAGCCAATCAATACGGCTGTCTAATGTGTGATGTGCCCGTTTATAGCTTGAATATACAGCTTCAAGTTTTTTCAAATCTGCATTTAATTTAACCTGCATGAAAATTAACGGATTACCTGTAGCTGCAGCTTTCATTTCGGCAGCATTGGCCGCTTCACTGGAAATATCTTCAATCACACGTTGTAAAGCATCGCCCTTACGGAATTGTTCGATACCAGCAGCTTTAACTTCAATAGTTTGCCACATACGACCATCATAGGTTTTCTCAGTAGCATATCGTAATAGCTCCACTTCAAAGCCTTCTGGATCCTCTTCGTAGAATTCATTACCTTGTCTGATTATGCGGCCTTCGCGTTGTTCAAGATCTGACGGCCTCCATGGTGCGTCTAAATGATGCTCTGCAACCAGTTTTCTTTGAACATTAGTGCCAGCTCCCATCTTTTCAGTAGAACCCAACAAAATGCGTACAACACCTCTATTCATTTCATCGAATAATTTACTTTTCTGCAAATCTGTTTTTGCGTCATGAATAAAACGTATTTGATGTGGTGGTATTCCTCTTGCAACCAGTTTGTCACGAATATCTTCATAGACACTGAACTTACTGTTTGCAGACAGCAATTCATCCATTGAAACAGTATCAACATCTTCAATTTCATCGCTTGCAGCAGGAATAATTTCTGGTACCACAAATGCTGTTTTTTGGCTGCTTGCTTTAGGTGTAGACAAATCACAAAAGATTAACTGAGTGCCCTTACGTGCATCCCAACGTGCATATATATTATGTGCTCGATGAACAAGCTCATTAAGCTTAGAACCTTCGTGGTCTTCGGCATCAGGATCTATCAAACGATAATCGAGACCAGCTTTACGCGCTTCATTGGTTATTTTTAATGGATTGTCGATACTTGGATCATCAGGTAGATTTTCCATACGATCAATAATAGAGCCTGCAGTCCATTTTTTAACAATAGTGCCATCTGCACGTGTAACTGGCATACCATCATCATCAAGAACAGGGGTTTGCACACCCATAAATAACGCCTGATCCTGAGATCTGGGCACAATAATATTTTCAGGTTTACCACCTTTGATTTTAGGCGTAGGAAATGGCTTACCTATTTCTAAACCTTGACGTTCTAAATCTGAACGTGTGATGACATCAGCAAAGCTTCGATAAAGTGCTGTGAGTTCTGGTACGTTCTGAAATTTTGCAAAACGTGAATTTAGTCTGTAATTAACCCCAGTAGCATCAAGTTCCCAACCTGTTACCACTTTGCCGAATGTTGAAGCCCATGCATCAAAATGAACAATACCTCTACGTTTCATTTCATCATATTGCATATAGCGCTGCACGGTATAAAGCTCTGCAATGGTATTGGAAATAGGAGTACCTGTACCAAAAAATAAACCACGGCCATCATGCTTCATTTGCAGGTATCGAGCTTTAATAAACAGATCAAAAGCTTTTTCTGAGCCTTCTAAATTGCCAAGGCCTGCGACTCTGTTCATCGATGTTGTGATGTACAAGTTTTTGAATTGTTGAGATTCATCCAAAAATATTGCATCAACACCTAAATCTGCAAAACTAACGACCGCATCTTTTGAGCCTGTATCAGCAGCTCGTGCTAATCTTGCCTCCATACGATCTCTTGTTTTTTCTAATTCTTTGATAGAAAAGTGTTGGCCATTGTTTCCCTTTAGCTCTGAAATAGCCATTGTTAAATCATCGATCTGTTCATCAAGAATGATTTTCAAAGTTTCATTAGGAACGCCGATTTTCTTAAAACTGGAATGCGCAACAATAACTGCATCCCAGTCACCTGTAGCAATACGACCAAATAAACGTTGACGGTTTTCTTTACTAAAATCAGACTTTTCAGCAATTAAAATATTAGCACTAGGATAAAGCTCATAAAAAGCATCTTTCCATTGTAATAAAAGATGATTAGGCACAACAAACATAGGCTTTTTCATTAAGCCCATACGCTTGCTTTCAATACCAGTAGCAATAAACTCGTAAGTCTTACCTGCACCTACAACATGATCAAATAAAGCAGTACCATCTTGAATGCCACGCCAGATAGCATTCTTTTGGTGTGGGCGTAACTGAACAGAAAGTGACGCACCAGGTAATGTTAAATGTGAGCCATCGTATTTAGTAGCAACATTCGTATTGAACTGATCATTATATAAACGTGCCAGGCTTGTTCTACGTTCTTTGTCTTCCCATACCCAATCTTCAAAGGCCTGCTTGATTTCATCAGCTTTTTGTGTGGCCGCTGCAGTTTTGCCTTCATTTAATCTGTAAATTGGATTTCGATAGTCATCGTAGCCAACAATATCTTTAACCTCGATAGATTTATTGGTAAGAATTTTTTCGATTAAAGTATTGGCACCAAGATCCTCTGTGCCCCATGTAACATTATTAGTTGTTTCATCAGGTGCTGATATTTTTACAATCCATTTACCAATGGCTTTTTGATAAGAAATATCACGCTTAACATCACCTATCAAATGGCCAATAAAATCGCTCACAATTGCATCTGGAACCCATGAAGAACCTAACTGAATGGAAATGTCTATAGGTTCAATATCTTGTGGCTGGACAAGCTCTAAAGCAGCAACGTTTTCTTCATAAATAGCATTACGAAATGTTGCTTCCCATGCTTGCTGTAATTTTTCCTTAACATTCCCAGATAGATAATGTTCAGCAGTTTCATATTTATTGTTAATCGGGTTTAAATAAATAAACCCTTTTAATTCATCTAGGATTACATCTTCTGCTTTCCCAGTTAAACGCACCATGCGAGATAAATCTACACGGCCAAGTTCATTCATTGAAACTATTAATGCTTCTTTAGCTGTACCGACCTTTGTGATTTCACGTAAAGGCGACAATACACGTTTGGTGAAAATAGCCGCTTTCTTTGCACTTGCTTCACGAGGCTCTACACCGTGTTTTTTTGCTGAATCTTTCGATATACCTTTATCATAATCACGCTCTAATGCCATGAGTAACGGAAACTCAGGATCGTCACCCATGGCTTGTTTCATTAATAACGATGAAATATAGCCGTGTTTTTTAACAAACTTGTCATAGACACTGTTTAAATGATTACGATAAGCATCCAGCTCTATTCCAGAAGAATATTCTGATTTTTCATAATCCATTAAAGTACGTAAAGCAGTTTTAATACCGAGCATGCCCTTAATACGCTCTCCTACGAGTTCGTTTTTGAATTCAGCCCATTCATAGGACTTATCTGCTAATATATCTGGCAACCGTCTAGCTATACGTTCCTTATCTAGTGCTTTGCCATTGATCGCACTTACAACAAAATAACCACCAACTTTGACATCATCAGGTACTTCGACTTTATCATCCACAATATCAGACTCATTAAATATGCCAGGTTTCTGATAAATACCTTCTGGCAATTTACCAATAGCATTAATTAGTGCATTTGGTAAATCTTGGTTTTCATCGGCAACAAGTGCTGAATTACCACCCCTGAAACTCATATTGACCATCCTCATCGTACCAAGCATCATTTCTGGCCGATCAATATAATATTTGTTCAGGTTATATCGTGTATTAGTCTGCGTATCGAATTGCGGTTCAGTATCTAACCAAGATTTATCAGTTTCTTGTCCTTCAAAAGCCTTTTGAAAGAAAATAATATCGGTAGTAACTTCGGTTAATGAATTTTGTTTGAAAGTATTATTTGGTAGACGTATAGCACCTAATAAGTGTGCTCTGTCTGCGACATAAGCACGTGCTTTATCATCAATACCATCCATCAAATAGTTTGATACCACCATTGCCATCAAACCGCCTGAACGAATATTGTCTATTGATTTAGCCGTAAAATAATTATGGATTGAAAATTTAGCTAACTCTGGGTAGTCTTCGTCATAAACCGTTTGGCTACCAAAAGGAAAATTACCGATAACAACATCAAATCTGTTTTTAGGAATAACAACTTCCTGAAAACCCTTATTGATAATTGAAGATTCTGGATATAAGGCGCTTGCAATACGTGCTGTTAGAGGATCTAGCTCGATACCAGTTACTTTGCTATTTTGATTGATTGAATCTGGCAATAGACCAATGAAATGACCACTACCAACTGCAGGATCCAAAATATTTCCACCAGTGAAGCCCAAACGTTCAAGACCTGCATAAATATTACTAACAACGAGAGCTGGCGTATAATGAGCGTCTTGTGTGGATCTACGAGCCGCCTCATATTCTTCAATCGTAAGAATAGAGCTTAATTCTTTAAATTCATTTGCCCAATTATCATTTCGATGATCAAAAGCTTGGGGCAAACCACCCCAGCCAACATATTTAATTAATATAGCCTGTTCATCTAATGTTGCATTTCTGCTTTCCGTCTCAATATTTTTTAAAGTTGTGATCGCTGCAATGTTATCTTGATATTTTGCCTTTGCACCACCGATCCCAAGATTATCTGAATCAGTGATTTTGTAATTATTTGGCTCTACAAATCGAGCTGGACTTGATGTAATTGCAATATTTCTGTTTTCGTCATCCCCTCGTTGATCTGCTGCATGTTCTGTAGGATTATTTCCTGTTCCATTTTCTGTTGATCCAGAAGTCGATTGAATATCACTACTTCCCCCTTGCTCTCCAAATCCATTAGCGCTTGCGGTGAATTCATTGCCCATCTGTCTGCTATTGTCCATCCGTACTGATTGAACGGTGCCTTGTGAATCAATTGCAATGTCTGGGTATTCAGAACCCTTGCCGCTATCGCTAGCGGTTGTTGTTGGCCTTCTATCATCATTTATCTCCTGTAGTTTAGTTGCTGTGTTCAGAATATTGTTAAAATCCGCGTCAAAGTCGAAGCCTAACTGTTGTGGTGCCAAATCTTTTTGTTTCATGTCTCATCCCGATTGTTATTATATTTTTTTATTTAATTAACGTTCAAAACTATTGGTTTTTTGATTATTTATTTCGGTAACTTTAGCGGTTTTACCTTGATAAAGAATGTCTAACTTAGCACCTTCCTTTACCTCACCAACACGCGATTTCTCATGAATAACAAAAGTTTTCCTACCAATATCCTGAACAACATGACTATCAAAAACTTGCGCAACACGTCCAGAAAAGTTACGTGTTTCATTGGTTTTATCAGGATATGCAATGCCAGCGTCACGTTCTAACGCATAATTTTCAGCAGCTTGGCGTGATGCTATGAGCTGTTCCTGTTCAGCAGCATTCAGCACAGGTGTTTTAACTAAATGATATTCAGCCAAGCGTTGTTTGTCTTTCTCATTCGGCTCGTAACCTTTGACAGTCAGACCTTTGATTGAAGCTTGATACCACGCTTCGGCTTTAAATTTATCTGTACCATTCACCTGAATGCCAACCCAGCCTTTAGATTCGGCCAATTCGATAGCAGCTTTGAACGTCTCTAAATCTTTGTTAATCACTTTTAGCTTCATACCTTCATCGATTAAAGCAGGCTTATCACTATCGATACGATAAAAAGCATTAGGCTCACGTTCAACATATAAGCCATTGAGTAATTGACGATTAGGTTCACTCTTTTTTAACGCCGCTACTGCACCATCTGTTTCTAAAATTGGTTCAATACTACCTTCCAACTCTGCACCAGTTATTTGCGGAGCACTGGTAATTGATTTTTGGTATTCAACCAGTTCATTGAATGCTTTATTTGATAAACCAGTTTCTTGAACTAGATCTTTTCTGTCGCGTACTATGCGCAACAGTTCATAAGTGCCTAGATGGGTAATATCAAAATAAGACTCGATATTTGGGAACAAAACATCCACTGCATTTTTAAGTCTTAGATCAGAAAATTTTGATAGGTGATCATCTTCAAAATAAAAAGCAAGCGGCTCATTATCCTTAAAACTTTCTATATATCGATATGCGCCTATCTCAGCAGGACTTAGATGCACCAATTCTTTTAAATCAATTTGGCCGTTGTCACTAGAATCAACAATGCCAGTTATTGTATTTTCATCTGTTTGCATAATATTCACCTTATTAAATAATTAATGTACTAAAGAACTGCTATTTGATTTTATGACATCATTTTCAATATCACTGTTTTTAAATGGTTAATGATTTATCTGTCGATCTATCAATATTGATAGGCACAGCCCTTTTATTCTCATATTTGATTGAATATTTACCCCCTCTTTTAATGCTTTTGGATAAATCTCGTTTGTCATGTGCTATATGGACATTTTTACCAATATTTTGTACAACATGAACGGGAGTGATTTGTGATACAGAACCTCGATAGAATCCTCCGTCACGATCTGCTAAAGCAACTTCATTGGCACTGTAAACATCTATAGAAGTAAGACTTTCTAAAGTTTTACTATATTGTGGAGGATCAGTTAACAAGCGGCCTGCATCCAGTATTAATCCTTGTAACTCAAAATTGCTAAATGGAATATCCAGACCAATCGATCTTACAAAACTAGCGGCTTTTGCATAAACAGATTTAATCAGTGATAATTCAATATCTAGATCACCGTTTATATCTAAACAATGCTCTACGGCCAATGCAATTAATTCTTTTGCTTTTGTTTCAACAGAAGCATTGGGATATTTATCTTCTACTTCCTGTAATAGCTCATTTAATTTGCTACCTTCTTTTTGTGCAGCAGCCATGACCTTGAATAAAAATTCACCAAATTCGCGTTCTGACTCGAAAAGATTAGCAAAGGCTATATGTCCTATTGCTTCGTGACCGATCGCAAGCTGTACGTCCTTTAAATCATAGACATTAGAAGTAACCAGGTAAATTTTGTCATCATAAGCAGCTGCTTGTGTATGAGCTGGGGCAATAAATGGTAAATCATCAGTGCTATGGATTAAAACAACATTTGGTAAACCTGGCCACATTTCCTGAATGCGTACAATTTCATTTTGAATATCAGAATCACTTAGCATTAATTGTTCTGATTTATTTCTATCCTGCAGTCTAAAAAGGGGTAAACCTTTTAAAATAGTCTTCTGCATTTCTGGGGTAATGTTGAAGGCAACTTGAGTATTTTGTTTTTCTGTTTCACCATAGTAATAAAAATCATGATTTAGAAAAAAATCCTCAAAATCTTCTACATCAGATAACTCGACCATCAACTCATCGTCATCATCTGAAAAGTAAAAAACTTCTTTGCCTTCATCGAAGCGCTTTTTTGCATCCATATCAGAAAGCTTAATAGTTTCTGACACGTCTAATGTAATTGTAGATAATTCACCACCTACTTTTTTGAGTAAATCTTTCGTAACTTTAGGAATAATAAAATTGTAAAAAGTAAGCATGCCTTCACCGCCTACACGCAAATCTACACCAGTGTAGCTTTTACCATTTTCGTGACCACTTACATCTTTACCTGATTCATTTATTATTTTTTCAGCAAGTTCTTTACCTATCGAATTTGCTAACTGTTCATTGGTAAGATTTTCTTGCTCTAAAACTGCTGTACCTTTATTCCACGCATCAATATTAAAAGTACCATCATTATTTTTGAATGCACGTACCTCTTCAATTTGCTTAGTCAAATCATAAAGGTCTACTGCTTGTTGACCGTTAATAAAAGCAACCGTATGAAAATTATTTTCAGCTGCATAATGCATCATACGTTTAACAGCCAAAGACACCCATGCATCTGTTTTAGTAACAAAAGGTGCATTAGGGACTGTGCCAGCGTTTTTTACTTTTTCTAAAAGGGTAGCACCTACGCCTTTCTCTTTTAGTTTTGTGTGTAATTCACGCTCTTCTGGAGTTAGATCCCTTTGGTAAGTAAAACCATTCAGGCGTTGAAGCTCCTTTTCGTCAGCAGTTAGATTGTTAGGTTTAAATCCCTTCTTTCTGCCCTCTTGCCCCCAATCCGATTGAATTTCATTGATAAACAAAATGCGTTTACCATGGGGATCAATATGTTCATTAAAACGAATATGCGCAAGTATGTTTGCTTGTTCGAAATGGCCCATTCTGAATAATGGAGCACCACCATCAAGAGAAGTGAAATCTAGACTACCATTGTTGTGATCAGCAATTTTTTTAAATGAATTTAATTCGGATCTGGTTAAACCACTAAATTCTACATACTCTTTATGAATACCGTCATCGACTCGACCATAATCCAAATTTTCATAGCCTTGAATGCTTAAATCAGTTAGAAAACCATCTACATCATCTGGGTGCTTGAAAGTAACACGACCTTCCTGAGAGTTGCTTTGCGCATCAGGCAGGATAAGTAATAATTCTTTATAGTTATTACCGCCAGGTACGGTATATTTCTCATACTTGGTGTCTGATTCGATTTGGCCAGTAATATTCTGATAAGCAATATCTAAATCTTCTGGAAGTAACTCTGTATCAACAAGTTCGCCATTCTTATCATACAGGTATACATCATCATCCATGCCACGATCAAATGTGTAGCCTGCATCATTAAGCTTTTGCATATTTAAAGATAAATGATCGAGTCCATAATGAACTTCACTAATCTTAACGCCATTATCTTTTAGATAAGCCAGTACCGATTCTTTTGAAACTAAATCAGGTTGCAATTCTAACCAAGTATTAAGACCAGACCATTCAAGCTCTTGTGCTTTAAATAACAGACCCTCACGCGATTTCGCATTTAACCAATCTTTGATGACAGATTGTTTCACTGAGTTATTTTTATTTGTTGGCAATGATTGTTCAATTGCCAGTTCTAATGCGCTGTACCAGGTACTCATAATATTCCCGTAACTCTGTAGATATGATTTTTAATTAGCGTTCAGCACCATGGCCTTGAGCACGTTGTGAAATATCCACTTTTGCTCGATAGCTTTCATACTTAACACTTAACTTATCACCTACTGCAGGAAGTTTATCTAAAATACGTTTATCGTGAATTACCGCAGTATGCTGACCAATATTTTGAATCACATGATGGGTAGTTTCACCTACTACAGTACCTACATAGGAACTCTTTTCAATATTTGCAGAAATTGCTTTTAGTCCCACATAATCAACAAAATCATGTGCATCTAATAAAGAACGTTGACCATTACGATCCTTGGACAAATTCTTTTCTTTTTCCAAGCTGTAAGCCTGCTTAATGTGAGTTTCTTTAATACCCATGCTGGCACCATGCTCGACCATAGAATCAGCACTACCGAATAAAGCCGTATATTGAGTATTATTCTCAACATAATTAACCGCTATACAGCGAGACGTTTCATCAATATATACATCAGAAACAACATTTCTAATATGCGTTTCAATTGGCTCAATGATTTTAGGTGTAGCTGCTCTTACATCCATTGCTTGAGCTACAAATGATTTATCTAAACCTTCGGCCTCTTGGAATTTTGCAATTGAGTTAATACTGTTGAAAAGAATTTTTTCTTTAACAACACCATCAGCATTAGTTAAATTAACTGCCAAATCATTAGTTTCATTATCAATGTAAGGCTCAGAGATAGTTAATTCCTTGCGGTTAATAACTTGGCCTTGGCCACGATAATATGAAACCATGACATCTTGACCAACAGCAGGCAAATTCATCAATCTACGATTTTCATGAGTCACTACTTCCCCAGCATGAGTAGCCTGAACCGTAAAATCTTTATTCTGGGCAAGAATCTTTCCCACAGACACCACATCAGGTGTTCGATCACTAATTGGTGAACCATGAATTGCTTCTGCTTGTTCAATCGCTGGACGTAACCCAAGTGACATTTGTTGCTGTTGATTTATTTCATTCAAAATCCATGGATGAGTTAAGCCAGCTGATAGCAGTTCGTAATCTCTAATAATGTCATCTGAAAGAGGAATAATTGCACCTGTTGGGGAACGGCTTTGTGAAGTTTCCAAAACAGTTGACATCCATGCACCACGTATTGATACAAGCTCGGCTACTTTAAGGTTATCTCTTAATGAGGTTGGATTAAGCCATAACTTTTCAGTTAAGGCATGCAGCATAATGTCCTTAAATTCATGTTCTTGATGTTGTAAAGGCAATTTAGAAGCCACGGGGCCATTTAGGTATACAGAATAAGTAACGACCTCTTGATCATTGCCTAACCTAGGCCAACGATTAATTGCACCAGAAGCTCTTACCGCATCAGCAAAATCTGCAAATTTCATTAAATCTTTAACGTCCATTTTAATACTCCTAAATAATTAATTTACTAACGCGCTATAGCGAGTTGGTTTTTGTGTTCTTGGTTAACCTGGATATTTACTCGACCGTTTTCATATTTGAAATTTGCTTTTTGACCAACATATGGTTCATTACTGAGTAAAAGCCTGTCATGAACTACCATGGTGTTTTGACCAATATTTTGCAATGCAAAATACTTACTAACATCAATAACCGTTCCGTAATATGAGGAACTTTGGATATTGGTATGCTCTATCTTTTTATTCCAGTCCCTATGCTTAATGGTTAGTTTTTTTAGATCTTCCACCTTATGTATAAAATCAGGTGCTTTAATAAAGTCTTTATGCATACCGATTGCATCAGCCATTAAGACTATATTTGCAACATCAAGTAACGCATGGGGTACATATTTTTGAACATCACGATGATAAGCAAGTTTTGCAATAGTTGGATCATTGATAATATTCTGTTCTAACAGTTTAAATACAACATCACCATCACCCATTTCCCACAGGCTATCATGAGCTCTTGTCGCTAATGGATTAACAATATCACCAAAGAATTCACCTTTTTCTCTGCGAATACCATTTTTAGCCATTTCTTGCCAATGCTCAATAACAGTTTTTGCGCGGCTCTTAGCGCCTTTTGTTACTTCACCACGTGTTGTATCACCAAACAGATCCATTAAAATCACCTTTATGTGTTTTATTTCCTATATAAGAAATAAATAGGGGCTAATAGCCCCTATTCCCACTAACGTTCCATACCAATGCTTTTGTCTTTTTCTTGTTTACGATCCTGAACTGCACCACGACCTTTTTCATAGGTAATCTTAAGATTTTGACCTTCTTTCACTGGTTGATCTAAAGCACTTTTGCGATGCAACTTAAATTCATTTTGACCACCATGTTGCAATACATATCGCTCACTCACATCAATTACATTACCATAATGGGCTAAACCATCTTTTGTGAATGCATCACGAACTTTTGCCCCATCCAGTTTTTGTTCAGCAACTAATCCTAATGTATAGCGTTCATTTAAGTCAGAGCTAAATTCTTTACGCATGTCAGATACAGCTTTAATTACAAATTCTTTATGCGTTAAAGGAACTTCCCAGGCACCAGCATCTTTATTAAATTCCACGTCAGCAATACGTTGCAAACGATGTTGAATATCTGGATTGTAATCAAAAGATACTTGGTATTTATCACCAGCTTGTACTACTTTGATACCATCAACACTATTACCTAAAGCAGCATCAAAGTCTTTAGCGATCTCATCTGCGGATTTAACTTGACGACGATCAAACACTTCACCAATACCATTATTATTGTATTTAATCCGTACATCATCGCCTTTATATACAGGCTCACTCAAATCAGCAACACGGTGGATTGAAACAAATGCAGCGCCATTATCTTTACCAAAACCAGTTAATTGCGCAGCATAGCGCCCATTTACATTTAGAATCTCACCAGAATGATTACCGCCTTCTTTATGAAAATCACTAATTTGGGCAGAAATACCTGCTTCTGTACCATAGTCTTTCATACGGTCACTTGCAGAAGCTTTAGCAAGCTCCATAATTGATTCACGGTCTTTGGCAATTGCCTTAACGTCAAAATGCATAGTTTCGATAACTTTATCAAGCGCCTCTTCACTGTCTTTTGGAATAATCCAAGACTCGGCATCTTTATCAAACTTTGCGCCAGGCACCTTATTAATTTTATTAACAAGTTCCCGATCATATGGAAATTTAACCGCAAAACCACTATCTAAAACTTCTACATTCACTTCATTTTGTTCAGCCATCACATTCTCCTAATATAAAAAAAGATAAAATAAATATTACATTGCACTGCTTAAAGCAAGCTCTCTCATTGATACTAACTTAATTGAAACAGCTTCTATTGACACCACTTCGTCAATAACTGGGAGGCCATGATCAGCTCCAAAAATTTTCTTTACATCATTGGATGGAATAACTCGGCCAAACTTACCTTGTAACTCTTTCTTGAAAAGATTCTTAATATCTTCTAACACCGCTGGATTAGCGCCTTGGCATGACGCATTATTAAATTCTGCTACATTCATAACTGATTTCATAAAAAATCCTTTCAAGATTTAGTTAGTACGACAAATTTAAAAAACTACCTTCCACCACGCTCTTTTTCTAACATCCTTAGTTTTGTTTCAGCAAAACCATTTTTATAATGGAATTCAACACTAGTACCAACTGCAGGCGATCTATCGATTTTACTTAACTCATGTACCATCACCTCTTCATGCCCCAAATCCTGAACTAGATGATAATCAGTTTTTAATAAGACCTTTCCAATTGATTGACCGTTATCTGGTGCATTTCTTACTAAGATATTATCCCCTTGCAAATCACGTACAGCTTTTACTGCTTCCGCACGACTTATTGCCAATACATTTTCTGTATTTGGTAAAGCCAAGTTAGCAACTTTATTCGTTTTATTCTCACGCTCAAGCACAGTTAGTACACGCGACAACTGCGAAGGAACAATACCTGTTTCCTGACATACATTAACCTGGCGCATTCCTTCAACTAAAACCATATGTGCCGCTTTCCTGCTTTTTGCACTTAAACGTGTTTTATTTACTATCTGGTTGAATTCGTCTTCGTTCATAAATTGCTACTTATTAAATCCATTTAATTACCATTAAAGATATGTTAACAATAAATTAACAGTTTGTATACAGTTTTATAACGCTTATTATCACTTTTAATAAATTAATTAACTAAAATTACATACTAAACAATAATCACCATTTTTGCCATGTGGATAATTAATTATTTTTTTATATAAATTTTAATCATCTAGATTAGACGTTATTAATATAATTATGCTTATATAACTATTCATGAACATAATACTGAAACAGTAGCTGAGTAATAAACAGTCAATCCTAATATTCTGTTAAGCAGCAATAACTTAATCGTCATTTAATTACGAAGATCACATATTTATCCACAGATTTTGTGGAAAAGTTAAATATTAATTTAATAAACAATAATTTTTTTATTTTGTATTGTACAATACAATTTATGAAACCAACTACCGAAACCTACGCAGAATTAACTTGGGCTTATGACGTATTTAATCAAAGCCTATTTGACGGGAAATTACCTAATTGTTTAATCACACTACAACGTGAAAAACATACTTGCGGTTATTTTTCATCTGGACGATTTGCCAATATAGACGGGGCACTAACAGATGAAATAGCTATTAACCCTTCTTATTTTGCAGTCACCCCGATCATTGAGATTATGCAAACATTAGTTCATGAAATGGTGCATTTATGGCAATTCCATCTAGGCACACCTGGCCGTGGACGTTATCATAATAAGGAATGGGCAGATAAGATGGAATCCATAGGATTAATGCCCTCCTCTACTGGTAGGCCAGGTGGAAAGAAAACTGGCGACCGTATAGCAGATTATGCGATTGAGAATGGTTTGTTTTTGATGACCTGTAAAAACCTGCTCACGCAATCGTTCAAATTGTCATGGTACGATCGCTACCCAGATGCTCGTGTTGCCAATAGTGGCCAAAGCTCGATAGCTTGTCAGCTAGAAAACATGCCTGAATCAGCGACAAGCATACGGGCAAATCAACCTAATTCACTTGTGCAAATACAATCCGCGCCTATTAAAGACACGCAAATAAACACAACAAACAAAGCCACCCGTATGAAATACACTTGCGATTGTCGCATTAATATATGGGCCAAACCTGGCATTCACGTGAAGTGCTGTGAATGTAATACAACATTTGCAGAGTCCAATAACAGCGAGTAAATTATTAAAACAATTGAGTATCCAAAACAAAAAAACCGCACTGAGGCGGTTGATTTGCATTCCGAATTTACTAACCTCTTACAATGTTTTTTAAAGGTTTTGCAGCACCAAAATGAGGTACTTTTTTAGCTGAGATTTCCATAGGATTGCCTGTTGCTGGGTTACGGCCAGATCGCGCAGCACGTTGTTTAACACTTAATTTACCAATCCCTGATAACACCACCTCGCCACCATTTTTTAGCTCTTGCTGCACGACAACACCAAGCCCAGATAACATTTTTTTAACTGAAACTTTAGTAGCCCCAGACTCTAAAGCAATTTTTGTAACTAAATCATCTTGTTTCATAATGTCTCCCAATCCTAGAATTTTCAATGCATTCAGGTTAATAATTCTGATTCATTTTTCAAATCAGAAGATCTTCCTTTCAACTCCTCAGCTAATAATTTAGCTTCATTTACTACTATTACGTCATCACTACGCATAACAGTATTAACAACATAATAATAGGTACGCTGCAGAACTTCTGAACGGATCAAAAGCTGTTTTCTTTTTTCCGCATTAACATTAATTATGATATGCGATTTCTTGTTAGCACGTTGTTTAGACATTATAGGATCCTTTATAGAGGCTCATCAGTAGGAATAGGTTTGGCAGCAACTTCTCCATCTACAGTACGTCCAGTAATATTCGTCATATTATGACTATTGATAGATGCACCATCTTCAACCAATATGCGCTGATATAGTATTTCTCCATCTACTCTGGCCGTAGCGTGAAGTTTTAGTAACTTTGCAGTAATATTGCCAATAACAGTACCAGCAATAATCACAATGTCGGCTTGAATATTGCCTTCTATCTTTCCACAATCTCGTAGACTTAAGATCATACCTTCACCATTGATCGTAACATTCCCTTCCAATAAGCCATTAATATGAATGGACTCTTCAAGGAACATATCGCCACGGAATTTAGCAGTTTTTGCAATCAATGTAGTGATACGGTGTTTTTCTGCATCAGGAGTAACATTTTTTGCTTTCATAAAAGCAGGTACTAATTTTGTAGTAGTTGATGTCATCATTGCACCTTATAAATCTTAGTGTCAGTTGTAATCGTGTTCTGTTCAGAATTAATATTTAATATTTTGCCGTTCAAATGTTTGGCATATTGACCAATAGCAACAGCAACATCACCATCAAACATTACACCATCGGACAAAAGTGCTGAAATATGCAGTTCTTTCATACTTTTTACAATTTCAGGTTTATTAAAAGGCTTCGTTTTCTCTACAACCTTCACTTTAGGCTCTGCGCGAGGCTTAGAGGCCTCATTGCTTTTTTCTGATGCCAGAGTATCTATTTTCTTAGATAACTCTTCTATGAGCGCTGCTTGAGTTGCAATTTTCTGTTCTAGCTCATTGAAATGTTCTTTTGAAAGATTCTGATTGGGTTCCGTAGTTATGGCCGTTATTGGAGCATCTTTTGGTTTATTAGTTGGAGCAAAATTTGGTTTGTATGGATCAGCAGTAGTATCAGCTGGTAAATTATTTACTTGAGATACAGTAACTGCAATATTACTTGCCGCTGAATTTGATGGAGTATCAATTGATACCCCTTTTGATTCTATTGCAGAAGGATCAGCTGCAGATGCCACTCCTTTTTCACTAACTTCAAGTGAACCTGGCACAATATCATCTGGCAATGCAGCAGACTTAATAGTAGGTTTAGCTGCGACTACATCGGATTCTACTTTTGGTGAATACAATGATTTAATATCGTCATAGAATAAACCAACCATTCCAAGTATCAGCACTAAACCACCTACCGAAACAATTAGTAATTTGCGTGATTTAGGTTTCTGATAAATTACTTCACCGTCGATAACAGTTCCCTGCTTACCAGAAAATTCATTATTAAGAATATCGTCTTCAATGCTCATATCCATGTCCTTTGTACAATTTTTATTGAGAAAGTTTTACTGTTCTATACTTCGATGCTTTTTTTCCTGATTCCTTAATATGTACTAAAGCAGTTTCACGCGGAATCAAATTCTTTAATTGTTCTTTATCAATGTTTAACTTCACTGCCGTACCTTGCCAGTAAGTTTGATCAAGAGGTAACATAATTTTCAAAGCAACGTTAGTCAAAAAATCATTACTAAAATGCGTTGGTGATTGAGAAGCACAAATAAGAGCTATCCCAAATTTACGGGCTTCTTTAGCAATTCTGTTTAAAATATTATCTTCATCATCTGTGAAGAAATTGTGAGCCTCATCGATCAATATAACATCGAGGATGTTGTTTTCATTAGCCACAACTCCCCTCTGAACGGCCTTATTAAATAAGTCTTCAAGTTTGAAAAAAACAAAGAGAAGCCTTTCATCAGGTGATAAGTATTTAATGTCATACCGCCAAACAGATGCATTTGAATTAAAAGGTGGTGGAGTGGATCTAAATATACCTATAGCGCGTAAGTTTTCTAATCGCTCATAAACACTTTTTAATATCTCTACTGAATCGTAACGTAATACCTCTGACATTTCCCTGCCGTTTTGGATAGATTTAAGATACTGGGTATAAGCGGAAATTGCTTTTTCTTGAGCTTTTTCAATTTCCTTTTCCAATTTATCTTTTTCATCAACGTCCGTATTTTTTCTAGCAGCTTCCGCAACTTTACGATGATATGCTGAAACCTTACTATTCACATCTGCCAGGTAATTTACTGATGCAGAATTCGCTCCAATAAATACAGCTTCTAATTTTCTTCTAGCAAATCGAACGGCATCAAATAATGTAGGTTGATATTTACCCCATATTTTTTCTGGCCACTGACATAATTGCCCTGTATGTTGGTTCTGATTAATCCACCAAGATTTTAATTCCGTGTCCCATTGGCAACCAAGACTCTTAGCCAAGTCTTTTTCTTCAAAAGCCACATCAAGATATACACGTCCTTCTTTACCAGCAAGGTTTACTGTTTGAATGTCTTCGGAACGAATTCTCCAGGTAGCAGGATCATCTTCTAAGAATTTATGAGCTCGATATAGATCCGATAACAAATAACGCAGTACCGCCTCTTGGCGAGGGCCAAGCTTACGAGTTGTTTTATTTATACCAGTAATAAATCTTTGGATCTGTTTACGAACCCCACCAAAATCAGGATCTGGGTTAATAGCAAGAGGGTTAAAACCATATTCAGTAGTTTCAGAAAACTTAACTACTGATTCGTTATTGATAGTAATGTCACCATGTATATCAAAAATATGAAATCTAGTTTTTCCACCTCCATTACTTTGCATTGCTTCTATGAGCCGCCGTAATCGATGTGTTTTACCCGTACCAGAATCACCAGCAATTAGCATGTGGCCATTAATTGCCTTTTCACTATCCCAAACTATTTGCTGTTCTTTACGCTCTTGGTTTAAGAGGTAATGATCTAACCCTAATGGTATACGCATACCTTAAGTTCCTTACGTGTTGTGTAATTTATATTGCATTCTCTATATAGGAAGCCAACTAAAAGTTAGCTTCTCTACTTTATTTCAATGTATCCAATAAAGCCTTGCCAAGCCAAGATTGGTCTTCTGGTAGCTGACCACCCATCGACTGAATTGCATCAATCATAAGTTGTGAGGATAAAGGAATTGTAACTGCAACATTCGCCTCGACCGTTACTGTTTCTAAGAGTTTTGCCAATTGGCCAATACTCATTTTTACCTCTTGAACTTCTAACAAATGATCAGGCACATGAATATCATTCGTTGATTGAGGTAATTTATTAACAACCTCACTACCTGTATCATTTATAGCAGAAGCGCCTTTACCAATTAATTCATCTGGTTTGCGTGAATAGGTTTCTTCTTGGTTCTGTTGAGCAGTAATAACCTCGGCAAATTCTTTACCAAAATCATCAAGAGCTCCCTTGGCAGGCTCTGAATTATTCATTTTCTCAGAGCGTTTTGCATCTTGTACCTCTAACGCAGAAATTGGTGTTCCTCTGTTTTTAGACTCCTCAACTAATTTTTCTTGAGTAGCTTCTGGCAATGCGCGGAATTGTTCTAAAACAGAAGCAAAGGTAATAATGCCACTTGAAACAACATGCTCCCAACGTGGATCCACAAATGCCATCATCCTGCTCACGTAACTTGGGTGTTTATTTAGCAGCTGGGCTAAATCACGTTTTTGTAGATCTGGGTTCTCATCTAGCATGCGTTTTACGAAACGTGCTGTATCGAGATCAGACATGTTTTCTCGTTGGACATTTTCAGCCAATTGGGCCAAGGCTACTTTAGCGCCTGATAAATCTTGTCTTATGATTGCAGGAATAGTTTTGTTGCCAGCCAAACGGCTTGCTCGCCAGCGGCGTTCACCGATAACGATCATATATTGTTCAGTACCTGTTTCGCGCAAGATAATAGGCTGCATAACTCCTTGCTCACGAATATCGTTTGCCAGATTCTCAAGTGCTACTCTTTCTGAGTCAGGCACAATGCCATCAATAGAATGCCAAGTTTGTCTTGGTTGATTTGGATCTGGTTGAATAGAATCTAAATTAACCTCTAATACTGGTCTTTCATTTGAATCCAAATCAGTTAAAAAATCTATTGATGATTTTCTAACTGGTGCTTTATCTTTAGCCATCTTAATCTCCCGAATTTACAAATTATTTTACTAGATTTAATACTTCAATGCAGAATTCATACCATTCTTGCCCAAGCTTCTTATCTTTCTTGTATGCCCATACAGGCAAGCCACGTGCAAGCATATCTGAAACAGGTACACGCGATCTAAACACTTTCATGATGTTGCTAGGTAATGATTCATGTAATTCAGTTACAAACTGATTTTGCTCTGTAGAACTAGAAATGAATTGATTGATCACTACACGAAATGCTAGACCAGCATTTTTGCGCCTGGCCAATTTTATTTGTTGAAGTAATTTACCTAATCCAATAATAGAAAAACGCTGTGGTTTAACAGGTGCTATAACCAGATCAGACCAGAATAAAGCAGCTAATTGACGTGGGCCACTAGATGGTGGAGTGTCAATGATGACATAATCAAAAGGTAGGTTTCTAACCTTAGATCTAAGATTTAGTGATTCAAGATCAACATCCTCGCGGAAATCAATTTCTTCCAACCATGAATGCCCATGAAGCAAGAATACACCAGAATCTGTTTCTGCAAAAACAGGATCATCAACTTCATATATTTGTTGGGCACCAGATTCTTTAATATGATGCATATCAGGATTGCCAGATAAGGTAACTCCAGCATTGCCTTGAGAATCAAGGTCAATTAGGGCAGTTTTATATCCAGCCTCAACTGCGGCCATTGCAAGATTACAAGCAAATGTTGTTTTGCCATCACCGCCCTTTTGAATACCAACTGCAATTATTTTTGCCATATCTATACCCCTTAGAACTCGTACCCACAACGCGGACACATACAATTTTTTGTTATAACTGCACTTAGAAGGCGTTTAACACCTCTAGTTACTACGCTATTGGTTACTTGTTCGGCTTCTGCAGCATATGTCATGCTCTTACCTTGAACTAGAACTATTCTACATGCTTTAGCCGTGCGACCATTTTGCGCCATTCTCGTAGCTCTTAATCGTTGTTGAAATTCTTCTTCCGTTAATCTCATATTGATCCCGAAATTTACTATTATGAATCCAAAGCTCTTTGAACTTCTGTAGCCGAGCTTGAACCCAAGTTCAAATGGTATTTAGCTAAAGCAACAAGCACTTGAAATTCAGAAAGTCCAGCTGCATGAGCAACCATGCTCAAAGTCCATGTATTTATAGCCGCTTTAATTAAATTAACTCTATCTTCATAAGGCACTTCATTAGCCACACGTCCTGCAAATACACCAGTAATTTCAGTAAATAAATCATTGTCATAATTAAACAATGCTTCTGCTGCAACTCTTGCACTCATTACTAGCCCCTAAATTAACTGCGTTTAATCACTAATTAATGCCACGGATTAATAATAGCACCTTTTGCTAGTTAATAGCAATATTTATTTAAAATGTTTAATAAATAATTATTATTCTTGTAGGTTCTCATAAAAGGTGAAAAAAATCTCAAAAGTGAAAATTATTAGTGCCTGGCAACCCAATTGAATTTTTAAGTAACATTCACAATCAATGACTTAGCAAATAGGATATTTGCAGCATTAAGTTAATATCGATAGGATGTTGTCACCTTTTATGATTATTTTAGCTGGTTACATTTCAAATAAGATGAAAAAAGCCTTATAAATCAATACCACGTTTTTCACTTTATCTGTAATCCTAGAATTCTAGGTTCTCATAAAAGGTGAAAAATTTCTCAAAAATGAAAAATAAGAACCTGGATTTCTTACATAGGAAGTGAAACAGAAATAAAAAAGCGGAAATAAATTCCGCCTTGAACATTTGTATTATTTTTGAGGATAAACGTATTGTATCCACCAGTAAATGGCGGTGTACGAGTATGTAGACATCGATATATCTAATGTCTTACATGTGGTAACTATTTTTTCTTTACGCTCTTTGGTTAAATTCAGATTAATTTGTTTCCATCCCGTTCTAGACGAATCAGAAGCCTGATATGTCATAGCCGATTTAGGTCTTCTCCATAAAAGACCAGCATCCCATGGCCTTTCGTTATCAAAACGAGCTAACATATCATCAAACATTTCAGTTAATGATGAATATTTCATCGACTGAATAACCTTACAGTATTTATACATAGGCTCAGGGATGCGAGTTTGAATTACATCAAGCTCCTCTAATCGAGAACGAGGACGGCCAACTGGTACTTTTCTGTGAGAAAAAGTAACAGGCTTATCTACGATATTAGATTTTTCTTTGGCCATATTCCCCCAGCAATTCGTCAATGTATATAAATAGTAAATGATTTTACTTGCAGAATACTAGCACAAAACTAGCAAATATAAACTACCCTTTCTATTAAACGTTTATAAAATAGGGATGTTTTATCATATTTACTAATAAAACACCTAGTTATAAGGCTTTTGAAAAACTATATCTTTAGTAACATTAACATAGAAACGCTGACCTACAGGATTTGTTAAAGTAGGTTGAATTGCTAAGTTTTTACTAGTGATAGCAGTTCCAACTTGACCTAATTGTTGACCCAATGAAGATGCCATTGTTTGACCTGGTGTTTGGGCTACAGCACCAACAGTAGATTGCGCACCTTGAGATAATTGATAACCTGCAGATAAAACACTGGTAGCCAAAGCAGCACCAAACAACTTCATATAATGATTATCGACTTCTGCATTTAATCCAGCACTACCCTCTTGGTCTGCTGCAGGCATGCCTTTTAAAGACAAGGTGGATCCATCAGGAAAAATTAATTTAGTCCATACCGCCAATAATCGACGTTGGCCATAAGCAACCTGACTATCATACGTGCCAACTATTGTGGATCCCTTAGGGATAAGCACATTAGCACCAGTGCTAGTATCATAAACATCTTCTGAAACAATACCACGTATCAATCCAGGAAGATCTGAGTTGATAGCCGATTTAAGAATGCCAGGAATAACAGATCCTGCTTTAAGCTCGAATGAGGTAATCTGTGATTTTTTAACAGACAACAAATAACCATCATCACCATCCGATTCAGCTTTCTTTAGAAAATTTTCCTTTCTAATCTGTTTGTTCTGATCGTCTTGTTCTAGCGGTGCCGCCGATTTAGCCTGACTGGCTTTATATTCCTCTAAACTTTGGGTAGGTGATTGATTTAGAGTAGGCGATGAAACAATTGCAGTTTCATTACTAAATCCAGAAATGGATCCATTAGATTCAATAGCTCTATCTCTCGCGTTCCTACGTTTTTCCTCTAAAGCCATTGCAATCTTATCTTCCGATTGCGTTTTAATTTCTGGATTAGCTAATGATGGCTCATTACCTATAGCTGGAACTATAGGAACATTGGCATAAATAACTGATGGACCTTTATTTGCAGAAGGCACACCATCACTTACTTGCTCAAGAAATTCGGAGGGGACTGATGCAGATGATGATGTAGCCTGTTTTGAATCAGTAGAATACTCATTCTGTTTTGATGTATCTACGGTATCAACACTATCGACCGCATACATTAAAAGCATAAACAAAAACAATACCGCCCCTGCAATTATTTTAATAATTTTAGGACTAAGCTTTGTTACCCCACTTATTTTTCGTGTGAATGAGAAAGACTGCCCTTCTACACGATCTCCAACACTATAAACATCATTACTCATAAATAATCCTTAATTATTTAAAGCCAAATAAACTGTTTTTGTTACTATTTTCAGTAGACTGCCCAGCTTTTTTCCAAATAATGTCTATATGACTGTCGGAACCATTTTCACCTATTAATAACGCACCACGTTCAAATACTTTATCAATAATGTACCATTGCTTTTTAACACGATAATTAGTAAGTTGCTTCTTATTATCCTTACCAATAATCACAAAAGCAGCTGCTTCCCATCCTTTAGCTTCATCGGGCATTAAAATACAAGTTTTAACACCATTGTTATAGATTAATTTTGGTTTTGTAAAATTAGTACCACCTTTAATTTCATAAGCTGCATCAAAATGATCAATATCTGCTGCACATTCGGCAACTTCTTTTTGAGCTGAAACTTGTGTTTTTTCTTCTGTTTCTTTTAACTCTTCATCGCGCCAGGTATCCTGTATTTCATTAGGATAATAAAACGCAACTTGATTAATATATTCACCGTCACTACGGCTTACTAGTTCTATATGGTAAATACGCCTATCAGTTCTAACGATCAAATTGGTTTCAATATCAACATCTTTAGGTTTAACTACAACGTGATTAATCTTCTTCTCATTTGTACCTGAAACTGATTTACTAATATCCCATCGTACAGAGTCACCAGTTGATGGAACATCTGTAATTTTTTCCCCTTCTTGTAAGGCGATATCACACACCCTAATAGGAGAACAGATAACTTTTGGCTGGTACTGCCCAAAAGGATAAAAAACAACACCATCATCACTTACAATAGGTCTAGCACGTCCTGTTTGCTGCCATCGTTTTACTGCGGCTACTACAGCTTCATCCGCACTAAGAAACTTCTTAATGGATGGTTCAGCTTGCGCAAAACTGTTTGAACCTGCTAACAAAAAACTTACTAATAAACTTGAGATAAATTTCATCATTTCTCCAATACTTAAATATAGCAATAAATTCCTATGTAGGAAGTAAGGTTATTATTCTTGAGTTGACCAGGTTAAGTTGGTAACATAAAACCCGATAGCATTTTTATTAGCCTCTTCAATACTTTCTGGAATGCTGATCTCGTAAGTAACAATACCTTTATACCGAGTCTTCTTTAATATTTCCCCTGCTAAATTTCTTTCAGTTTCATCCCACTCAATCTGCCAAACCTTTTCACTTAGAGGTAATGCTGAATATATCTGTGCTGATACTGTACCAATTTCTGCATATTTAAAAGGTGCTCGTTCAGCATAAAATTGGCCTACAAACTTGGATGCGGAGCTACGTGCTGCTAGTCTAGTATAGACGTAACTCATTACTTTTTTCTGAGCATGATTATCTGCAATAACCGTTCTCAATTGTTCAATGAATGTACGCACCTCATTTTGAACAATTTGTTTCATTATCTTTTCGTCTAATGTTGCAGCCTCTTCTGCAGGCCCCATTACATGAACTATATAATTAGTTTTATCTACAACTGACATGTAAGGTTTAATTTTGCTTTGGCTTCCTATATAAGTAATACCAAATACAAGAACTATACAAAGTAAAGTTAGACAGAAAGCGAAACCTTTCCATGCATGGGAAGTTTTAGTTAACTTCATCAAACGATCATCCCATTCATTTCTACCAGCTATAAAAGGATTTTTTCCTTTTCCACCATAACTGGGTTGTCCATCACTAGTATCATTTGTTCTAAACATGAATTTTCCTTAATAATTATTATAACTAATCTTTACCATGCGTTAAGTTAAAACCTGATGTCTGAACACTGGCTTGATCATTAGGCACTAAACTCCCTGCATTTCTTATTTTTTGATGTAAAGGAGTACCTGGCTGTTTAGGTGCTTTATCTTTATTATCAGATTGTTTAGGGAATATTTTATCCAATTTTGATTGTGTGTCAGATGAAACATTATTGCTTCCGATAGAAGCATTAGAAGCATTACCATTGCCTTTCGAATTATTTACCCACTCTTGAATCTCAGTTGAATTTGATGCCCCACTTGCATTGCTTGAATTAACCAAAGAAGCTGTATCATTAGCAAGACTTTTGCTAGATTTAGCTATATTATCTTGTTGCTTTGGAAAAGCCTTGTCTAATTTGGATTGTGTTTCTGATGAAACATCATTACTACCTTTAGATGTAGTAGATGCATTTTCATTACCTCCTGGAGGAGGCCCATTAGGATCAGGAATTGCAGATGAGGGCATGCCACTAGATCCGCTAGAATTTTCAATCGAATTTGAACGTCCACTGCCAAACGAGCTTGCAAGATCTAGGCCTTTAGATCCTAAATTCTTTGCCCCACCGAATGTTGCAGCTCCAGCATCTCTAGTCATGGCAGCAGTACCTACTACAGCAGCTGCTGCAGTCGTAGCGACTCCAATGGCCCCACCTAATGTACTAGATGGTGAACCAGACATCATTGCTGATGCAAGGCTGGCAATATGCCAGGATAAAAATAAGAAAATTGCTGATTGTGCCAATAATGTTAGCATCGATCTAATTAAATGATCTGCATCTAATGACATATCTTTAAAAACAGTCAATCCTGCGCCAATAATCAAATATGCCAACATAATCTTTACGCCAGTGCCCACGGCATATTTCAAATATGATGTAGCCATATCTGATGTCCATTTAGAACCTGAGAACCCTAGCATAATAATGCCTGCTCCAATAACTATATAACTTTCTATTAAAGTTATTAACAACTGTCCTGCAATAACAGTAAAAGCAATAACAACAAATAAACCAACAAACAACATTGGTATTGCTAAACCAATTTGTTCCAAAATACCCAATTTACCTAACGCAGTAAATATATTAGTGCCTAAATCAACCCCATATCCCAAAATACCATCTGGTGTAATGGATGGGGTACCAGATGCCTTTTTTCCAATCAATGAGAATGAATCGATTATTTGCGGTATCCATTCACCACTCATTTTAATAAGCGTAAAGAAAAAACCTACAGTAATGGCTTTGCGTGTTAACCAAGCAAAACTATCCTCTAATGTTTTACGCTCTATCACGTGTTGCATTGTGCTATATGTAACATCCAAGAGGACTAACAACCAAAAAAGATTGTAGGTGAAAGGCAGTATGGCAGAACGCCAAGAGTCTTGTAGAGGTTGATAAGTAGATAAAACACCCCCTAATATCTGGGTTGGCTCTGCTAAAACATATGCACTAAAACCAAATAGAATTACACCTAAAGCTACCGTTAAGAATTTAAACATAAGTTATCCTACATACCCTTAACAAGGTGCTTATCAATAGGTTCTTGATCTAAGATTTTATTAACCGCATCACTTTTGGTAGATTTATTTGTATCAAGGTTTTTCACTATGTTTGGATTTACAGATTCTTGATCTATAAATTTGTTGTCGTTCTTTTTTTGTACAACAGTAATGAATGCAGCCAATACAACTAGAGCAATAGCAATTAGTGTTAATTTGGTTTTAGTGTTCATCATATTCATCCTATTTCATATTTTTAATAAGCTTCGGGTTAATCTGTTCTTGGTCAATAAACGTTTTAACTTGCGCTTGCTGACTATCATTTTTTTGTTGTTGATTTAACAAATAAGCATTCTGCGCTTGCATTTGAGAAGTGTTTAATTGCCTCAATTTACGCATTTCATCAAGCATTTCTGATGATACCGCATTTCCTATTTGTATAGCTTGCATTTGCCCAGTTGCAGAATGGTTCATAGTTCTTAATGTATCAGAGGTAGCAGATTCAGTTTCAAAGTTTCCCATTTGTAGGCCAGCAGACATTAAAGCAGACCTGATAGAATCTGATGTGGTTTTAGACCAGTTACCGTAATTATCATAATAACTACCTTGCGTTTTAAAGCCAGGATATTGAGTTTCAAATTTTTTAGTAATGTTACCAATATCGTATCCTAATGCCTGACCTTGATTTACAATCCCCATCAATCCTCTTAATAAATTGGATGTTTGTGAAAATGGCGTATTAGCATTAAGTCTAGCTGCTTGAGTACGCATAACTTCAAGTTGATTAATGAGATTTTGTGTTTGTTGCTGATATTGTGCAAAGTTCTGAATTTGCCTCATCATATCTGTAGCTTCATTCGTACAGTTAACACAATAAACAGTGTCTGCAGTAGCAGACCCGTTCGATAACATGGCTAAAGCAAAAGATACAGCAATAAAGGTTTTCTTCATGATTAAATCTCCTAGTAGTTATATTGTATATACAATGTCTAATTTATGCAATGATTATATGATAAATTTAATAAACTAAATTAACAAATTCGTCATGGATACCACATCTTTTAATCCACTCTTCAACCCAATTTACATCCCCATATAGATCAATTAATTCTCTTGCAAGTTTAATATCTTCTTTGCCACTTCTACCTACAAATGCTAAAGCCACTTTTCCTAAATCAAGAGAAAATAACCTGCGCCCTACTGTGGATAAATAATAATAATCTCGTTTAGGAGTTCCCATGGTAATTAATTCTAATTGACGCTCACTTAGACCCATTGCAGTATAAGCTTTGGCAGAAACTTCATTTCTAGCTTCTGGGTTAGGTAGTAATATTTTAGAGGGGCAGGACTGAAAAATAACTGGAGCAATAGGGCTATTTACAATGTCCTCAATACTTTGAGTGGCAAATATAACAGCTGTATTAGCCTTACGTAATACTTTTAACCATTCGCGGATCTTCTCCATGAATAGAGGGTGTGACAACATAAGCCAGGCTTCATCAAGAACCAATAATGTAGGTGAACCATCGAGCTGCTGCTCAATTCTGTGGAACAGATAGAGCAATACAGGGATCAGATTCTTTTCACCCATATTCATGAGGTTTTCCATTTCAAATACTTGGAAATTTCCTAAGCTTAATGAATCTGTTTCTGCATCAAGTAAGTGGGCTGCGGAGCCTTGGCCAACGTATGGTGAAAGTGCATTGCGTAATTCTTCATCCTGTAATGCAGCTTGAAAATGGGTGAGTGTTCGCAAATCTGCATCAGCCTCACCAATACTTAATAACGCATCTTGAATAACCGATCTTTGTCTAGGCCCTACTACTACGCCATTAAGAGTGAGTAATATTTCAACCCACTCTTCTGCCCAGGCACGTTCTGATAATTTATCAACTTGCGATAATGGACAAAAAGCTAATGAGCTATTATCACCACCCACTTCATAATGGGTACCACCCATTGCCTTGACTGGAATAAAGGCAGACATGCCTTTATCAAAACCAAATATTTGGGCACCTTTATAACGCCGATGTTGAGCAATGATGAGATTTAATAAAGTTGATTTTCCAGAACCCGTTGGCCCTAATATTAAGGTATGACCAACATCACTGATATGCAATGACAATCTGAATGGTGTAGATCCAGCACCTCGGCCATATAGTAATGGCGCATTATCTTCTTTATAAAAAGGACAGGGATTTTTCTCAGCTCCAGCCCAAAATGATGTAGTAGGCAATAAATGGGCTAAATTCAAGGAATGTAAGATAGGTTTACGAACATTAGCAACACCCTCACCTGGTAAGGATCCAAAGTAGCCTTCAATCGCATTAATATCTTCTAACCTTGCAGCAAAACCCATGTCACGTATAGCTTTAACAGTCAATGTGGTATTGAGCTTTAATTTTTCAATATTTTCTTCCATTAAAACAACAACAGAAGTGTAATGCCCGAATCTTACTGTAAGCGCCCCAGCCTCAGACATGGCATTTTCAGCATCAACCTGCATTTGTAAAGCATCAAGATCAACGGCACCATTTGAAGTATTGAATATCTGATCTGATAATGGCGTAGCTTTTTGTCTCCATTTTTTTCTGAGCTTATTAAGGATCCCTTTAGCTTCTTCTGGATCTAAAAAGATGAAACGAGTAGAAAAGCGATAAGTAATTGGCAATCTATTGAGATTGTCCAATATGCCAGGAAAGCTTTCGGCTGGAAAACCTTCAATATTAATAATTTGAATATGTTTTTTACCAATCCTAGGAATGACACCACCCCAGAAATCTTGAGAACCTATAATTGTGTCAATATACATTGGCACTTCTGGAAGTCTGATTCTTTGTGAAATGCCAGTGACCGCATAATGCAAATAAGATATTAATCTATCTTCTGTCCAAGTGTCAGCAATGCCATTTTTCATGGTTTTATGAGTAACACACTTCAATCTAGTCACACCTTGAAACACAGAAGATAAAGCACTTTCTACATCAGACATGGCGGCTTGAAATTTTTCTACCGCTTTTGTAGATAACGTTTTTTTATTAACTACGTTGACATCATCAGAAGACTCGAATAGCCACTCCCTACCCTTTGACTCAAGCAACGATGGTGTTAAATAGGTAAATATCAAAGCATAGGCAGATTGAAAATGACCATCCTCTGAATTGTAATGTTGACGACGTTCCTCATCGATAACTTTGGATACTACGTCAGGGAAAGCGCCTAGATTAGGATAGCCGAGAGATTCAGTACGAACAACATCACAATGAACCATCCATCCATTACCAAAAGAAGCTAAAACAGCATTTAGCCTAGCCGAAATAGCATTTAATTCCATCACAGAAGAACTTTCAGTGTCTGTTCCTAGGTATAAAAAACCACCTATTAACTCACCACCTTTTCCCATCACTACACCGTCATCAATTGATGCAGCATAACGAAGAAGATCAGACAATCCTTCTGCTTTATCTCTAAACGTTTTCCAAAACATAAATACCTCTAATTTTATTTACCGACAAAAGCTGACATTTCTCTATAAGGTGCGTCTAACCTACCTTTTGCAGGATAAAAAGTACGATATTTTCTGTGCCTTTTATAAACTTGCCACATTTGCATATCATGTTTACCCATACGAGTTAGGATGTACATTAACGTTGTCCAAACCCCTAAAGAAACAACAACTGCTTGCCAAATACCTACAGTTAATGCATAAATAAAAGCAAAATAAATTGAAATTAATAATGCAATTAAAACTAGTGTCCGTTCTCCACCAAGCCAACCTAGTTGACGTATGAGTGAAGAACGAATACTTACACTGTGTAAATGGTTAGCCATGATTAACTACACTGTTGACCAATGCTACTATCTACCTTACTTGCAATCGTTGTAACGATACTTGATGCGCCCAACATGATACAAACAGCCACAAAAATATTAACCAGGGTTTTGAAAATACCAGTAAGTTGTTCGCCCCAAACAAAACCAACCGCAGCTGCAACAAAAGCAATCGTAGCTACAGCAATCGCCGTTTTACCTTTTAAAGCTCCCACAAGCCAACATAATGCTCCATCCCATGGGGCAGCCTCACCTGCAGCGAAAGCCAGCGCTGGAAGTGCTAGTAAAGCCGCACCAAAAATAATAGTTCCACGATGTTTTTCTAAAAATGTTTTAGATCCAGACTCAATTTTCATGTTATTACCTTTCATAATTAAAATATACAACTTACATCAACTACACAAACTCAAGAATAGGTAAATTGGATTCTCTATCGTATCCAGTTACATTTACCAACTCTTTAACTTCTCGACTACCTTCAACTTTCTCAATAAAAACTACGGCATGTACTGCTCGTGTAATCAAAGCCATCTTTGTAGGAACCCCAGCTTCTTGCACGTATTCATCTAATTTAGATAAAGCATCAGTGGTTGAATCTGCATGAATAGTAGCGAATCCACCAGAATGCCCAGAATTCCAAGCTTTTAGTAAGGCTAATGCCTCTTTACCACGCATTTCACCAACACAAATGCGATCTGGCCGCATACGCATTGTTGCTCTAAGCAATCTTGTCATGTCCATTGAATCAGATGTACGCATTTGAACAAGATTAGGAATTGGACATTGCAATTCAACTGTATCTTCAATAATCACCATTCGTTCATGAGGCGCTACTTTTGCCACTTCGTCTAACAAGGCATTCAATAGAGTTGTTTTACCTGATCCTGTACCGCCTACAACTAGTATGTTTTTTGAAGCTTTAATCATTTGCCTTAAGAAAATCACCTGTTTATCAGATAATATTTTTCTAAGCACATAATCATCCAATGTAAATACTCGGCTTGCTCGTTTACGAATTGCAAACGAAGGTGCCGAAACTACTGGAGGCGCTAAACCTTCAAATCTAGAACCATCTAATGACAATTCACCTTCTACAATAGGATTGTCTCTGTTAACAACAGCCCCTAACATTGCAGCTACATCTTGCAGTACAAGTTGCGCCTGGCTCGCTTGCATCTTAACGCCAGAAAACTTTAATCCTTCACCTAAGAAATCAAACCAAATCGTGCCATCTGGATTGAGCATAATTTCAATTACATCTGGATTGGTAAGCGCTCCCAGAATTTGAGCACCTAAATTTCTTCTTAAAGATTCGTGTAAGCGGTTTTTCTGCTCATCACTCATCCTTACTGCGCCTGCTGAACTCATTATATAACCTGTTTAATATTTAATTATTTTTAGGCATAGCAGCAACTACTGCCCTGCTTGCCATATTGATAATTTCTTCCATCACAGGCCCATCTTCTAGAATTCTTTTCTTATCTATTTGTGAGATCTGAACTAGTCTTGATAAAGCTTTATTATCATCACTAATTTGATTCCAGTTATATATAGTAGGCGTGGTGCAATCTAATCGATATGCGAGAGAAACAATAAGCTTGTTCTCTTTAAGCTTCGTAAGAATATCGTTTAACGTTGTTACGTTTACCTTCTTGTCGATCATTTTTAAATTGTTCCCAATTAATTGTAATTAACTTTGTAGCCTGTAATTTACCATATTAAATATTTATTTGACAAATTATTTTATTAAATTTAATATTGCATACAATATTTAATTATTTCTTTTCCTATATAGGAAATATATTTAAGTTTATGAGGTCAACGAATGAAATGTTTAGTAAGTACATTATTTTTAGTAATACCTTCATTTTGTAATGCAGCTTATTATTTAGAAGATGAAGTGCCTGCCAAGGTTACAGCTCAATTAACAGTGGTTGAAGATAAGTATCAGACACAACCTACTTATATGTATAACGTGCCTTTTTATGTCAATAAATACGCACTAGGCCCATCAGCTGTTACTTCCTTAAAGAATTTAATGCCTGAATTCACTAAAGCTAAAAAAATTATCATTGAAGGTAGGCCAGATGCTAATGGACAGAACGATACTGACCTAGCACGTAGACGTGGATTGGCTGTAAAAAAATATCTTGCAATTAATGGTATTCAAGAATCAAAAATTAATGTGGAAATTAAGCGAGAAGTTAAATTTGATGTTAATCCAAGCATTTTTAATACTACTGTTTATACAAGTGAATCATTACCTGAATTAAATAAGAATGTAAAAAGTAGCCTTTATACCGAAAAGCCAGCAACTCAAGTAGAAGCTCCACAGCCTGCCAAGTCTATAGTGACAGAGATTAAAGCAACTAGTCCATCGGTTGAAAATAAATCTGCTGTTACTCTAAAAAGTATCCATGCCCCAAATCAATCAGAAACCCCTCAGAAAATAAGCCCTAAAGTTGAGGGGAGTTTTAATGTCTTGCGAAAAGAAATGGAAGATAAGTCCAACCCGACTACCTATGATTTTCCCGTTCGTGGAAAACTGGATATTGAGTTCAATAATATGATCTCTAATTTATTGATTAATTCTAAAGAAGTGCTGGTTATCGCTGATGGATCCATTGCAGGCTATAAAAAAGCTAAAGAAATTAGCAATTATATAGGCGAAATGACAGGCTCATACCCTGAGGTTAAGCCAAAAGGTGCCAATAAAGATTTTGTGAAAATTAAAGGGTAATAAATTTACCAAGTGATTATTGAATGAATTATTTACCCGAAACCTCTATAAACGCCATTAGATTTAAGGAAACTGCTAAATGGTCTGGAACCGTTTTGTTTATGGTTGGTTCGTTTTTAATATCAGCAGTACCCTCTCTGGGTATGGTTTGGTGGCCTTTTTTCACCTTTTTTGTAGGGCATATTTTGTGGTCAATAGCTGGAATTATGATGAAGGACAGGGCAGTGTTAGCACTTAATATTATGTATCTGCCCATAGATGTTTATGCAATTTGCATCAGGCTGTTTAACTGAAAGAAATGAATATGAATGACATAGCTATAATTAATGAACAAACTAGTGAAAAACTGAGTAATTGGCGCAGAGCTATACTTATAAGTGCATCTAAAGTTCTAGCCTACCCTCTTCAAGACAAGATTCAAAAACTTACGGATATGTGGGACAGGGCTTATCAATTTCCATATCCAACAGAAGATGAAATGGGAGTGTTGCCAAATGGTTGCTTAGTATTTGATGTAGATGTGGCAGGCCATGTGGTGCACTTTGTTGTATGGATGACTTTTGGTGAAGTCCGTATCGGTGTAAAAATGCCAATAAAACTCATCCCTGATACAGAAGTGGGTAAAAAAGTAAGTTATGCCTTCGATGGTAAACCATGCTCACGTGAAGAATTAACAGGCAATCATATTATTTATGATTGGATTTTCAGAGAAGGATTTGCCTCTCATGATCACATGATGAAATCACTTAGGGATGAATACTCATCCAGCGTCATTGCCTGGCGCATAGGTGAAATTCTTACTCATATTTATGTATCTGTTTTATCTTTTATTGTAGAAGGTAATGGTTACGTAGTAAGTATGAAAAAAATAGAAATACCATCTGCTGGTGTAAAAAAACGTTTCATTATTTCTGGCGATTTACAAGCATATCTCACTTTTTTAGAACAACATGGTGGCCGACAATTAGAGCAGCCATCGATTCTAGAAGACGGTTTGTGTGAGATTTATGCAGAAACCAATTCATCAGGCAGTTCATTAAATGTTGGTCAATATAGAGATCAAGATCATAGTGAATTTAATGTAATTTCTATTGAATAAATATGAAGTTATTTGCTCTTATTTTCACATTAGTTTTATCTGCTCAAGCACAAGCCGAGGGCTGGCAGTGCTGGGAAGATGCTGCAAACAGGTATCAAGTTCCAGTTGATTTACTTTATGCGGTGGCAAGAGTGGAAACAGGAAATAAAGCAAAGATTACGTCTAAACCCAACAAAAATGGTACTTACGATATAGGTTTAATGCAAATTAATTCGACACATTTAGGCATGTTGAAAAAATATGGCATTACTGAAAACAGATTATTGGATGATGCATGTCTCAATTTGCATGTAGGCGCTTGGATACTTGCGGAATCAATAGAAAGACATGGTTATAACTGGAAAGGAATCGGCGCTTATAACGCTGGATCCAATGATAAAAGAAAGATCTATGCCAGTAAGGTAATTGCTATGTATGAACGGATCGTAAGGGAAAGAGATTTACGTGTTGAGTATTAGTGCTTGTTTATAAATTTATGTTTGAAGGGATTCTAATGAAAAAGTTAATGGTAGTTTTAGCTCTGACAGCTCCAAGTGTAGCTATGGCTTGTGGTGAACTTTCAGATTACGAAGTAGTGAAAGTTAATTTTTCACGTACACCAGTGAAAGAAGCAGTATCAAAAGTAACTGAGGGTATGCCTTTTCAAATTATTTTTAATGGCGATACGGATAATCTGGTCTCAGCAAATGATGTGTCTGGGCCACTTGATCAGGTGTTAAATTTATTAACAAAACAACTAGGGGTGAATTACACAAAAGATAGATGTGTGCTTACTTTTACCCCAAAAATTGATACTTCATTAGTGATCAAGTCGGGAGATATTATTTCTGAGCGCTTAATTACTTGGGCGAAACGCTACAACTACACCTTGGTATGGGAAGCCGATGAATATCGTGCTACAGCACCTTTATCTATCGACAAGGGTTTCAACGAGACAATTGATGCGGTTGTAGATGCAATGACTATTAACGGGGTATTTCTTGAACCAACAACTTATGAAAATCGTGTTATTCGATTGATGGAGAAAAAATAATGAAATACAAGATTATTGCATTATCAATTGCAACATTGCTTTCTGGCTGCACTACTGCTGTAATGAAGCCCGTTCATGAAGGCGTGGCTAAAACTGAAAAAGAAGCTACTGTTGCGATTGAAGCATTACACAAAGGTGTACCAATTGAAGCAGCGCCTAAGTACACTGCAATTAGACATGTAGATAAAGTCTGGATGCCTGTTCAAAAGGTTGAAAATACTTATAACCAAAAAGCCAATTCAAGTCTGGCTAGATCGGTTGCAGTAAATCGTCGGTTTACAAGCTTAAGTGAAGCCGTTTCATATGTCACTGCATTGACTGGGATTCCTGCCTCTACTTCTGTACCACTAAGCTCTTTAAATGCAATAACAACTGGCGTTGCAGGTACTAATACTTCATTACCACCTGCTCCAGTAGGTGTGATGCCTACAATTAACAACGGTATGCCTGGCTCTATTAACAACAATACAAGTGCAACGGTTGCTTACAATGGTAAATTGTCAGGCCTGTTAGATTTAGTAGCAGCACGATATAACGTTTCTTGGGAATGGGAAGGTAACGGTATCCGTTTCTTCAAAACAAAATCTAAAACATTTAGATTGGCAGCATTACCAGGTGACACGAGTTTAAAATCTACAGTAGGCACACAATCAAGTACAGGTGGTGGCAATACTGATTCCAGTTCATCTTCGAGCGCAAGCTCTTCACAGGAGGCTGGTATCCAATTCAGCGGCCTTTCTGTTTGGAAGGGGATTGAAGATAGTGTAAAAACGATGCTGTCTACTGATGGGAAAATTACAGTTACCTCTGCTACAGGCACTATTACAGTGGATGACACGCCACTAGTGCTAGATCGCGTATCCAAATTTATTGACGAACAAAATGTTGCTTTATCGCGTCAAGTCGTTATTAATGTAAAAGTATTGTCGGTAAATCTAAGTGGTTCACATGAATATGGTATTAACTGGAATGCCGTTTACAATAACGTAAACAAAAGTCTTGGTTTTACCTTATCTAATGCTATTTCACCTGCAGCAGGTGCAACCAATTTAACATTTAAAGTGCTTTCTGGCAGTATGTGGGATGGTTCAAGCGCCATGATTGATGCTTTGTCCAAACAAGGCAAAGTATCTCAGATTACATCAGCGTCTATGGTGACATTAAATAATCAGCCAGCCCCAATTCAGGTAGGTAAACAAACTTCATATTTAGCGTCAAGTCAGACAACACTTGGTACAGCAGGCGCAGGGAATACAACCACATTGCAGCCTGGCAAAATCACTACTGGTTTTTCAATGAATATGCTCCCACATATTCTTGATAGTAACAAATTGATGCTTCAATACAGCGGTGACATTTCATCATTAACCAAAATTGATACTGTGACCTCTGGCGATTCGTCCATTCAAACACCAGAAGTAGATACACGTAATTTCTTACAGCGTGTGATAATGAATGGTGGTGAAACGCTTGTAGTCACAGGTTTTGAGCAGTTTAATTTAAGTGGTGACTCTCAAGGTGTAGGTGACGCTGAAAACGTTGCTGTAGGCGGTGGCGTAAAGACTAAGCATGATAAAAGCGTTCTTGTGGTGTTAATTCAACCTGTATTGAGTGGTAATAAATAAATGGCCGCGCATATTTTCAATATAGAAGGCACTGGCTTTATTGCAGGCTTGTTTTGGCAAACATTGTCAGAATCTAGCAATGGTGATCGGAATAAAGAGGTTAAATCTCTTGCTAAAGAGCTTTCCTTTAATTTGCATGTTCTTTGCAATACTTCTGCTCATTGTGTTGGCTTTGTAAATGAAAGTCAGACCATTAAATCTGGCATGTTGTCAGCTGCTGCAATTATTTCAAAATCAATGGATGTTGAATCTGGTGCAAGAGATTTTATATTTGTATCTCATTTACCAGATGGTGAGTGGCTATACATTGCTCAACGGGATGGGTTAATACTTCCAGATGGAGATCTGGTGTTTGCATCAGAAGATGCAGCAAAATCAAGATTATTAGAGGATATGAGTCTTGGTGAATGGGCTGTGGTGATTGCACCTTCTATTTGGGGTATTAAGAACTCTATAGAGCGCAGCTTTGTAGACATTATTCCTAGAAAGAAAAATGGCAAATTAGAATTGCATAAGTGGTGGAAATTATCTCATGTCGAGTCTTCCAAAGCTCTGGCCAATCACAAGGGAAAAATGATAGTTGCAGTTGCATTAATTGGCGCTTCTTTTGTTGGGTTTAAATATTACAAAGACTACCAGCATAAAAAAGAAATGGAAGCAGCTGCAGCTTTGGCGGCTCAACAAATTGATGCTCAAGGCAACATATTACCGCCTGAACATCCTTGGAAAACTATTCCTCTAGCGTCCGATATGCTTGGTGCTTGTATGGATGCATTATCTAATATTCGGCTGTTTCCTGGTAACTGGTCTATTTCAGGTCTTAATTGTTCCAATGGTAATTTAACTGTTTCATGGACACCAAAGGATAAGGGCTGGATTGAACATTTAAAGGTTATTCATCCGAATGCAATCATTTCAACAGATGGTTCTCTTGCATCAGTCAGTGCACCATTAGGTGAATTAAAAACTGGTTATGATGAAGAAGTAAATCAGGAAAATCAACGACTGGTAGAAATGTATTCAACCGCACAAAAGTATGGTGTTAAATTTACAGTAACGCCTAATGCGCAGCCTGTACAAACATTACCAGGTCAAACGGCACCAGCTGCACCACTAAAAGACTGGAATGAAATTCATTGGAAAGTGGATGATATAGCTTTACCAGAATCTGTTTTAGCGGCTTTAGATGCCAATGGATTTAGAATGAATGCAATGAATGCCACTTGGCAAAACGGTAAATTTACATGGACTATGGAGGGTATTCAATATGTTAAACCTTAAAAAAATTAAACTAGCAGTTATCACAGCTTTATTCTTTCCTGCAATAACTATTGCAGCAGAGCCAGTGATTGAAATGCCTGTTAAACCAATTGCTGCGCCTACTACTCAAGAAAATATGGCTTCACTGTCAAAGCCTCAGTTTTCAGCCAAAACAAGTGCTGCAGCTAATGAAATTGCAGATATTAATGAGCGTTTAGCTGTATTAACAGCAAGACTGGCCGAACTTGAATTGCAATCAAAAATCGCATCTAAACGTGAAGAAATCAACAAGGTGAATAATCCATTATCAACAACTGGTGCAGATAGTTTTGTACCAACAGTTATGGACATTGACGGTGTAGATGGTAAATTAAGAGCGTCATTATATGTGCAAGGTGGCAATACTCAGTCTGTAAGAGTGGGTGATAAAGTTGGCGGCTGGAAGGTGAAGGAAATCAAAATGGATTCTGTAACCGTTCAAAAAGGTAAAGAAGTTGTACGTTTGGGTTTTGGCTCATATTCACCAGAACCTACGGCAAATGCCTCTGGTGTTGGAATCCCTCAGCTCCCACGTTAATAATGTAAAGGTAAGTTATATGAAGGTTTTGACTGCAAAAGGTGGGGAATATCAAATATCAGATGATCTGAGAGAGAAGCTCGTCTTGTTAGATGATGGACGTTTGTTTATTGCCAAATCCTATTCATTTGATCCTCACGTTCGCAGCTTTATTGGCCGTCTTCAACACAAGAATGTGAATTACACCATTCACAATGCTGATCTCGCCATTATTGCAAATTATTATCAGGATAAATCGAATCAAGAAGATCATTCTGATATGCAAAGAGCTGCAAAACAACTCTTTGAGAAAGGCGTATCACTTAGAGCATCAGATATTCATATTCGTGTAAGCAAACGCGGTAGAACTCAAATATTTTTCAGGGTTCACAATGATCTTGAATTTATTGGTGAAAAACCTTTTGAATATGGTGATCAACTCTGCTCTACTATTTACCAAGCTATGGCCGATGTGTCAGATTCAACTTTTGAACAATTATCCAGACAAGATGCCCGTATTTCAGAAAAATCAAAGATACCTGAAAATCTTGATGGTATTCGTATTGCAACAAGTCCGCAGGTAGATGGTTACATCATGGTATTGCGCCTCTTGTATAACGATACAAGTGATGATTTGAGTTTAACAAATCTTGGATATTCACAGACTCAAGTTGATTCTGTAGAGTTTATGAAAAAACGCCCTACTGGTGTGATTATTATTGGTGGGCCAACTGGATCTGGTAAATCAACAACACTACAACGTACTCTTGGATCTATTATTCATGAGACAAGTGGCCGTAAACATATTATTACTGTTGAAGATCCTCCTGAATATCCGATTCCTGGCGCAGTACAAACCCCAGTAACTAATGCGGATTCAGAAGAGGCACGATCACGCGAATACCAAAAAGCAATTAAAGCGGCCATGCGTCTTGATCCAGACATTATTATGTTATCTGAGGTGCGTGATAACCCTACTGCTCGATTGGTTGTGCAAGCGGCAATGACAGGCCATCAGGTGTGGACAACTGTACATGCTAACAGTGCATTAGCTATATTAAACCGCATGATGGATTTGGGTGTGCAGCCAGAATTGCTTTCAGATCCAACTGTGATTGCAGGTTTAATTTGTCAACGTTTGGTTAAGAAATTGTGCCCCCATTGCAAAAGACCGTTATCACAACATATGGATGAATTTAATGATAAGGATATTCGTCGCTTCATGAGTGTTCTTAAAGATATGGATAAGATTTTTGTACAAGGACATGGTTGTGATAAATGTCGCGGTAGTGGCACCTCTGGGCGTACTGTAGTTGCTGAAACTATTGTGACTGATAACAAGTTAATGAAATTTATCAAAGAAGGCGATCGTATCGGTGCAATTAATTATGTAAAAAATGAGCAAAATGGTATATCCATGCTTGAACATGCAATTATTAAGGTTAGTGAAGGCTTGGTGGATCCTTTTCAGGCCGAAGATGTTGTTGGTGCATTAAATACCGTAATTATTGAGCGTGACCATAGTATATTGGCCGAAGAAATAAGATAATAATTGGACAAATTATGAATGATATTGAATACAAATTAAATCGTGCTCTTTTTAAGATGGATGCTGCTGGCCGTAGACGTTTATGGACAAAACTATCTAAATTAATTAACAACGGAGTGCCGATTTTAGATGCACTAGGTTCAATGCATGCTCGACGTGTTGAAAATGGCAATCCAAAACACCCTACCACTTTGGCTTTAGCTGATTGGATGGATAAATTAAAAAATGGTAGACGCTTATCTCAAGCTATTGATGGGTGGGTTGATCGTGATGAGCAAATGTTGTTAGCCGCAGGTGAACAATCAGGCAAGTTGGATGAAGCATTAACTTCTGCTGCAGAGGTAATGGAGGCTAAGAAAAAAATCCGTGGTGCCGTTATTGGTGGTCTTATTTATCCAGTAGTCATGATGTGTATTGCAATTGGTGTATTGATCATGTTCAGCTTCAAGATCATTCCTTCTTTTACTGGCATTGTTCCTGATGAAAAATGGCACGGCATCGCTCGATTTATGATTGACCTAGCTAACTTCTCTCGTAGTTGGATATGGTTAATTGTAGCGATCATCATCGCTGTGATAACTGCGTTTTTTGTTTCATTACCGCGCTGGAGCGAAGGTTTCCGTATTAAATTAGATAAATATCCACCTTACAGCGTTTATAGAATGTTACAAGGTAGTACATGGATGATTAGCTTTGCGGCTCTAGTTTCTGCTGGGGTTCGTATTGAAAACGCTCTTCAACAACTATCAGAAGGCGCATCGCCTTGGTTGTTAGCAAGAGTTCAATCGTGTTTGCGTGGGATGCGTTCAGGGCTTCATGCTGGGGATGCACTTGCCAAATCTGGGTACGGGTTTCCTGACCTAGAAATCATTGACGATCTTGGTGTTTATTCAAAGCTATCTGGTTTTGACCAAGCACTATCCATTATCGGTAGAGAATGGATTAAAGAGAGCGTTGAAAGTATCCAGGTAATGATGAAAGTCATATTTGGTATAAGTTTGCTTTTTGTTGGGATGTTTGTTGCTTTCATGGTAGGCGGTCTTGTTGGCATGGAACTGCAAATGGCTGACATTATGCAAACGTCTTATCGTTAATATATTTTTTAATTAAAGATTTATCACAGTAGTACTTAATCAAAGGAGCATTAAATGAAACAAGTTAATAATCGTATGAAGTTTGCAGCAAAACAAACAGGTGTAACCTTAATTGAGTTGATTGTCGGTTTGGTGATCATTGCACTTATTGTTGCAGGTGCTTTGGCTCTGTTCGGTACAGCACAATCTTCACAATCTTCAACACAAATGGTGCAAGACCTTACAGCAATGCGTTCTACAACTAAATCCCTTTATATGGGACAAGGTAACTATGGTACATCTGGTAATAACTTGAATGATATTTTAGTGATAGCTAAACGTGTGCCAACTACAATTAAAATTGATACATCAACTACACCTGATACATTGACTCACCAAATGAACGGTACAGTCAACGTTGCCTCTACTGGTGCTGGTTTCACAATCACACTTACCAATATTCCAGCTGATGTTTGCGTACCATTAATGACAGGTGCTCAAAACTGGACTAGCGTAAAAGCTGGTACTGCAACAGCTATTACTACATTCCCAGTTGCTGCTGCTACAGCTGCTACAGATTGTGCAACAGGTACAACAATGGTGTTTACAGGTTCTTAATTTAAAACAGTTATGGTTGGAGCTTCGGCTCCAATCATAAGTGCCCTTGAAATAAGAGCATTTATGATTGTTAAACCAAAAAGGTAAAAAAACATGCTCATAGATATAGACTTAAAAGATATTTATCTTGGTGACAAGAATGCTTGGTTAGCAGGTGTACCTGGCACTAACGATCCAATACCTGCACCAGACCATTGCAAGCAAGAATTGAATGAATTAAGACAGCTTTGTGATACCTCCGTGGCTGAATCTACTAGAGAAGAGTTTGCAATTCGTCATAATGAAGTTGCATATCGTGTATCAGTATTAAAAAGCATGTCCGAGACAGCTTATGTATTACGTAGATTCCCTTCTAAAGTGCCAGAATTAAGTGAATTAAATATTCACTCAGGTTACATATCTAATTTTATGAAGCCTAATCTTTCAGGATTGATTGTCATTGGTGGTGCATTTGGTCAAGGTAAGACCACTACTGCATCTTCGATTGTTTCTTCAAGATTGATTACTTATGGCGGTGTTGCAATTACGATCGAAGATCCACCAGAAATGCCATTAGAGGGAAAACATGGTGAAGGTGTTTGTTATCAGACATGGGTAGAACGTGGCCAGTTCGGTGATGCATGTCGTAAAGCGGCACGTTGGGCACCTAGCATTATATTTTTAGGTGAAGTAAGGGATTCTGAGACTGCTGCAGAAGCTTTAAGAGCCTCGATCAATGGTAGGTTGGTGATCTGTACTACCCATGCTGACTCTGTGCCTATGGCAATCGAAAGAATGTACTCTTTAGCCAATGGTGTGGCTGGTACACCAGAAGATACGGCTAGTTTGCTTGCAGGTGGTTTGCTTTGTGTTATGCATCAAAAATTAGATACAGAAACTAAACGTCCCAAAGTAGAGTTTTTGTGGATGGGTGAAAATGAAAGCAGTATGGGCGTTAGAAATATGATTCGTTTGCGCAGGTTTGATCAGGTTGCAAGTGAAGTAACGTTCCAGCTGAATAAAATGATGCAAGGTGCCCGTAAATGACGCCCCTCTGGATTGTGACTCTATTTGCTTCTTTATTTGCTTTGTATTTGACAATTCAAATACCTAAAGAAGAAAAATTTTCTACCGAAGTCGCAGCTGACGTATCGGCCACTAATTTTGTGGCCTATAGAAAAGCTGTACAGAAATATTTAGAGGTCAATCCTGGTGCAACAGGCACTATTTCTGACGCTTCTTTAGCGTCCTACTGGTTGCCAGGCTACATACGTGATGCTAATTGGACAAATGTAATCAGTGGCGGCACATTGTTTGTATATTCAACTACAACACTAAAACATAACACTGTGAATTCTATTTACATCAAATCAATGAAATCATCATTGGTAGGTATAAAGAATACAGGAACAGGACATCTTCAATCGCCAAATGGTTTTGATACTGGGGTTGTGTTACCTGCAGCCATTCCGAATAACGCACTAGTAATCTTAGGAAAATAACATGACTGAACAAAATGAATTAATTACTTCAATATTTGAGCTTTTAAAATCAGAAATTCAATTTTCTGATATTAGACTTGAATCAGACGCACCTTTAATGATCAAGACAAGTAAGGGCTGGGTTGATTCAAATATTATTCATTTACCTTCATTTGAAGATATAGGTAACTTCTTGGCTAATATTGAGCCTGATTGGGAAAAAGCCCTGCTTAAAGGCTCTATCAATCGTCCTTTGGATTTACAAACAGTGCGTTTGAGAATCAATGCATATCTTGCTTTTGGTGGTAAAAAACTCATGGCATCGATTAGACGTGTACCTATGGATCCACCTACTATTCAGGAAACAGGCCTACCTGCATCAGTGCGCCTTTTGTTAGAAAATACCAGTGGTATTATTTTACTTTCTGGCCCTACTGGATCAGGCAAAACTACAAGCATGGCCGCAATGGTTGATGTGACTAATGACAATCGGAATGCTCATATTTTAACGATTGAAGATCCTATTGAATTTTTGCATAAAAGTAAAAAAGCGGTGTTTTCTCAACGTGAAATCGGCGTAGATGTATTGAGTTTTAGTGAAGGTGTTAAGGATGCTTTACGTCAACGGCCAGACATTATTGTAATTGGTGAAATCAGGGATAAAGAAACCGCTGAACAAGCATTGATTGCAGGTGAATCAGGCCATCTTGTTATAGGTACTTTACATGCCAGTTCTGCCATTGGCACCATTAGTAAAATCTTAGGATTTTTTAATGCAGATGAACGTGCATCCAGACTTCAATCATTATCTGGCAGTTTAGTGGGTGTGATCAATCAAACATTGATCCCTAAAAAAAATGGTGACGGATATGCATTGGCCGTAGATTTTCTAGCAAATCATAAGCGTCAATATTCAAGATTCTTAGGTGAGCCAGACAAAATTACATCGATGATGAGCAGAAAAGAAGATGACGGTGTTTCTATTCCACTGGCAGATTCAATACTCAAGCTGATTGCTGATGGTGTAATTGATAAAGTTGAAGCAGCTAGAGCTGTATCTGGTAATGCAGCTGTGTATGACAAGATTCGTAATGCTTAATAATTATTTTGGAGTTAATTCCGTGAAAAAACTAACCAGAAAACAGGCTGGTGTTACTTTAATCGAGCTGATTGTAGCAATCACTATTATGTCCGCCATGGCTGTGGGGATTAACTCCTTAATTAATCAGTCTACAGAAGACACAAGAGCCTCTGTAACAGCCTTACATCTTAAAACTGTAGGTGATGCTGCGAATGAATATATTAAAGACAATTATGCAGCTGTTACCGCAGTGGCCACAGCAACAGCTCCTGCTTTAATTCGCGTAAGTGATCTTATTGCAGGTGGATATTTAACCACTGGCTATGCAGTAGCAAACCCACGTAAACAAAACACATGCGTATTGGTGTTAGAACCAACCGCAAACAATCTTACGGCTTTAGCAATTACCGAAGGTGGAGACACTATCGATGATTTAACTTTAGGTCAAATTGCTGCAACCATCGGGGGTGCTGGGGCAGGAATATATTCTACGGCGACTACAACAATACGTGGCGCAATGGGTGGCTACAGTTTAGCAGTAGGTAATTTTGCAAATGCTAACAATCTTACACAAAAATGTGATGGTACAGCTGGTACTCCAACACTTGCAGCTGGTCATCCTGCAATAGCGCTTTGGTTTGCTGATGGTAATGCGGTTTCTGCGGCTTTATATCGAGACGCAGTACCAGGTAATACCACATTAAATACTATGAATACCCCAATCATTATGGGTGGCGGCACAGTACAAGCTGTAAATGGCGCTTGTACTACGTTAGGAGCTCTTGGCCGTGATGCTACAGGTAAAGTATTAATGTGTGATGGTACTAACTGGAAAACCCAAGGTAGCGCATTTTGGACAGATCCAGTCGCTAATATAACGGCATTAAATCTTATTGCTTGCAATGCTGCATCAGCATGGCAAACAAGAATTGTGCAGTCTCCAAGTGTTGGTACAGGTGCACGTCCTTATACTTGTAATGGCGCTGGTACTTGGCAACCGTTGGCAGTTGATGATTCTGGCAACATTTTAATTGCTGGTACAGCTACAGCTGCGACCTTAAGTGTTACTGGCAATAGTACGCTTGCAGGTAATTTAACCGTTAATGGAAATACTTCTTTAGGTGATGCTGTTACGGATACTGTAGCTGTTCCTGGTACTGCAACAATTAACAAGCTTGCAGGCAATTTAGAGGTCACTTCTACTGCAACTGAGGGTACTGCATGTTCTCCAAATGGCCGTATAGCAAGGGATGCCAATGGTCTGATACTTTCTTGCCAATCCAGTAGCTGGGGAAAACTATCTAGCACGATGGACATTTCTTCAAAAATAATAGGTGATCCGACTTGGCCAGATGGTTTTTGGTGTATACAAGCATCCTCAGGAGGACAAAGGGAGGGATATTATATTCACAATGTAAATGCTTCCACAGATCAAGTTAGATATAGAACACTTGGAGGCGATACTATTGATTTTTACTTTTCAACAAAAGGATTTAGAGCAACTTCAAGAACTACGGATTGTGGTGGTTTAAATATACAGCAATTGATAGATGCTGGTAGGGCTTACGGATATTAAGTATAGATTTGCCAATCCAGTGTTTGGCGGAAAGCATCAGGGACGGTTACTATTACACGTGGAGACATACTCACTACGGCAGGCGACTGCCCCGTTGGTAGCTACATGTACGGCATAACTACATCTACATCATGTCCAGGATATATGTCTATGAGTGGTTGGGTTTGTACTGGAGCGTCTACCACTTCATCTTTAAAAAAATGTGCTTATCCTTGATTTGCCAATCCAGTAGCTGGAAGAAAGCCCAAGGAGGCGGAGTCTCATTTAATGGGAGTTCAGTTATTTCAAATGCCGTTACTGGCAATTGTTCTATCTCAGTAGGTAGTTGTACTGCACATGCGTATTGCCCTGTCTCAACAACTGCGAAAACAGGTTTTTGTCAGGGTTCTGGAACTGGGTATTTATCTTCCAATAGATATTCTTGTGCATTTGGTGGGGGTATGGCAGGAGCATCAGGTACGGCTGTTGCACTATGCGGTTAATTTTCTTGCCAATCCAGTGTTTGGCGGAAAGCGCAAGGTGACTCAGCAGGATTGTATGGCTTCTTTAATGCATCCTCATGTCCATCTGGGTGGGTGGCAGCCGATGGGACTAACGGCACGGTCGATCTTCGTGGGGAATTTATTAGGGGATTGGATGCTGGTCGCGGTGTTGATTCCTCAAGAGCTGTTGGGAGCTTCCAGGATGGTACAGAATTTGGTCGCTGGGTATATCAAGCCGCATACTTACAGTACAACAATGCTGATTCTGTTACTAACGGTTCTAGTATTTCTAGAGATGGCGATGCTGGTTACACAAGCACGCAACAATGGCTCAAGGTGCGCCCTAGAAACGTAGCTTTATTAGCATGCATGAGGAATTAATTCCTTCGTAATATATTTGCCAATCCAGTAGCTGGCAGAAAGCCACTGGCTCGGTAGGAACGGGCATGACTGGTGTACTTGCACCAATGAAAGGAAAAACAATATCATGTTCACCGCAAAGCGGCATTACTGCCTACAGCATGGTGGATATTGGTGGAACTGTATATACAAGGTGCAAGGCCCATACATCGGATAGCGGATGGGTTGTTGGATTATCGGCAACAGCTTCATATACAGGGACTTGCCGAGCTAAAACTGAGGCGAACGGAGTATCTGGTTCATTCAAGTCTAGTTCATATCCATACGACACCACTGAATGTAGTGCCAACTGGCCGCTCAACTAACTTGCCAATCCAGTAGCTGGAAGAAAGCAATGGGTGGGTATCAAGGATTTTTTAACTCTGGTTACGGTGGATATAGACGTCACCAACTAACCTCTTCTGCATGTCAGCCTACAGTATCTGGTTCAACAACTTGTCTAGCAGCTAATAATATAACTGGAAGTTGTACTTGTCCTAGTGGCTCAGTAGCTAATACGCTTATTTCAGTATCTATTGTGAATAACTGTACTTACGGAGGTTCAACAACATCTACGACGTCCACAATAAGCTGTGAACAATAAGGCTTTTTCGTAATATATTTGCCAATCCAGTGTTTGGCGGAAAGCTTCAAGGTTGTTAGCTGCATCATGCCCAAGTGGACAAGCTATAGTTGCTATTAATAGTAGTGGGGATGGTGTTTGCGGAACACCTTCATCAACTCCAGTCTCTGGCGGTACCTTTGTCTGGGGCTATGCAACTAAAGGCTCTTGTAGTAAGTATGGATTGTCTGGTCAATGCGTATCTGCAAATCCAAAAACTGGCAGTTGTAGCTGTCCATCTGGATTTACTCAATCTTTATCATCAAGCAGCAGTGAAAGCTGCACTTATGAAGGTGGCATTATGTATACCAATGGATATACATGTAGTTAGGGCTAAAGCGCCCTACATTATGCCTTCTTATAATTTTGGCAAAGTTGTTATATTGGTCTATACCAAGCTGACCTGTTACCGCCACCTCCAACATCACGAATAACAAAACATTCACCAGCTTTTATAATGGTTGAAGTGCTTTCATATCCCATATGGCCTTCGCTTTGGCCATTCTTATATGCTGCTGTAAAACCATCAACACTAATGTAAAGTCCTTGATAAACTGCGCCTTGAGATTGCTTTTGCCCATATACAAAGGCATCTACATTTGGACAATAATTGGTATTGAAAGCAATCGCTACACGCTCACCAACTGGCGTACCAAAAGCTTTACGCCAAACACTGGATTGGCAA